>CANLQR010000033.1 GCA_947492135.1 Deltaproteobacteria bacterium | reverse complement strand
GGCGCGAATATCCTCGCGCTCTGCGTTGGTCGCGACTTCGAACACGCCCAGGGCGGCATTGGCGATCGCGCGCGCGCGGGGCTGGTTCAGCTCGTCGTACGTCTGGGCCAGGCTGCGCCAGGCTTCGACCCGCACGACGTCGTCCATGAGGACCTGCTGGAGCTGCTCGATGGCCTCGGCATGCCGATGCGCGAGCCGAAGGTAGTTCGCGAGCTCGAATCGCAGCGAAGCATCGCCCTCGCAGGCACGCAGGCCCTCGATCAGGGTCATGCGCGCACCATCGAGGTCGTCGAGTCGCTCATGCATCACGCGGGCGATCTCCAGATACAGCGCGGCCCGCCGCTCGCGGACGGTGGGCAGATGCACGCGGATCATCGCGACGTAGTGACGCCAGTGCTCGGGCACCGTGGCGATCCCATGCAACTCGGTGCTCGCGATCCCCCCGCTGCCCTCGATCGCGATGGCGTGGGCCAGCGCTTCGATCGCGGCTTCGATCCGCCGCGCGCCCATGTGGGCATGGGCCAGCGCGATGTCTGCCCGCACGGTCGCTTCATCGTCGACCGCGTGCGCGCGCAGGCGCGAGGCGCTGTCGACGGCGGCGGCGTACAACCCGGTGTCGAGCTGGAGCGCAACCACGCGCTCGAGCACGTGAGCCTCGCTCGCGCCGTGTGCGAGCGCCTGTTCGTACTGAGCAAAGGCGCCGGGGAAGTCACCTTTGTCCTCGAGCGCGGTCCCCAGCAAGAAGTGTGCGGCACCGCGATCGGGCCCGGTGGCGACGGCTTGGGCGCGACGCAGCAACGCCGTCGCCTCATCGACGCGGCGATCGCCCAGGTGCAGTCGGGCCAGCTCGAGCAGCCCCGCAACGTCGTCGGGGTGGTGCTCGACCAGTCGTTGCAGCGCGGCCACGCCGGCCCCGAGACGGCTGAGTTCATGCGCGTAGAGCTGGCCGACCTCGAGCCACAGCGCACGCTGGCGAGCACCGTCACGGGCTTCATTGGCGGCGCGTCCGAGTCGCTCGGCGAGCTTCGCGAGCTGTCCCTGCAGGCGCATCGTCGCCGACAGGCGCTGCGCGGCCTCGAGGTGATCCGGCCACAGATTGAGCGCGTCCTCGAACGCGGCGACCGCAGCACCGCGATCGGCGAGCTGTTCGAGTCGCGCCACACCAGCGCGGACCCAAGCGTCGGCGGCCTCGCTGGGCGACTTCGCGATCGCGGCCTCGCGTTCGGCGACCTCGACCACGGCTTCGGCGTCGCCGAGAACGTCGGCCACTCGGCCAAGCCCACGCAGCGCCCCGAGGTTCTCGGGGTCGAGCCCGAGTGCCTCGCGATAGACGTCGAGCGCCTGGGGTCCGCCCGCGGCTTCCAGCGCCTCGGCGCGGCGAGTGAGGAACGCGGCGCGCAGCTGGGGATCGGACGCCGCTGCGGCGAGCAGCGCGTCGACACTCGCGATCACCCGCAGATCGCCCGACGCCAGCGACTCGCGCTCGAGCCCAGCCAACGCCGTGAGATCGCCGGGTCGCAGCGCCAGCACCGTCGACCAGGTGTCGATTCGATCCTGCGGGGTCCCGAGCCCGGCGAGGTCGAGCGTGCGCACCCGCTCTTGCAGCGCCATCACCCGCGCACTGGGATCGACGAACGTCGCGGCTTGCATGGCGAGCACGGCCGCGAGCCCCTGGTGATCGCCGTCGCGACGCAGCAGTTCCTCGAGCGCGACGAGGGCGCCGATGTGGTCGGGCACCAGCGCCAACACCCGCTCGAATCCACGGCGTGCGCGGGGCCGATCGCCGAGGTGATCGCGCGCGACCTCGGCCGCGCGATACAGAGAGGCCGTCGCAAGCCGCGGATCAGCCAGGGTCGCCGCGTCGCGCTCGAGCTCTGCGGCGAGCTCAGCCCAATGGCCCAGCTCGCTGCGCGCTCGCGACAGGGCATCGGCTGCGGCGCGATAGCCCGGTCGCAGCTCGACGGCCTGCAGATAGCAGCGCTCTGCGGCCGCGAGGTCATCGAGGTGATCCTCATGGATCCGACCGAGCTGAAAGCTCGCCAGCGCCCGCGAGCTCGGATCGTGAAAGCTGTCGCGCTCGAGCTCGGCGAGCGAGACCAGCTCGCGCCAAGCACCACGCGCGCGGAGAATCCTGGTGAGCACCCCCAGCGACGCTCGGTGCTGCGGATCGATGTCGAGCGCCCGGCGCAAACAAGTGATCGCTCGGTCGCCGTCCCCGAGTTGTCGCGCGTACAGCTCGCCGAGTCGATGCAAGAGGATCACTTCGGCCAGCGGTTCGCTGGCCGCTTCGAGCTCGCGCTCGTAGACCTCGGCGAGATCGGCCCACCTGCGTTCGGCGTGGAAGATGCGACCCAAGCTCGCGAGTGTGGCCAGGTGACGCGGGTCGAGGCTCAGCACGCTGCGCAGTCGAGCGATGGCCTCGTCGCGCCGTCCGAGCTTGTCATCCAGGATCTCGCCGGCGCGGTGCAAGAGATCCGCGCGTGCGGTGGTTTCGCGCACGAGTCCGGCCTCGAGCTCGAACGCCTCGATGACGGAGCGCCAGCGCCCCGCAGTGGACGCCACGCGGCCGAGCGCATGGATCGCGCCCAGGTGCGTGGGACGAAGCCCGAGGATTCTACGATACGCGTACTCGGCCTGCTCGGGATCGGCCAGCGGGCCGCGAACGATGTCACCGATCGCGAAAAGGTACTCGATGCGTCGCTCGACCTCGACGCTGTCGAGATGACGCTCGTACAGCTCGACGGTCTCGCGATGACGGCCGGTGCGGGCGTACAACCGCACCAAGGCCTCGAATGACGGCAACAACGCCGGCGTCAGCGCCAGCGCGTGCTCGTGCTCGGTCATCGCCTCGTCGATGCGATCGACTTGCTCGAGAATCTCGGCGGCGCGGGCATGGGCGACCGCGCGCCGCCGCGGCTCACGGGTCGCGGCCGCCTCGCCTTGGTGCATCGCGATCAGCGCCTCGTGCTGGCCGGACTTGGCGTACAGCGGAGCCAGAGCACGCAAAGCAGGGACGTGGGCCGGATCGATGGCGAGCACTGCCTCGAACGCAGCGACGGCCCCGACCGAATCATCGAGCGCGTCGAGGCAGACCGCGCCGAGCCGCTGGAGCTGGCCCAGGCGTTGCTGGGGATCGACCGACAGCTCCACCAGCGTCGCCAGCGTGGCCGCGAATTCCGGCCAATGACCGCCCTCTTCGTAGACGCGAGCGAGCGATTCGAGCACGACGGCCTGCGGGGGGCCGTGCTCGATCGCGCGCTCGAGGGTGGTGCGGGCCGCGTCGCGGTCGCCCAGTCGATCGAGCCATACCAAGGCTGAGCGATGCAAGACCAGCGCTCGCGAGGCCGGGTCGGTCACCAGCAAGGCTTCGCGTTCGAGCAGCGCCACCAGCTCGCGCCATCGGCCGCCACGCGCGAACAGTCGCTCGAGCGCCGACACGACCCCAGGCGCGGTCGGGTCGAGGTCGAACGCCTGGCCATAGAGCTGGGCAGCGCCGTCGAAGTCGCCGCCGTGGAGCTCCTTGAGGCGCGCCCGCTGGCACAGGGTTGCGGCGCGCAGCCGCACCTCGCCGACCACGGCGTTGGCCACCGACTCGTGGGCGCGATCGAGCGCCGCCCACGCCCCGGCCCCGGCATCGAGCTGTGCAACCGCGTGCCACAGGCCGGCATCGGGATCGGAGAGCTCGATCGCCGCGGCGTAGGCCTCGCGCGCGGCGTCGGTCCGACCGAGGCGATCTTCGAGCATCCGGCCCTTGGCCAGCAGGAGCGCGGCCTTGCCCGCCCGCAGTGCGGTCAGGCGGATCTCGCGATCGAACAGGCCGACCGCGGCATCGAATCGTCCGAGCGCCAGCGCCACGCGACGCGCGCCGACGATCGACGGCAGGTGCTCCGACGTGGACGATAGTGCCTGGGTGTAGTGCTCGGCCGCGCGCTCGCGATCACCGAGCACGGCCTCGCAGACCCGAGCGATCTCGTAGTGGAGCCGCCCGCGGGTCGGCACGTCGGTGACGTGGGTGAGCCGGGCCTCGTACAGTGCGACCGCTTGTCGGGCGTCGTCGGAGTATGCGTCGCGCAGGCCATCGGGAACCGCCGCGATCGGGGGGACGACACCCGCCGAAACCGCGAGGGTTGGCGTCGATTCGGCGGACGCGAGGCGTCGCGAAGCGGTCGTCTCGGTCGACGGGCCGTCGATCGGCGTCAGCATTGTCGCGGGCCGGGGCGCGGGCGGCCGTGCGGCCACCGGTGGCGCTGGCGGGGGCGGCCGAAGTGCGGCCTCGCCGAGCGCGCGGGGCGTGTCTTTGCGTGGCCGCGGCGGGTCGGGGAGTTGGTCCGCGGCGTCGATCAGCCCGTTCACCGGCGGCGGACCCAAGGTCCGCGGCGGCTTCGGCGTGGCGAGCTTTGGGGCCGTGGGCGCAGCCACCGTCGGGGTCTTCGGGATCGAGGCGACGGACGGGACCGCAGGTCTGCTCACCGAGGGTTTGGCGGCCGCCGACGCGGGCACGGCGGGCGGGACCACGCGCGCCGCGGGCGGAAGCTCGCCCGCCGGGGGCGGCGTGGTCGCGGGCGAGACTTGCTCGGGCTTGGTGCCCTCAGGTGTGGTCTCCGCGCTGCGCCGCGCGTACCCGGGCGGCGGCGGCGGGAGACGGCGCGGTGGCGGGGCTTCGTTGTTGGTCACTGCACGCCCAAGTCCCGCGAACACGCGCGAGGTCAGCATCATACGGGGGTCGCGAGGGTCGCGACACGTATTTTGAATCCCGACCGGCAACGGCGAGACACCCTCGCAAACGTCCGCACGGCCACGCTCGCGAGCCGCTCGCGGTGGCGGGGCTGTCGGCGGGGATCAGTGGGTCAGGGCGTGAAAGGCCTGGATCGCCAGCAAACCGACAAAGGCGAACAGAAACAACCCGGGGATCAATCGATCCTCGAGCGTCCTGGGGCCCTGCAACGCCCGCACGGGAACCTGCAGCAGCGGACCGGTCGCGATTCGCCCAGCGGCGCTCGCCTTCGCATTCGACCGACGCACAACCATCATGACTTCATCTTGCTCCGGATCTTCGATCAAGCAAATTTTCTTCATTTCCACCGATGACGCGGGCATCGCCACGCGGCGAGCATGATCGAACTGTCGCGGCGAGCCGAGAATTTGGGCGCGAAGCGGCGGCGCCAAGCGGCGGCGCCAAGCGGCGGCGCCAAGCGGCGGCGCCAAAGCGACGGCGCCTAAGTCGGCCGGTTGGTGCGGCGCAACAGCACGACAGAGGCGTCGCCGTGGTCGCCACGCGTGGTCCACTGGGCCCACGACTCATCCTCGCGCTTGCCGATCGCGGCGAGCAGGTCGCAAACATCGCTCGGACGATAGTAGGCGCTGCTACCGTAGACTCGCGGGCGGAATCGCGTGGGCAGCCGGAGCCCCGCGAGCACCGCCAGGTCGTCGGACCAAGACGCTATCTCCGTGAGCGTCGCTACGGACATCACCGGAATCTGCGCGTTGACCTGTTCAGCCGTCAGCAGCTGCGCGGCCTGGTCGATCGCCTCCACATATGCCCGGGCGGCTGCGGCGGTCGCGGCTGCGGTGCTCGCCACCAGCCCACCGATCACGGCAACCATCGTCGCACCCACCGCCACCGCGCGATGGGCCGCCTTGGGATCGAGCCCACCGATCGCCACCAC
Source organism: Deltaproteobacteria bacterium (assembly GCA_947492135.1). Lineage (GTDB taxonomy): Bacteria > Myxococcota_A > Polyangia > Nannocystales > Nannocystaceae > Xiheibacterium. Next base: position 22,918 of record CANLQR010000033.1, on the reverse strand, counting down.
CGGCGTCGAGGTGATCCGGCACGCATCCGCGAGCCCATCGAAGCCCACCACCGGGTCGGGGTTGGCCTTGGACGCTGTACCCAGCACGGGGCCATACGCGATGTAGTCGGGCCGCTGGGCAATGGCCGCGCGGAGCTGCCGGACGTCGTGGGTCGAGACGCCGATGCGAAACCGACCGAGCCCCGCGCGGTCGGCCCGTTCCCGGACGCCCGCGACGTCATCGACACCTGCATCGCCCTGTCCGAGGTGCACGCCCACCACCCCAGGCAGTCCGGCAAGCGCGAGCTCCACGTCGTCGTTGACGAGCAGCGGGACCCCGGCGGTGAGGCATGCCGACCCCAGCCCGACCAACGCCTCCCGTCGTTGGGCCGACGTCGCCGACTTGAAGCGAAGCTGGCACATCGCGAGCCCCTGGGGTCCAGCGCCCTCGCACAGCGCTGCGAAGCGCTGGTCGGTGGGCAGCTCATGAGGATGCGGGAGGTCGATGATCGCGTACAGGCCGGCCATGGCCGCCACATCATCGCACGTGGATCATCGGCTTTGGACGAGCGCTCGTGAGCGCCGGGCCGCATCGACGCCATAGATCGCCAGCGACACCCAGATCGCCCCGAACGCGACCGCATGCCAGTGTCCGAACGACTCGGCGAACACGCCGATCGCAATGACCATCCCCATCGTCGGGGACAAATATTGCAGCGCACCAAGGGTTGACAGTCGCAAGCGGCGCGCCGCATGACCAAACCAGATCAACGGAAGGGCCGTGATGATTCCGGTGCCCAGCAGCAGTGCATCGACGGTCGCGTCGCCGCCGCCGAGCATGCTCTCGCCGCGGGCCGCCAGGAACACCAGGTACCCGCCGGCGATCGGCAACATCACGATCGTCTCGACGAGCAACGCCATGATCGGCGGCACCACGAGCCGCTTGCGCAACAGCCCGTAGGTTCCGAACGACAGCGCCAGCGTCAATGGGATCCATGGCGCGCTGGCGGTCCCCACCATCAAGACCAGCACGCCACCCGTGGCGATCGCGATCGCGACGCCCTGCGGGCGTGAGAGGCGCTCGCCGAGCACGACGATTCCGAGCACCACGTTCACCAGCGGTGTTACGAAGTAGCCCAGGCTGGCCTCGAGCACGCGGTCGGTGTTGACCGCGGTGATGTACACCAGCCAATTGGTCGACAGCAGCACCGTGGTCACACCGAAGACCCGGAGGTTGCGCCATACGCCGAGACTCGAGCGCGCAGCGATTGCGGCGAAACCCTCGCGCCATGAGCCGCGCAGCGTCAGAAGGACGATGAGCATGACCGTCGCCCAGACGATGCGATGCGCCAGCGTCTCGAGCGCCGGGACCGTGCGCAGCGCGTGGAAGTACAGCGGCAGCAGCCCCCAGGTGACGAACGCGGCGAGTCCGTAGACGAGCCCCACGGTGCCGCGACGAGTCTCCTCGGAGGTGGCCGCGGCGGCGTCCGCCGCCACTGCATCGGTCGTGGCCGTCACCCGTGCGTTGCTCACGAGCCGCCGAGGATCATCTTCGCCAGGGCTTGCCGTACGGCCTCGAGATCGCTCTCGTTCCCTCGGGCGCCAAGCGTCACGAACTGGCCTGCGTCAGAGATGCCGACGGTGTCGATCACCGCGGCTGGAAGGCCGAGCTGGGGAAGCAAGCCCTTCATCATGTCGAATTGGTCGCGCAGCAGCTTGGCGCCGCCCCGCGCAGCCGCAGCATCGAGAAACTGGAACGAGAGCGAAAACGCGAAACCACCTGTGAGATCGATTGACGCGGCAAAATCCTGCGCGTCGGCAAAGAGACCGCCTCCGCCCCCCAAGCCCGAAGCCAAAGCGCCCGCCATCCAGACGTGCTTGCGCTCGCCGGCACGGGCGACGACGGGCATCAGCGCGCCATCGAGCACCGAGCGGCCGCGGCCAGCGATGCGCGCCTTGGTCGCGTCGATCCAGTTCGAAGAGGCGATCACCACGGTGCAGCCGTTGACGACCCACCCGCGTGATCCGTCGGTGAACACCAGCTCGGGTTGACCCTCGGTGGCGCTCATCGTGAACGGCGCGGGGTTTCCGGAAGCGGCAAGCTGGGCGCTCAGACACGTGAGGCGCTCGGGCTTTCCGATCCCCTCGGCCCGCAATACCAGCGTGTTGTTTGATTTCGCTGGATCGGTCGCGAAGGTGGCCGAGCGCCACGTTGCCGGTCCAAGCTCGCAAGCCGCGGCGGCGGCAACGAAGCGCTTGAACTCTCCGACCTCGATACTCGAGCGATGGGCGGCATAAAAAGGCAGATTCACCAGCGCCCCAGCCGCGACCCCACCGACTGCGGTGGCGTCGGCAGGCACGAGCAGCAGGGCGCCGAGGTGACCACCGTCGCATTGTTGCGCGGCACCCGTGAGGTGTCGGGCAGGCGAGGCGGAGATCACCGCGGGCGAACTCACCGTCGACGATGAGTCCGCGAGCGGCCCCACTGGGGCCTTGTTCGCGAGTGTCGGCGAGACCGCCTCGTGCGGCGTCCGCGACGGGTGATCGGCGGATCGACAGGCCGCGATCGTGATCCCGATCGCAGCGAGTACCCCATGCAACCATCGACGCCGCCGCACTGCGATCACCGCACGGTTGTAGCACGCGCGAAAAGCGTTACCCTCGGCGGCCGCCCCATGCCACCAAAACGCCGCGCCAAGAGCCCTGCGACTGCCGCCGCTGCGCCAGGAACCGTCGCGCCCGCCCGCCGCGCAAGTGAGCCGCTGACCGACACGGGCGAGCCCTGGGATCCCAGCCATGTCGCCATCCCCAGGCCGGTGCACCAGCGTCCGTTCGAGCTGGTCACGACGTTCGAACCAGCCGGCGCCCAGCCAGCGGCGATCGAAGCGCTGGTGCGCGGCCTCGAGGCTGGCGAAGCCGCGCAGGTGCTGCTGGGCATCACTGGCAGCGGCAAGACGTTCACCATTGCGAACGTGATCGAGCGGGTCCAGCGCCCGACGATCATCATGGCGCACAACAAGACCCTCGCCGCCCAGCTCTACGCCGAGTTCAAGGCGTTGTTTCCCCACAACGCGGTCGAGTATTTCGTCTCGTACTACGACTACTACCAGCCCGAAGCCTATATCCCCTCCACCGATACGTTCATCGACAAGGACTCGTCGATCAACGAACAGCTCGATCGCATGCGTCACTCAGCGACGTATTCGCTGCTCAGTCGGCGCGACGTCATCATCGTCTCCAGCGTGTCGTGCATCTACGGCATCGGCGCAGCTGAGGCCTATCTGGGCATGGTGGTGCAGGTCGAGGTCGGCCAGCAGATCGAACGCGACCAGCTGCTGCGCCGGCTCGTCGAGATGCAGTACGAGCGCAACGACATCGACTTTCACCGCGGCTGTTTTCGCGTGCGAGGCGACGTCGTCGAGGTGTTTCCTGCCTACGAGGACGACACCGCGATCCGTATCGAGTTTTTCGGGGACGAGGTCGAGGCCATCCGCGAGGTCGATCCCTTGCGCGGCCAGCCCCGCAGTTCGCTGACTCGAGTCAGCATTTTTCCGGCCAGCCACTACGTCACGCCGGCCAGTCAGCTGCGCCGCGCGATCGAGGGCATCAAGGTCGAGCTGCAGCTGCGACTCGCCGAGCTCGGCGAGAAGATCAAGCTGCTCGAGGCCCAGCGGCTCGAACAGCGCACGATGTTCGATCTCGAGATGTTGCAAGAGATGGGACACTGCTCGGGCATCGAGAACTATTCTCGCCACCTCACCGGCCGCAAGCCCGGCGAGCCGCCACCGACGTTGTTGGACTACTTTGCGCCCGACTACCTGATGGTCGTCGACGAGTCGCACCAGACCGTCTCCCAGATCGGCTCGATGTACCGCGGCGACCGCAGCCGCAAGGAGACGCTGGTCGACCACGGATTTCGCCTGCCGTCGGCGATGGACAACCGGCCGCTGAAGTTCGAAGAGTGGGAGCAGCGGGTCGGGCAGGCGATCTTTTTGTCGGCGACGCCAGGCGACTACGAGGTCCAACGCACCCATGGTGTGGTCGTCGAGCAGATCATTCGGCCCACGGGTTTGCTCGATCCGCCGATCGAGGTCCGACCGATCGCCGGCCAGGTCGACAACCTGTTCGACGAGATCAAGCTGCGCATCGCCAAGCAAGAGCGCGTGTTGGTCACGACCCTGACCAAGCGCATGTCGGAGGATCTCGCCGAGTACTTTGCCGATCTCGGCATCAAGGTGAAGTACCTGCACTCGGACATCGAGACGCTGGAGCGCGTCGAGCTGATCCGAGGCCTGCGCACCGGGGAGTTCGATGTGCTGGTCGGCATCAACCTGTTGCGCGAGGGCCTCGACATTCCCGAGGTCAGCTTGGTCGCGATCCTCGACGCCGACAAAGAGGGGTTTCTTCGCTCGACCCGCGCGCTGATCCAGACGGTGGGCCGTGCGGCGCGAAACCTCGAGGGGCGGGTCATCATGTACGCCGATCGCATCACCGACAGCATGCGCACGGCGATCGACGAGACCGATCGCCGCCGCAAGGTTCAGGCCGACTACAACCTCGAGCACGGGATCGTGCCGCGCACGACCTCGCGTGGGGTCGATCACCTGGAGAACGAGAAGCGTCAGGCCGAGCGCAAGACCACTGGCAAGACCCCGGCGACCGCGGCCGGTGCCCGGCAGCTCCCGGTCGGGGTCGCCGAGCTGCGCGACGACGATCTGTTGCCGGCCGAGATCGACGCGCGGCTGCTCGAACTACGGGCGCAGATGGCTGCACTGGCCAAACAGCTGCAGTTCGAGGATGCGGCGCAGATCCGCGATCGCGTGCGCGTGCTCGAGGCGCGGCGGCTGCAGTTCGCGCGCTGAGGGGTGCACGTCGGTCTCCTAGGGGTGCACGACGACATTCCCGGCGTGACGCCCATCCCACTTCTCGCGCAAAGCCTCGACGACGGCAGTCAGCCCAAAGCTCGCGCTCACGTGGGGTCGCAGCTGGCCGGCCTGGGCCCACGCGAGGATCCTCGCCAAGCGCTCGATGCGGAGGCTCGGGTCGCGATGCACCGAGATCGCGGCCGGCGAGCCCAGCACGTCGATGCTCTTCATCAGGATCAGGTTGGTCGGCAGCTGGTTCGCCTCGCGTCCACCGCGAGCGACCAGCGGTGTCCCGGCCCAACCGACCACGACAAAGCGCGCGCCGAAGGCCGCGGCGCGCAACGCCTCGACCGAAAGCTCGCCGCCCACGGGATCGTAGATGACGTCCGCGCCGCGCCCCCCGGTGAGCTGCTTGACGCTGTCGCGCAGCCGCGGGGCGTCTTGGGCCCCGACCACCACGAGATGATCGGCACCGAGCATCCGCGCGGTCTCGAGCTTGGCGGCGGAGCGCCCTGCGGCGATCACCGTGGCACCGAGCAGCTTCGCCAACGCCACCGCGGCCAGGCCCGTCGAGCCGGTCGCCCCCAGCACCAGCACCGTCTCGCCTTCGCGCACCGCGGCCCGGGTGACAAGCGCGTGATAGGCGGTTTCCGTGCCGCCGAGCAGGCACGCGCCCTCGTCGAACGAGAAGCCCGAAGGTAGCGGGAGCACGGCGCTGGCCGGCGCCACGGCGTAGCTCGCGAAACCACCCCAGCGGCGGTGGCCACCCAACGAGCGCGGACCGGTGCGTAGACCATCGGCGATCACCGACGCACCGACTTCGACCGCAGTCACCAAGCCGCCGCGCCACACGACCTCGCCAGCAAACTCGAGCCCGGGCGTGTAGGGCGGCTCGGGGACATGCTGGTACTGACCACTCATCATCAGCAGGTCGACCCAGCCGACACAGGCGCTGCGGACCGCGACGACAACCTCATCCGCTGCCAACTGTGCCGGGTCGGGTGCCGCCTGAACCTGTAGCTCGAGCTGTTGCTCGAGCGCCTCGAGCGGCGTGCTGGCGAGAGCACGAACGACCGCGTGCCGGCCTGGGGCTGGGTAGACCATTGGCGTCGACACTACCGCGGGACACCGGCGTTGGTCGTGCGCGTAGGCCGTTGGCAGCGGCTTTTAGCGGCACAGGTCGCCGCGATCGCTCAGCCCGGTCCCGTCGATCGTGAACACCACCGGCGCGGCCGCCTTGGTACCCACCGGCTTGGCAGGCGCGTCGACCGGCGGCTTGGGTGTCGCTGCGGGCGTCGCCGGGCTCTCGCCCGCTTCGCCCTCGCCACCGGGCTCGCCCTCCCAGGCGCCGTCGTCTCCGCCCCAGTCGTCCGCGCTACCCTCTGCTGCGCCGTCGTCGGCTCCACCCTCGTCCGCTCGAGCCCCATCGTCCGAACCTTTCGCAAAGGCCGGATCGAGGTCGCGTGACTTGTACTGGATGACCAGCAGGTTGTCCTTGCGCTTGCCCGGGGCCACCACGCGAGTGCGTGCCGGGAGCATCGCACCGTCGTGCATCGCGAGGTCCTCGTGCGATAGCGACCAGATCCAATCGCCCCGCGATCCATCGGCGTCGCGTCGCCACAGCTTGCTGCCCACGAACTGCCAGTGCTCACCGAGCTTGGCGAACTCGAGTCGCTGCACGAACCGCGGGTTGCGAATCGTGACCGCCTCGTGGCCGGCGGCGGAGTCCCAGCCTTGTTCGACGATGTCGAATGGTTCAGCGATCACCGGTGCGCCACCGAGCACCAGCGCGACGAGATCCTCGGCATCGAGTGCGACACCGAGCAGCGCCTCGACCGCGCACGCGGATGGTGGCCCGTGGTAGAACCCCGTGGGAAACGCATCGAGCTTGTACCGCAGCGCGTAGCCGGCTTCGGTAAACGCCAGCGTGACGAGCTCGTTGCCAGACACGCCGACGCTGCCGCGAAAGCGTCCCGGTGCTTGGGCCAAAAACGCGAGGTTGCCCCGCAGCACGCGATTGGCGACCACCTTCGCGTCGGGTACCGCGACCGCATCGAGCTGAGGCTTCGCGCCGGCGATCAGCGCCGCGGCCTGCGGGCCCTGGCCGGGGGCGTAGGGCGCACTGGTCGGCTTGGGCTTGCAGGCGACCAGGCCCAGGATTCCGAGCAACGACACCACAACCAGGGCGCGGGGACAGTTCACCCTTGCGACCATAGCAGGCAAAGCCCAGCCGTTCCCCATGAGGGCCCCATGAGGGCGACCGCGGCCCGGCGATGACGGCGTTGGCCGTCTTGACGTTTCGCCGGGCCGCGAACGACCGAGTCGCCGACGCTCACGGAGTCTGGGTTTTCGGATCGGCTGCGTGCAGGGTGGTCTCGCCCTGCACCACGAGAAAGGGCTTGATCCGATCGTAGGTCTTGCGTCCGATGCCCTTGACGCGCATCAGCTGACTGGCGTGCGTGACGGCCTTTTTCTTCACGAACGCGAGGATGCGTTCGGCGGTGGTGGGCCCGATGCCAGGCAACAGATCCCACTGCTCGGCACTCGCCGAGTTGATGTTGATCTGACCCTCGAGCTGGGGTGCGACCATGGCCGCAGCCACAGGCCGAGGGTGAGCCGCGGCAATGGCAGGTGCCAGACACGCCAGGGCAAGAGTGAGACGACGGAGGATGACGAGGTTGGTGGGCTTCATGTCGCCGCGACAGAGCAGGGTTCGCGCCGCACGATCAATGACAATGATCTCGTGGACATCACCGTGCGGTCCGAAGTTCGTCCGCAGCGGTGGCCCGCCGGCCGGCCGGTGGTGGCCCGCGGGCGGGCCGGGAGTGCGACACTCCCGGCCATGGCGAGTCCGATCCCGCACAATTGGCAAGTCCCGAAGATCTTCCGCGACCGCATGGGCGCGCACGCGGGTCGACAGCGCTGCATGGCCGCCGAGGGACACCTCTTGCTGGTGGTGCACGAGATGCCCGACCCCCGCAAGCCCGGCACTCGCGAGGGTCAGCTGCACTGGCGGGAGCCCAGCGGCGCGTGGCACTGCAGCGCTGGCGGCCCGCCCACGATCGTACCGCTGCGCAGCCACGTCGAGGCCTATGCCGAGGCCGCCGCCCGTCACGAGGCTCTCGCCGAGAAGGCCACCAGTGCCGACGACTGGTACGCGCTGGTCTACGCGACCGGACCCGTCGCGCGCACGACCAAGAACCTCGCGGCCGCGCTGCAAGAGGCCCGCGAAGCCGCCAAGGATGATCACGAACTCATCACGGTGCGCGATGCGTCGAGCGACGTGGCGCGCTCGTTCGAGCTGCTCCACGCCCACGCGCGCGAGGGCCTCGAGTACACCACGGCCAAGCGCGCCGAGGAGCAATCGCGAAACGCCGAGCACATGCTGGTGTCGGCCCATCGCCTCAATCTGACCGCAGCGCTGTTCTTGCCGATGACCGCCATCGCGACCATCTTCGGGATGAACCTCGACCACGGTCTGGCCGGCATCGCGGTGCCGGCGATGTTTTGGGCGGTGGTCGGCGCGGCGCTGTTGCTCGGGTTGATCGTGCGTGCGTCGCTGCCCAGGCCGCCCGCACCCGTGCCTCACGCGCCGCCCAAACCCGCGGCGACCAAGCCCAAGCACCGCCCGTAGCGGGTCCGGCCGTGGAGGCCCCGGTTGGCGCTGGCACGCGGTCTTGGGGGTTGATCCCGCCGCGGGTGACAGGCCGAAAAACCGTTGTATCCTTCGCCGCCTTGACCACCCGCCTCCTTCTCGGGCTGCTCGCGCTCGCCGCCGCAGCGGGCTGCAAGGCCAAGATCGGTGATGCGTGCCAGCGCAGCACCGATTGCAGCATCCGCGGTGATCGATCGTGCGACCTGTCTCATCGCGTCACCAAGGCCGGCATCGAGTCGCCCGGCGCGGGTGCCGGCGAGTGCACCATCGAGGGCTGCGGCGCCGACAGCTGCCCCAAGGAGGCCGAGTGCGTCAAGGTCTACGGCAGCGACTTTCTGACCGTCGCCTGTGATCCGGCCCGTGAAGACCGGGCGATCGAGGGCGAAGGCGAAGGCTGCCTGAAGCGAGCTTGCATCGACCCACCGATCGATGACGCCGAGTGCAACGCGCTGTGCCCCGCTGACAGCGAGGAACCGGACTGCATCTCGGTGTGTCCACCGCGCGATGATTGCCAGCCGCGCGAGGTGTGCCTGCCCGAGGGCCTGTGCGTCGACGAGATCACCGCGCGCACCAGCTGCCGGCGTCGGTGCAAGGACGACGGGGACTGTCGCAACGGCTACGAGTGCATTCGCACCGGATCGCGCGGCATCTATGCCGCCCCTGATCTCGACACTCCCGGCGAGATCGATGACTTTCGAGTCTGCGCGCCGGTGAGCCAGTAGCGTGGCCGACGCGCTCGACACGTTGCTCACCGAGATGACCCGCCTGCTCGAGGAGCAGGCCGACGCTCCCACCCCGCGAGGCCCCGGCGAAGGCAACTTCCGCTGTCAGCGCTGCGAAGGCTGCAACGACTGTCGCTTCTGCACCGACTGCACCGACTGCATCGATTGCACCTACTGCGACGCCTGCGTGGCGTGCTCGGGCTGTACGCAATCCAAGCTGTGCCGCGACTGCGAGCGGACCTCGCACAGCCAACTGAGCCGCGCCTGCGACGACTGCTCGTACCTCACGCTATGCGTCGGTTGCGAGCAGTGTGTGCACTGTTTTGGTTGCGTTGCGCTGTCGGGCGCGGAGTTTTGCATCCTCAATGAGAAGCTCAGTCGCAAGGAGTATCAGACTCGGATCGCCGAACTCCGCGTTGCGCTGGAGCGCCGCCTGGTCGCAGGCTGGCGCCCGAGCTGGCTGGGCGATGAAGACGAAGGGATCGGCGTCGCAGCGCCGGCGCCCGAGCTTGGCGTGCTGGACCGAGAGTTGATGCCGGCTGTCGCGGAGCCCTTCACGGACGGGACCGCCGAGCGATCGGCGGTGCCGACCCAGCAGCTCGAGGATGTCACGGTGCCGCTTCGTGGCGTCTCACCCGAGGCACCCGCGGCGTCGGGTGCTCCGTCGGTCACTCGCGGCGCACGTCCACCGCGAGCCGAAGCCGCTGCCTTGCGCAGCAGCGTGCTGGCTGCTCGTCGGCCGGTGCGCCGGTAGAGCACTCGGGCGCGGGCACGGGCGCGGGCGCGGGCACGGAGGAGCCAGACCCTTGCAGGGTCAGGCTCCTAGGCCTGGGCTGGCGCGAGCTTCTTCGCGAGCTCACCGTTGGCGTCGAGCTCACGCACGATGTCACAGCCACCGATGAACTCACCACCGACGTACAGCTGTGGGATCGTCGGCCATTCCGAGTACTCCTTGATGCCATCGCGGATCGCCGGGTCTTGGAGCACGTTGACCGCATGGAACTCGGCGCCGTGCTTCTTGAGCACCTCGACCACCGCCGCCGAGAAACCACACTGCGGGAACGAGCGATTGCCCTTCATGAACAGGACGACCTTGTTGGTCTGGACCAGGTGATCGAGGAACTTGCGGGTGTTTTCGTCGAGCATGGTGGACCTCGTTCTCACTCCAGGAGCGGGGCATGCGGCCCTTGACCTCGCTGAAGCTGACGTCGCGTTACATATTCGATGCGGGCACCACAGGCAAGCTCGCGGCCAATCGCTTGGCGTGGCCGCCGGATTTTGCCATGGTCCGGGCAGCAGTCATGGTCATGCCGGTGCTATCGCGACGTCACACGGTGCTCGGCGGCTTGGCCGCCGCAGCGTCGATCCTGTTGCCCCTGCGGGTCCGCGCTGCGGTCGCCCCCAAAACCCTGGTGCTCGGCGACAGTATGATCGCCGGCGGCTTTGGCGTGTTCCTCGAGCGGGCGCTCGAGAAGGACTACGCGCTGCCGGTCAAGCGGGCGGGCAAGAGCAGCAGTGGGTTGTCGCGACCCGACTTTCACGACTGGCCCGAGGCGGCCGAGGCCATCGTCGGCAAGTGGAAGCCCGAAGCCAGCGTGGTGATGTTCGGCGGCAACGACGTGCAGGGCCTGTACATGGGCAAGGGTGAGTGGATCCGCTGGGACGAAGACGGCTGGGACGAGGAGTACGCCCGGCGCGTCGACGCGCTCGCCGACATCCTCGCGCCCGCGAGTGAGCGCCTGTTCTGGGTGGGGATGCCGGTGATGCGGCCGACGAAATTCCACGAGCGGGTCAAGCGCGTCAACGTCATCTACCGCGCGCGCATGGCCGTGCGGCCGGGCGCGAAATTCATCGATGCGTGGGATCTGCTGGCCGGCGACGACGGGACCTACGCGGACAAGATCGCGATCGGCACCAATCCGGATGGCACCCCGGCGAAGAAGGTGCGCGTGCGCGCCGGCGACGGGATCCACCTGTCGCCCAAAGGCGCGGAGCTGCTGCGCGATCACGTGCTGGCGGTCTTGGAGACCGAGTTGGGGATCTCCAAGGCTGTCGCCGAGGCAGCGGCGCCGGGCTGAAGTGCTAGGCTCAACCCCGTGGCGCGTGGACGACCGCAGCAGGTGTGGGCCACCGTCGGGGCGTTCGCGGTCGCGTTCATCGTCGAGTTCAGCTCGGACCTCGCGGTTGCGGCCAACGGCAACATGCCGCGAACCCCGGCATTGTACCCGCACCACGCGTGCCTGACCGTGGTCGATCGCAGCGTTGCTTCTGACTTCACCTTCGCGGTGCACATTCCGTTCGAAGACACGATGATCTCCGAGGACGAGCTCCCGGACAGCCGACAGTTTTCGTTTTTCGGATTGTGTCGTGACCCCGGCCGCCTCGAGCTGCTGCCCAACTGGATTTCGACCGACGATGCCGACCGCGCCCTGGAGGCCGCGATCATCGACACGCTGCCGCCGGCCGACGACATCTTGCTCGAGGACCCGGCGTGGAACCAGGGCCACGATGGCGCGGATACCTGCGTGCAGGGCATCCTGGAGGAGCGCCTGCCGATCTCCTGCGCAGCCACGGCCGACGGCGTCGCGTGGGACACCACCGGCGTGCCGGCCGGAAACTACGTGATTCGCGGCTACACCTTCGCACCGCCGGCGGGCCTGTGGACCACACGCATCGGCGTGGTTCAGGTCAACGATGGCGAGCTGTTGCCGGTCGCGACCCTGGTCTCGCCGGTGTATGACGCCAAGGCCTTCTTGCAAGCCGGGTATCGCGTGCTCGGCTGCATGGCCGGTCCGCCGGGAACCATGGTGTCGTTGCAGTGGGCGTCGACCGCCACGGACAACCTCGCGGACGATGCGGCGTGGACCGAGTTCGCCGCGCTCGATGCCGCCCAAGGGGCGATCGACGAGCTGCTGCTGATGCCCGAGCAGACCGTGTATCTCGGGCTGTTCTTGCGCGCGGTCGCAAGCGGGCCCGATGGATCGCGCTGGGTGGGTCACGCCCCCGGGTTTGTCACCGTGTATCCCGGTGACGGCGAAAGCGACGTGCCCGAGGTACCACCACCGCCCGATCACTGCGACGCGGGCGGGGACACTTCGGGCGGCGCCGACCCCAGCACCGGCGATCCCGGCAGTGGCGACCCCAGTGCGGACGCCACCTCCAGCGCCGCCGACGAAACCTCGTCGGCTGGCGCCGGGCACGATGGCGGCGGGGGATGTGCGTGCTCGACCAATCGCGGCGACGCCAACCCACCGCTGTGGTGGCTGGGCCTCGCCGTGGCCGGGCACCGGCTGCGCCGTTCACGGGCGCGGTGACAACTCTGAAACCGGCGGCACCCGCCGGCACAGCGTCCCTCGGGCTGGCCGCGATCCGTCGATTCGTGCAAGAGTGTCCGCGCCGTTGGGCCCCAAAGAGCTACTCCGCGACCGATGGATCCGACAGGTGCTGGTGCACCATCGGGCGATCCTCATCGTGGCCACTGTGCTGACGATCGTTTGCGGCTGGCTCGCGACGAGTCTGAAGATCGATCCCGACCTGCGTCGGCTGCTGCCCGATGGCCATCCCGTGCTCGTCGGGCTGCAGGACATCGAGCGCACCTTCGGTAGCACGGGCAGCGTCAACGTCGTGATCAAAGGCGGGACGGCCGAGGCTCGCCATGCGTTCGCCGATGCGGTGGCCGAGCAACTCGAGGGGCATCCGCTGCTGCGCCGGGTTGATCATCGCCTACCGAGCGACTTCTTCAGCCGCCACGCGCTGTACTACCTGAGCGATGCCGAGATGAAAGAACTCGAGCAGCGGGTGCAGGACTACACGCACTACGAGTTCTGCTCGCGCAGCGCCGACACCTGTTTGCTGGCGCCCGATGCCGACGCACCCGGCGCGCTCGAGCGCTTCATCGAGCGCAAGCGCGGCGAAGCGTTGGAGCGCACCGGCTTTCACGATCGCTACGAGCGTGAAGGGATCGACGCCACCATCGTCCTGCTGCACCCGACCGAGCCAGCCTCGAGTCTGGTGTTCTCGCAGCAGGTCACCACCGCAATGCGCGAAGAGATCGCGGCGATTCACGGACGCACCGCGGCACCATGGGCCGACGGCAGCGTGACCTACAACGTGGTCGGCCCCTACGCGAACAAGGCCGACGAGCAGCAGGTCATCCGTCGCGACATGGTCCGCGGTGGCCTCCTTGGCGTGTTCGGCGTCATCGCGATCATCTACATGCTGTTTCGGTCGATGCGCGCCGTCCTGGTGCTGCTGGTCCCACTCATCTTTGGTGTGGTCTGGTCACTGGGCCTGACCCAGGTCGTGCTGGGCCGGCTGACCCTGATGACCAGTCTCATCTCGACGGTGCTGATGGGCATGGGCATCGACGCCGGGATCCACTTCTTTTCACGGGCGAAGATCGATCGCCGTCGTCACGACGATGGCGAGGCCATTCGTCGGGCATTTCACAGCCTGATCATCCCGCTGTTCGTGGCCTCGGGCACGACCATCGGCGCGTTCTTGGTGATGGCGACGTCGGAGTTTCCGGCGTTCCGCGAGTTCGGTCTGATCTCGGCCTGGGGCGTCGCATTGTGCATGCTGGCGATGTGCACCGTGCTGCCGGCGCTGCTGTATATGGTCGGCATCAAGCGCCACGAGGAGCCGCTGCCGCATCACGAGGGCGCGATCATGCGGCGGATGCTCCACCGCCCCGGTTGGCTGTTCGCGATCACCGTGATCGTGACCGTGCTGTGCTTCCAGGGCCTGCGTCGGGTCGAGTTCGAGTACAACACCCGCGCGCTGCAGTCCGATCAGACCCGTCGAAGCAGCGAAGCTGACGTCGCGTTGATCTCGAAGATCTTCGGCAAGGACATCCACGCCGGGATGCTGATCCAGCCCGATCTCGAGTCGACTCGCGCGGTCCTGACCAAGGCCCGCGGTCGCCACGAGCTGCGCAAGTCCCAGGGCGATACCGTGGTCGCCAGTCTGTTCGCGGCGCCGGACTTGCTGCCCTCGGCCGACATCGATCTGAACGAGCGCAAGCTGCAGATCGACGCGATGTACGAGGACAACGAAGACACGTTCGCGCGGCTCGAGGTCGTCGCCAAGGGCGGTGAGCCACCGCCTGTGGTCGTGCCTGCGAAGCCTCCGGTACCGGACGACGACTGGGACGATCTCGACGACGACGACGGTGGTGGTGGTGGTGGTGCCGATGCGATCACGGTTGCCGAGCCGGCCGCGCGAACGGCCGCTGGACCCGCGCCGGCACCAAAGCTGGTGCCGGCGGCCACCAAGAGCGCCCCGACGCCGAGCCCGACTGCAAAGCCCGAGCCCAAGCGACTCAGCCGTGACGAGGCCGCGAACCTCGTCGACATGTTCGCCGCCAAGCCGTTCGGGATCGACGATCTGCCGGTGGCACTGCTCGACAAGGTCCGCACTCGCGAGGGGGCCTTCGCGATCTTCGCGTACCCGAACTTCGATGCCGCAGACATGCGCAAGGGCGTCGAGTTCACCGACGAGACCTCTGGCTACCTCGACGGCGAGGGGCTTTTCGTGGGCGAAACGACGGTGTACGCCTCGATGTTCTTGATGCTCCGCGAGGAGGCGCCGATCGTCCTGGGCATGGCCGCGGTGGTGGTGGCTGCGTTCGTGTACTGGCAGCTCCGCTCGGTGGGGTTGACGCTACTGACGCTGCTGCCCCTTGGGCTAGCGCTGTGGTGGCTCGTGGGCTCGATGGGCGCGCTCGGCCTGAAGTTCACGATCTTCAACATGCCGATCCTGCCGGCCATCCTCGGCATCGGCGTCGACAACGGCGTTTATCTCGCCGATACCATCCGGCGCACGCATGGTGAGACCGAAGCCCTGACCCGGGCGCTGCAAGAAACCGGTGGAGCGATCTTGGCCGCAACGCTCACGACCGTGGCGGGTTTCGCGGCGTTCATGATCGCGGACTCGGCGGGCCTGCGCAGCATTGGTGCGGTGGCGTCGCTGGGGATCTTGCTGGCTGCGATCGCCGCGCTGGTGGTCCTGCCGACCCTGTGGGTCCTGCGCGCGCGCCGCCGCAGCCGGCCACGGTGAAGCGCGGCCCTTGGTGGCCACCGGATCCGCTACCGTGCGGAGCCGTGAAGCGCCCTGTCATCGTCTTGATCGTGAACGCCGTGGCTTACGCGTGTGGCGATTCAAGGGAGCCGGCTGCGGACGCCGGCTCCGCCGCCCTGTCGATCAGCGCGAGCCTCGGGGACGGCGTCACCTCCGACGCCAGCGACGACGGCGCCAGCAACGATGATGATGTGGTGCTCGATGTCGGCGCCGACGGGGCCGGCTCGGCCGATGACGGCGGCAGCGGCGAAGGCTGCAAGAAGGTCGATTTTTTGTTCGTGATCGACAACTCCGGATCGATGTCCGACGAGCAAGACGCGCTGATCTCGAGCTTCCCGGGCTTCATCCAGACCATTCAGGCCACGCTGACCGAAGCCCAGGACTATCACGTGCTGGTGGCCGATACCGACGAGGCCTGGGGCGGCGAGTGCCCACTTTTGTGCGGCTTTTTTGGTGGGACCTGCCCCGATATTCCGAACTATCCGTGCGACACCGGGCCGCCTTCGGCGTGCGACACCACGTTGGGTGCAGGCGTGAACTTCCCGCTGGGCAGTGATGCCACCAACCAGCTGTGCGCGTTCACCAGCGGACGGCGGTTCATGGACGCAACCCAGCCCGATCTCTCGGCGGCGTTCCAGTGCGCCGCCAAGGTGGGCAGCGATGGTGACGGCAACGAGAAGGCCATGAGCGCCCTGGTCGGGGCGCTCTCCGACGAGCTGGCCCAGCCCGGCGGCTGCAACGAGGCGTTCGTGCGTGACGACGCCATCTTGGTGGTCACGTTCATCACCGACGAGGAGGACAACGGCTCGACCGGCGTGCCCGAGGGCTGGTACGCGAACGTCATCGCCTCGAAAAAGGGTGATCAGAGCGCCATCGTCATGCTGGGTCTGATCAACGATCTGGATGTGCCCGCGCCGCTGTGTCCGGCCGAGTCCGACGATGCGGTCAAGCTGCGCACGTTCGTCGATATGTTCCCCAACCACATCCGAGGGAGCGTCTGCGAGCCCAACTACAACGGGTTTTTCGAGCAAGCGGTCGCGTTGATCGACCAGACCTGCGACGACTTCACGCCGGCAGGTTAGTCCAGGGGACTACAGCGCCGAGTAGATCGCGTGGCGGCCGACCCCGACCCGCTCGAGCCGCCCCTCTTTGACCATCAAGCCGAGGTGATGCCGCAGGATCTTGCGATCCAGACGGCTGTACTCGGCGATGTCATCGACTGTGACTTCGCCATTGCCCTCGATGAACGCGAGCACCTGCCGTGCGAAGTCCTCGGTGGACATGCCACCGTCCTCGGGCTCGACCTTTTCTTTGGCCGCGGCGGCGGCTTTCTCCGAGTACGCCCCTTCGAGCTCGTCCTCGAGGATGCGTCGCTTCTTGGGGCGCGCCCGGGTGGCGGGTTCGACGGCGGGCTCGGGGGCGAAGCTGTCACGGAGATCGCCCAGGGTGATCTTGGCGAACTGCGGCCACAGGCCTCGAGTGTCGAGGAAGTGCACGAGGTCGCCGAGCGTCACGGCCTCGGGGTTGCGCAAGCCCTTGAGCGTCTCGAGTGCGGATAGGCGCTCGAGCTCGCCATAGCCGACCTGGGCGCGGAAAATCTCGTTCGCATCGCGGGGCATTGGGCGGCGGGATCATCGAGCAAGGCCGACGCGGCAGCAAGCCGCCCACGAAGTTCGCGATCGGCGTCCGACGATCGGCGTCCGACGATCGAAGTCCGACGATCGGGGTCCGACGATCGGGGTCCGAGGAGATCTCCCCACGAAAAAGCCGCCCTCCACGCTGAGGATCCGTCGCCTCCGCGCTGTGGCCGACCCTGTGTAGTGCCTTCGGCGCACCGGCTTCGACGGTGGCGGGGGTTTGGGCTGCGTGCCAATCCCGCGGATGCGTTGGCCCCGGGCCTGTACAAAGTTCCGCGATCGCGGCGACGCAGATTGCGCGAGCTGCACACATCGACACACCACCAGGATTTCTGTGGATAGAGTTGTGGATAGGTTGTGCGTGGCTGGGTTGGGCCGGACCCTGCCCCAGCTGTGGATAACTCGGGGTCCAAACCTCTGTCAGCTTCTTGCGGAGCCCCCACATGTTGTGGTTTACATGGCGACCACCTCAACATGGGGTGTTGTCGCCAACGGCGGCACCAAGTCGTGGGGTCCCGAGGGACTCCGTTGTCGCTCGCCTCCTGACCTCTCGCGGCTCGCCCGCCCGAGTCCGCACAAACGCCCGCCACACGCCGTCGTGGTGGGCCACGATGCTCCGCTGCCGTCACCTCTCGGAGACGGTGCTTGGCCACTGCCACCCAAAAATTCCGTCCCGCCGGCCGTTCGACCATACTAAGCATCTGTTCAGGTCGCCGCCGCTCGCTCGTTCCCGCCGCCTTCCCGCCGCCTTCCCGCCGCCTTCCCGCCTGTCGCCCCCAATCGCCGGAGTCCCCATGAAGATCTCGCGCCACTTCACCCCGGATCACGCCCCCGCTTTCACCGGAATCGAGTTCGAGTCCCGTACCTCACGTATCGCGAACCCGGACGGTTCGGTCGTGTTCGAGGCCAAGGACATCCAGATCCCCAAGGGCTGGTCGCAGGTGGCCGTCGACATCCTGGCGCAGAAGTACTTTCGCAAGGCCGGCGTGCCGACGTTGCTGCGCAAGGTGCCCGAGCCCGGCGTCCCGCAGTGGCTGTGGCGCAGCGAGCCCGACGAAGAGGCCCTTGCCGAGCTGCCGAGCACCGAGCGTAGCCGCGGCGAAAGCGACAGTCGCGAGGTCTTCAGCCGGTTGGCGGGGTGCTGGACCTACTGGGGGTTCCGCCACGGCTACTTCGCGGACGAGGCCGCGGCGCGGGCGTACTTCGACGAGATGGTGTTCATGCTGGCCAAGCAGATCGCCGCGCCCAACAGTCCTCAGTGGTTCAACACCGGGCTGCACTGGGCCTACGGCATCAGCGGTCCGGCCCAGGGCCACTACTACTGCGAGGCTCAGACCGGCGACGTTCGCCGCTCGACCAACGCCTACGAGCGCCCTCAACCGCACGCGTGCTTCATCCAGTCGGTCGACGACGATCTGGTCGGCGAAAACGGCATCATGGATCTGTGGGTTCGTGAGGCCCGGCTGTTCAAGTACGGCTCGGGCACCGGCACCAACTTCTCGCGACTGCGCGGCGAAGGCGAAAAGCTCTCGGGTGGCGGACGCAGCAGCGGCCTGATGAGCTTTCTACGGATCGGCGACCGGGCGGCGGGCGCGATCAAAAGCGGTGGGACCACGCGTCGCGCGGCCAAGATGGTCGTGGTCGACATCGACCATCCCGATGTCGAGGCGTTCATCGATTGGAAGGTCATCGAAGAGCAGAAGGTCGCGGCCTTGGTCGCGGGTAGCAAGTCCTGCAACTTCCATCTCAATGCGGTGCTGCGCGCCGGCGCAAGCTCCGAGCTGGCCACTGCCGATCGCTTCGATCCCACGAAGAACCGCGCACTACGACTGGCGATGCGCGAGGCTCGGCGGGCCAACATCCCCGAGAACTACCTGCAGCGCGCGCTACAGCTCGGTGGCAACGGCGCGACCCGCATCGAGTTCGACGAATACGACACCGGCTGGGACTCCGCGGCCTACGGCACGGTCTCGGGCCAGAACTCCAATAACTCGGTGCGCATCACCAACGACTTCCTCCAGGCGGTCGAGGACGACGCCAGCTGGTCGCTGGTCCGTCGCTGTGATCGCAAGGTCGCCAAGACCTTGCCGGCGCGCGAGCTGTGGGATCGGATCGCGCTGGGCGCCTGGTCGTGCGCCGACCCCGGTCTCCAGTTCGATACCACCATCAACGAGTGGCACACCTGCCCCTCGGATGGTCGCATCAACGCGAGCAATCCGTGCAGCGAGTACATGTTCCTGGACGACACGGCGTGCAACCTCGCGTCACTCAATCTGATGCAGCTGCTCACGCCCAACCAGGGCGACCATGCCGAGTTGCTCGGACAGATCGATGTGCCCGCCGTGCTGCATGCGTGCCGTCTGTGGACGATCACGCTCGAGATCTCGGTGTTGATGGCGCAGTTTCCCAGCCGCCGCATCGCGGAGCTCAGCTATCGCTTCCGCACGCTCGGACTCGGCTACGCCAACCTCGGCTCCTACTTCATGGTCTCGGGTCTGCCGTACGACTCCGCCGAGGCCGTCGCGATCTGCGGTGCGATCACGGCGATCATGACCGGCGCAAGCTATGCGACCAGCGCCGAGCTCGCCAGCGAGCTCGGGACCTTCCCCGGTTACGAAGCCAACCGCAGCCACATGCTGCGGGTCATCCGCAACCATCGCCGTGCGACCTACGATGCCTCACAGGCCGCAGCGTCCTCGGACTACGAGGGGTTGGCGGTGCTGCCCGCGGGGATCAACCCCACGAAGTGTCCGTCCAACCTGCTCGCGGCCGCGCGGCAGCAGTGGGATCTCGCACTGCAGCTCGGCGAAACCCACGGCTATCGCAACGCCCAGGTCACGGTCATCGCACCGACCGGCACGATCGGCCTGCTGATGGACTGCGACACCACGGGGATCGAGCCCGACTTCGCGCTGGTGAAGTTCAAGAAGCTCGCCGGTGGCGGCTACTTCAAGATCATCAACCAGTCGGTCCCGGCGGCCTTGCGCCGTCTGGGCTACTCGGCGAGCGAGGTCGAAGGCATCGTTCGCTACTGTCGCGGCGCGGGCAGTCTGATTGGCAGCCCGCGGGTCACCCACGCCGAGCTCAAGTCCAAGGGCTTCACCGGCGAGTTGATCGCCAAGATCGAGGCCGAGCTACCCGCTGCGTTCGAGATCGGGTTCGCGTTCAACCGCTGGACCCTCGGTGACGACTTTTGCAAGGGCGTGCTCGGCTTCACCGACGATCAGCTCTCCGATCCGACGTTCGATCTGCTGCGCGAGGTCGGCTTTTCCGCCGAGGAGATCCGCCTCGCGAACGACTACGTTTGCGGCACGATGACCATCGAGGGTGCCCCAGCGATCCGCGCCGAGCACCTGCCGGTGTTCGACTGCGCCAACCGCTGCGGTCGCTATGGCAAGCGCTTCATCGCACCGATGGCCCACGTGCACATGATGGCGGCCGCGCAGCCGTTCCTTTCGGGTGCGATCAGCAAGACCATCAACATGCCGGCCAGCGCGACCGTGGTCGAGGTCGAGGACGTCTACATGGCGTCGTGGAAGCTCGGGCTCAAGGCCATCGCGCTGTACCGCGACGGCAGCAAGCTCAGCCAGCCGCTGTCGTCGTCGATGATCGACGAGGTCACCGGCGATTTCGACTCGGACGGTAACGACGTCCAGGACAACGTGGTGCCGATCGCGGCGGCGCCGCGGACCGAGGTCGAGCGGGTGTCCGAGCGCATGGTCTATCGCTACCTGGCCAAGCGCCGGCGCATGCCCGATCGTCGCGGTGGCTACACGCAAAAGGCCACCATCGGCGGCCACAAGGTCTACATCCACACCGGCGAGTACCAAGATGGTTCGATCGGCGAGGTCTTCATCGACATGCACAAGGAGGGCGCTGCCTTCCGGAGCTTGATGAACTGCTTCGCGATCTCGTGCAGCCTGGGTCTGCAGTACGGCGTGCCGCTCGAGGAGTATGTCGACGCGTTCACGTTCACGCGGTTCGAGCCCAACGGCGTGGTGCAGGGGCATCCGCACATCAAGATGTGCACCAGCATCATCGACTACATCTTCCGCGAGCTCGCGGTCAGCTACCTGGGCCGTCACGATCTCGCGCACGTGATGCCCGAGGACTTGACCCCGGACACTACGGGTGATGCCGATCAAGAGATGCTCCCGGGGATCGACTACGGCGACGAGGAGGTCGTGGAGGAGCATGTGGTCACGCCGGGCCCGCTGCGGCTGTCCGCGACGCTTCCCAGCGCGGGTCTGTTTGCCCAAGCGACGCCGATCGTCTACGAGGATCGAACCTTCGCTGGCACCGCGGAGACGTATGCCGAGGCGCCCGCACGAGCGCCGCGCTTGGCCGGCAACGGTGGTGACGCCGGGGCTGAGCCCCGCCGGACCGAGGAGGTTCGCGCTGCCGTGGCGCTGTCGGCCCAGGTCTACAAGGCGCGAATGCAGGGCTATGAGGGCGACGCGTGCCCGAATTGTCAGAGCTTCACGATGGTGCGCAACGGCTCGTGCCTCAAGTGCAACACCTGCGGCAGCACCAGCGGGTGCAGCTAAGTCTTGTAAGGGGGCTTTCGCAAAGCCCCCTCGCGGCGTCAGCAAAGCTGCCGCCACTCACCCGAAACGCTCGCCTATCGGCTCGTAACAGCCCGCGTGCGTGTTTGACGGGTGCGCTCGATTGAGGGCTCGCTGGCCGCCGTGATAGGCTCGGCCCATGCTCGCGAAGCTCACCCATGACGAGCGGCTCAAGCTGCTCGAGTTTGTGTGCTCGTTCGCCTGGGTCGACCTCGAGGTCCGGCCAGAGGAACGCAGTTTCGTGATGCGAATGGTCGAGCGGCTTGGCCTCCAAGAGGACAAGCCGCAGATCGAGCGCTGGTTGAGCCGGCCACCACCGGCGCAAGACGTGGATCCCACCCAGATCCCCAGAGCTCACCGCGAGCTGTTTCTCAAGGCTGCCAAGGACACGTTCACCGCGGACAAGGATTTTGCGGAGTCCGAGCAGGAGTACATGGAGCTGCTCGAGCAGCTCCTCGTGTAGCCGGCCGACCACGACGGTCGGGCCGCTGCGCGCGGCCGCACGACAATCCGATCGTGATGTCGGGGTCCGGGTCGACGCGATTTTTTGCGAGGCTGCCATACCTCAAGATCGGGAGTGAGCGACGCAGAAGTGCGAGGCGCCTACTTCGCGAAGGTGGGGCAAAAATCGCCGCCAAGCCCGCGACGAAGTGCCTCACACGGCCTTGCGGGATCGTCCGGCGGCGGTCGACGACGAAAATTGCGGAAAATTTCCACCAGGGAACCGCACCGCGGACAGTTGCAGCCGCCGGCCAGCCTGTGGGACAGTCGGCCGGCAAGGCGGGAGAACTCGCGTTGCGGACGTCGTCGGGTCGAACCACCAAACGACACCCCCCACCGACGATCGAGCGAAACTTTTCGACCACGTGCATCGGAGTGCCACGGCCTCCGTCCAAGCGCGGCATCGGTCCAGGACACCACCAGGAGATATCGAGATCATGAGCGAGCGCAATGAAATTACTCTTCCCGGTCAAGGGCTCGTCAGCATCGCAGGCATCGGTCTGCTGTGCGGCATCGCCATGACATCTGTCCAAGGTTGCGACGACGGCCCGCTGGGCGACATCGCCGAGCAGTGCGGCTTGACCTGTCCCGGCGAAGGCGAGGGCCTGCTCGCAGGCAACTTCGCGATCTCGGGCAACGCTTCGATCGACGGGTTTTTCTCGGCGGTCATCAACGTCCGCAGTGCCGCGGCCACCGTCAGCGGCTCGGTTCGCGCCGAGCTCGAGGGCATGGCAGCGAGCCTCGGCATCGAGGGCGCGGCGGATCTGTCGCTTGCGGATCTCACGGCGGGCGTCCGCGGTGGCATCGAGGCGAAGCTCAGCGCGAACGTGTCGGGCAGCCTGAAGATCAACTTCCAGCCGCCCAAGTGCGAGGCGGATCTCGAGGTCTCGGCGAAGGCCGCGGCCGAGTGCGACGT
>CANLQR010000032.1 GCA_947492135.1 Deltaproteobacteria bacterium | reverse complement strand
GGCACCGGGGTGATCGCCTGGGCGACGAGCACCTCCTGGACATCCTTGACGTTGACCCCAAACATCTCGCCACCGACGAAGAACGTCGCCAGCTGTTCGGTGCCGTGATTGCTTTGCGTACTCGTGTGAGAATGTGTCGTCATGCTGCTTTCCTTCCCGTCTCTGGCATCCACTTGGCGACCGCGGCTTCGAGCTCCGCGCGGTCGAGCTTGGTGACGAACGCGGTGGCGCCGACCGCCATCGCTCGCTCGCGGTAGGCCGCCTCGCGGTGCTGGGTGACCACGATGATCGGCAGGTTGGCGTAGTCGGGCCGGGCCCGCAGGCGTCGGATCATCGCCAGGCCGTCGGTACCCGGCATCTCGACGTCGGTGAGTATTGCCGCGAACGGCTGCCCGGCCTGGGTGGCGCTCTCGAGCATCGCGGTCGCCGCGTCGGCGTCACCGACCGCGACCGGGTCGTAGCCACATGACCGCAGGTAGCTCGCGATGACCGTCCGCATCATCAGCGAGTCGTCGACGACCAGGGCCCGGTGTGGGGCTGTCTGCCGCCCACCCTCGTTGGCGAAGGTCGGCGCCAGGGTCTTGACCAGGCTGAAGACGTCGAGCAACAAGGTGGTCTTGCCGAGCATCACCATCGACCCGAGCACGCCGGGACTCGCATCGCGGGAGCGAATCGCCGAGGCGTCGACCTCGAGGATGTCGTGGATGGCGTTGACCGCGAATCCGATCGGCCGCCCGAAGTCGAACACGATCACCGGCTGGTCCGCGATCTCGCTGGTGGCGCCGAGCCCGAGCTGACCCTCGGGCCGGACGATCGGCATGATCGTGTTCCGGTACTGCAGCACCTCGCGGCCCGCGACCCATTCGATCTTGTCGCGAGGGACCTGCTCGATTCGCGAGATCATCGACAGCGGCACCGCACACGGTGCATCGCCGGCGCGGAAGATGAGCAGCGTCTCCGACTGCGACAGCGACGTGGACTTGGACGTTGCGGGCGCGGTCGCTCGACCCGACCCGACCTTCATGTTGGCGCAGGCGGCGATGCCGAGCACGTCGAGGATCAACGCGAGCGAGCCATCCCCGAGCACGGTCGCGCCCGAATAGCAGTTGAGCCGCTTGAGCTGGCGGTGCATCGGCTTGACGACGATCTCGATCGTGTCCTGGACCCCGTCGACCAGCAGGCCGTACTTGCGGTCGCCGGCGGCGACCACGATGATGTTCACCCCATCGGACGGATCCGCGCGGTCGTCGGGGGTCTTGAGGACCTTCGACAGCCGCAGCAGTGGCAGCATGGTGCCGCGCAACCGGTAGACCTCGGCGCCGCGCAATTTCTCGATGCCGTCGGTGGCCTGCTGCTCGCTGAGGTGCACCAGCTCGACGACGTTGATCTGGGGGATCGCGAAGCGAAGGCCAGCGTTGCGGACCAGTAGCGCGGGGACGATGGCGAGGGTCAGGGGGATCTTGAGCCGAACCGTCGTTCCGCGGCCGACCACCGAGGTCAGCTCGACCTGCCCGCCGGCGCGCTCGACCTGGGTGCGCACCACGTCCATGCCCACACCCCGGCCCGACACCGCCGTGACCTTCTCGGCGGTCGAGAAGCCCGGCAAGAAGATGACGTCGATCACCTCGCGATCGCTCAGCTGCGCGGCCTCGGCGTACGACATCAGCTCCTTCTCGACGGCCCGAGCCCGTAGCTTCTTGGGGTCGAGGCCCTGGCCGTCGTCCTCGATCTCGATGTTGACGCTGCCGCCCTCGTGATAGGCCCGCACCCGCAGCGAGCCGGCGATGGCCTTGCCGAGGCTGCGGCGGGCCTCGGCGGGCTCGATGCCGTGGTCGATCGAGTTGCGCACGATGTGCATCAGCGGGTCGCGCAGCAGCTCGATGAAGGTGCGATCGAGCTCGGTCGTGTTGCCCTCGATGTGGCACACGACGTCCTTCGCGGTCGCCCGCGAGATGTTGCGGACGATCCGCGGGATCTGGTCGAACAAGCGGGCGACCGGCTGCATGCGGGTGCGCATCACCTGCTGCTGCAGCTCCGAGGTCACGATGTTCAGGCGCTGGGCGGTCGCAGCGACGCTCACGCGACCCTCCTTGTCGGAGCTGGCGACCTGGAGGATCTGATTGCGGGCCAGCACCAGCTCGCCGACCAGGTTCATCAACTGGTCGAGCAGGCTCACCGCGACGCGGATCGTGGTCTCCTCCACAGCAGCCCCGCCCCCGCCGCGGATCACCTCGGCCCGCATGTGGGCGATGGCCGCGCGCATCTGCTCGGCGAGCGCCGCTCCGTCGGTGGGCTTGACCACGTACTCGATACCGGTGGTCCCGGTCTGGCCCAGCAGTACGTCGCCCTCCTCCTTGCTCTTGACCAGGAGGATGCACGGCGCCTTGGTCTGGGGCTTTTCGCCCTCGAAGTACCGCTTGACCAGGTCGATGCCGTCGACGCCTGACACGGTCGCCGAGATCAGGGCCAGCTCGGCGGTCGGCGCCGGGTCGCCCGGACGCAGGCCACGCATCTGGCCAAGAGCCGCGCCACCGTGGGACACGCCGTGCACGGCGACGTTGTGCGGGAGCAGCAGCGCCGTGAGTCGGTCCAGCTCCGCGGCGTCCTCGTGCGCGATCAGGATCTCGATGCGCGCTGGCGCCCGCGCCGGCGCGTCGGCGGTCGGCACGTCGTCACCAGCGGTCATCTGCGCCCGGACGCGCGTGACCAACTCGTCGACCGTGGCGTCGCCCTCATGCCCGACCTGCTTGACCATGGTCATCAGCGAGCGCAGCACGTCGACGACCTCGAGGACCACTGTGATCTTCTCGCTGCTGACCCTCAGCGTGCCGTCGCGCAGCTTGCCGAGCAGATCCTCGGTGGCGTGCGCGAGTGACTCGATCTTGCGGAACTCGAGGAAGCTCGACGTCCCCTTGATCGTGTGGAGGTCCCGGAACAGCGCGTTGAGCCGCTCGCCCGGCGCGACGCCCTTCTCGATTTCGAGGAGCAAGGTCTCGGCGCGTCCGAGCCCCTCGAAGCTCTCTTCGAGGAACATGGTGATCGTTTCTTGGTCTTCGTCGGTCATGGTTCCTCGGGGCTCGGCCGCCGCTGAAGCAAGCAGAGCGCCACCAGTGATCACGACGGTTTGGCGCGCGGCGCGGCCGCACGGCGGCGTCCTTGACGCTCGATCGTCAGAGTGTTGACGGATGCGCGAACTCGATCGCCAAGAAAGTCTCGAGCCGTTGGGGCTTGTGTTGGTCGCACGGCCATGCCGGTGGCCAATCTGGAGTTCGGCATCCGACGCGGGCCGGTGTTGCTCGTCCGGCTAGGCTGTCCGGTGGACACCGGCCCCTGGGCATGATCATTCGATGCGCCGTCGTGCGGGCGCAGTACTCCCGTTGCTGAGCTTGCTCGTCCCCGTCAGCTCAACCGCAGCGTCAGCACCCACGCCTGCCACTGCCGATCCCACTTGGACATATCGCGCGCACCCACGGTCTTCGACAACGTGGCATGCCCAGTCGGGTCGGTCGCCACGGCGGCCACGAACCCGTGATAGTAGTCGCGCAGCAGGCCGTGTTCCTGCAGCCATAGGCATAGATAGCGCGCGTGGGCGTAGTGCGTTCCGGGATCCTCGTCATAGAACGGACGATCTCCGGTGGCGGTGAGCACCTGTGAGCTCGGCAGCTTGTCGGCCTCGATCGCCCGCTGTAGGGCCGGCAGCCGCCAGTTCGGCAAGCCCCAGATCCGACCGTCGTGCTCGGCGGATTGCTCGTACAACGAGGCCAATCCTTCGTCGAACCACGACGGACACTCGGAGAAGTTGGCCTGCATGAACGGATGAACGATCTCGTGGACCAGCGTGCCACCGCCCGTCGCGATGTTCATCACCAGCGCGTGATGCTCGTGGGTGTAGTACCCATAGGGCGTGTCCGGTGGGCCGCCGAACAGCTCGTTCGCCCAGCGCTCATAGGCGGGCTCGCTGCCGAACAACCAGATCTCGGTCAGCTCGTCGGGATCGCGCGCGAAGTACTCCACACGCAATCGCTCGACCGCCCAGCGGACCGTGCCCTCGGCGCGGGCAGCCACCTGCTCGGGGCTCTCGTCGCCGATGACCACGAAGGGCGGCTCGACCACCACGTGGAAGCCCTCGGCCCCAAAACGCTCGCGCAGCTGCTCGGCCCTGCGCTCGGCACCTCCGAGGGCAACGGAGACCCTGCCCTCGCCAGCGTTGGGGGCGAAGGACTTCGGCGCGTCGACCCTCGCGGGGCCTACATCGTCGTCAGTTCTCCCACGTGGCAAACACGACGCCAGACCCGACAAGATGAAGATGCGACGCTGCAAAGCTCGTCGATCAACGCACGGGGCGCACCGTCGGTTCCATACCGGCCCACCGGCCCCGCAGCTGCCCGCAGTTGACCCGTGCGCCCGCAGTCGAGGCCCAAGCCGCGACTGGCCGATGTGCGGCCTCGAACCTAGACGATCCTCGGACGGCAGCGATGCGCCGTTTCGTGCGCGATCATGATCAGCTACGTCGGCCTTCTCATCGTCTTCGGGTGCGTCATCGGCGGCTACCTGATGCACCACGGCAACCTCGCGGTGCTCAACCAGCCCCACGAGTTTGTCATCATCCTGGGCGCCGCTGCCGGCTCGCTGGTGGTGAGCACGCCCATGAAGATCATCAAGATGATCGTGGCGCAGCTCAAAGGCCTGCTCGGCGCGCGGCCGGGCAAGAAGGAATACCTGGAGCTGTTGACCCTCGAGTACGAGCTGTTCCAGCTCGCGCAGCGCTCGGGCCTGCTGGGCTGGGAAGAGCACGTCAACGACCCCAACAAGAGCTCGATCTTCAGGAAGTACCCCAGCGTGCTCAAGGATCACCACGCGCTGGTGTTCATGACCGACACCATGAAGGTGATCGTCAGCGGCTCTGCCGACCCGCACGACCTCGACAACCTCATGGATGTCGACATGGAGACGATGCACAACGAGGAGGGCAAGGCCTCCACTGCACTCAACACGGTATCGGACGCCATGCCCGGCCTCGGGATCGTGGCCGCGGTGCTCGGCATCATCATCACCATGGAGAAGATCGACGGCCCGCCTGCCGAGGTCGGTATGTCGGTCGCATCGGCCTTGGTGGGCACGTTCATCGGCATCTTGCTGTCGTACGGCGTGCTGGGGCCGCTCTCGGTGGCGATGGGTCACCTCATCGCGGCCAAGGGCAAGTACACCGAGTGCATCAAGCACGGCCTGCTCGCGCATGCCAAGGGCGTGTCACCTTCGATTGCGGTCGAGTTCGCGCGGCGTTCGATCACCCCGGTGGAGCGTCCGTCGTTCGATGAGCTCGAAAAGGCTTGCCGGGCTGCCAAGGGCTAAGTAGAGCTGAAAAGAGCTGATTCATGGCCGATCCCGACAAACGCCCGATCATCATCATCAAGAAGAAGAAGATCCATGGCCACGGCGGCCACGGTGGCGCGTGGAAGGTCGCCTTCGCCGACTTCGTCACCGCCATGATGGCCCTGTTCATGGTGTTGTGGCTGGTCGCCCAGAGTCCGCAGACCAAGTCTGCCGTCGGCGCCTACTTTCGCGACCCGCTGGGCATCGAGAACGGTGGCAACACCGAGGTCAACACCGGTCCGAACACCGGTGGCGCGGGTTTCTTCGAGGGTGGCAACACCGCAGTCGCGGTCGACACCAGCTTCTCGGCCGGCGGCGGCGGCAAGGAGCAGCAGCCCAGCAAAGATCTGCCCGAGCTATCGACCGCCCGCAGCCGGCTCACGCAGGCGTTGATGGCGTTGCACATGGACTCGTGGGCGCGTCACGTCGAGTTGACCGCCGTCGACGAAGGGTTGCGGATCGAGATCCAGGATGGCGATGACCTCAGCCTGTTCGCCTCGGGGAGCGCCAAGCTCAACCCAGCAGCCAAGAGCGTACTCGCGGCGATCGGCGCCGAGATCGGCGCGCTGCCCAACCACGTGGTGATCGAGGGTCACACCGACGCGACGCCGGCACCGGGCAAGGACACCAACTGGGAGCTATCGGCCGACCGCGCGAACGCGGCACGGCGCTTCTTCGTCGACGCCGGCGTCCGCGACGAGCAGGTGCTCGAGGTGCGCGGCTACGCAGAGCGTCGACCCAAGCTGTGGCACAAGCCCGCGGACCCACGCAATCGCCGGATCTCGATCCTGGTCATGCTCAACGAGCGCGAACCCAAGGGCGGGACCCGTGGCGAAGCCGATGAGTCGGGTCACCCGTTGATCCAGCGACTGCGCACCCTCGACATCCAGGCCCAGGGCGGCAGTCGGTCACTCGACCTGCAGGCCGACGGCAAGGTTGCCCTGCCGCCGTAGGTAGCCCGTCACGGCCTCAAGCGGCCACGGTTCGCGTACACTACCGCGCGAGTGGGAGCGTCGGCAGCAGCGATCGACTCGGGCCAGGGTGCATCGCTTTCGTTGCGCTGTGACGGCTGCGGCGCCCAGATCCACGTCGCCGTCGGACTGCGCACCGCCAAGTGCCCGTACTGCGCTTCGCCTGCGGTGCTCGAGCGCCCGGCCGATCCCAGTCGGCCGGATCCGACGTTCGTACTGGGCTTTGTCGTCACCAAGGAGCGCGCACTCGAGCAGGCGCGGGCGTGGATCCGCCGGCCGTTGTTCGCGCCCGGCGCGTTCCGCCGAGCAGTGCCCTCCGACGTGCGCGGGCTGTATCTGCCGGCGTACCTGTACACCGCGGTCGCCAACGCCGACTACGACGCGCAGATCGGCGAGAACTACACGGTGGTCGAGACCTACACGACCACCGACAGCAAGGGCAACGTGGTGACGCGAACGCGCACCAAGACCGTCACCGAGTGGCGGCCATTGTCGGGCTCTTGGGCGGCGTACGTCGACGACATCGTGGTCACCGCATCGGCGGGTCTGCCCAACGCCGAGCTCGAACAGGTCGAACCGTTCGACATGCGCGCGCTGCAGCGGTTCTCCCCCACCGCGATCTCGGGCTGGATCGCCGAGGATCCCTCGCTCACCAAGGAGCAGTGTCTGACCCTCGCGCGGACCGAGACCGAGGCCGCGATCGGGAAACGACTCGCCGGACACATGCCCGGCGACTCCCACCGCGCCCTCGAGTACCGCTGGAAGACCCAACACGAGGACCTCGAGCTCATCATGCTTCCGGTGTGGGTACTCGCGGTCAAGTACGCCGCCGACCAGCCGCCCGTGCGCCTGGTCGTCAACGGCCAGACCGGCCTGGTCGGCGGGCGTGCGCCGTTGTCGTGGATCAAGGTCGGAGTATCGATTGCCCTCGCGCTCGCTGCGATCATCGCGGCCGTGCTCTTCGCGGGGTCAAAGTGACCGACGTGCTGTCCTGCACCCGCTGCGCGAGCCCGTTGGAGCGCGGCGACTTTCGCTGTGCGATCTGCAGCTTGCCGACGCCCGTGCCCGCGACCGACGCAACCGCGACGACCGAGGTCGCGGCCGCCGTCATGCGTTGCCAGGGCTGTGGCGCAGCGGTCGCCTACGACGTCAAGGTCGCTGCGCCCAAGTGTGCATTTTGCGGGGCCGTGACCGCGCTGGAAACCCCCGACGATCCGCTCGAGCAAGCCGAGGCGTATCTCGCGTTCCGGGTCGATCCCGAGCAGGCCAAGGCCGCGCTGCGCCAGTGGCTCAGCGGCTTGGGATGGTTCCGTCCCCCCGATCTGCGCAGTGCCGCGATCGTCGACAAGCTCGAGCCGCTGTGGTGGGCAGGTTGGGCCTTCGACGCGGGTGTCACGGTATCTTGGGCGGCCGACTCCAACGCCGGCGCGGGCCGATCGGCGTGGGCGCCCCACGCAGGGACCTTTGCCCTGGAGCTCAGCAACGTGCTGGTCTCGGCCTCTCGCGGTCTGACCGAAGCCGAATGCGAGGCGCTGGCGCCCGGCTACAACCTGGCCGACGTCAGCGAAGCGCCAGAGCCCGACAGCCGCGCCCGCGTCGAACAATTCGAGGTGCAACGCTCGGCGGCGCGCGCCACGATCGCGCGAGCGTTGACGAACGTCGCCGCCCGCGATGCCGCCAAGCACGTTCCGGGCAGCAACATCCGCAAGCTCAGCGTCGCGGTCGTGCCCGAGCGCATGAGCACCCGA
Organism: Deltaproteobacteria bacterium; assembly: GCA_947492135.1. Classification (GTDB taxonomy): domain Bacteria; phylum Myxococcota_A; class Polyangia; order Nannocystales; family Nannocystaceae; genus Xiheibacterium. The sequence continues at coordinate 20,506 of CANLQR010000032.1, read as the reverse complement.
CGGCTGGGTTTTCCCGCCTACGTGCTGGCGTATCGCTATGGCGACGCGGTGTACCGCGCGATCGTCCACGGCCAGAACCCCCAATTCGTCGTCGGCAAGGCGCCGTGGTCGTGGGCCCGCATCGTGATGATCGTCGTGGCGGCAATTGCTGCGATCGGTCTGGTCGCCGCGATCGTGGCCTTCGCGTCATGACGACGCGCTTGCTGACGCTGCGGGCAGCCGTCGAGGCGCGCGGCGAGACCATCAAGGGGGCTCGGTTCGTCGCCACGGCCGCTCCGCTCGACATGAACGACGCCGCGCTGCAGAGCAAGGCCGTGATCGCGGCCGCCCGCGGCGAGCACCGTGACGCGGTGCACCACGGCTGGGCGTATCGCGTAGGTCCGCTGCACGCCGACTTCCGCTGGTCCGACGATGGCGAGCCGGTCGGCGCTGCGGGCCAACCGATCCTTCGCCGGATCGACGCGCTGGCCGTGCTCAACGTGGTGGTGGTGGTGTCTCGTTGGGGCGGCGGACAACGGCTGTCGGCGAGCGACCTCGCCAAGGGCTACGGCGAGGCCGCGCGGGCGGCACTCACGGCCGCGCAGCTGATCGAGTTCGTGCCCAGGACGAGGGTCGCGCTGTCGTTCGACTACGTGCACAGCGGTCCGGTGCAAGGCGTGCTCGCCAGCTTCCACGCCGAGCACGTCGCCGCCGACTACGGCGAGGTCGTCCAACTCGTGGTCCACGTCGCCAGTGACCGCGCCGCGCTGTTGATCGACGCCCTGGCGGACGCGACGGCCGGGGCGGTCCGGGCCCAGTGAAGCGGGCTTCGCCGGGCAGTGGTAGCGTGAGTGCTGTGGGTGAGATGCATCAGGTGCATCAGGTGCATCAGGTGCATCAGGTGCATCAGGTGCATTGGGTCGGCCATTTCGCGATCGCGTGCGCGCTGGCGATCAGCTGCGATGCGAGCCCGGTGCCGGCTCACCTCGGCGCCGCAGAGCCGCCGCGGGCCGCCGACCCGGCCCCGGTCCGCGCGAGCGAACCACCCGCGCCGAGCGGAGCCGCCGATCCGCGCTTCGAGCAAGCGATGACGGAGGGCCGAGCCGCCTTCGCGACCAAGGACTACTCCGCAGCGGTCGCCAGCTTCGAACGCGCGGTCGACCTCGCGCCGGACGATCCGCGCGCGCTGTCCGAGCTGGGCTGGGCTGCGCTGCATGCCCGCGACCTCGCTGGGGCCGAGCGTGTGCTGGTGCATGCGACCGAGCTCGACGCCGAGCCCAAGATCGCCGCGGCAAGCCTCTACAATCTGGGTCGAGTGCGCGAGGCCCAGGATCGCGGACTCGAAGCCGTTGCGCTGTACGAGCGGTCGTTGGTCCTGCGTGACAACCGAACCGTGCGCGCTCGGCTGGTGCGACTGCGGACCTCGCCCGCCAAGGCCAAGCTCGACATCGAACTGCTCGAGGGACCCCACGCCACCCTGGTCGAGTGGTGCGAGCATCGGGCGCGCAGCCTGGGTCTGCCGGGCGGATTTGTGCAGCGTTGCGACGAACAACTCGCGGCCCGCCGCGGCTTCACGCTGGAGCAGCCCGCCCTCGACGGCGACACCGGGATCCTCGAGGCCAAGTTCATCGCCACCAACGACGACACCACGGATTTTCTATACCACCACCTCGCCGTGCGCACCGCGGGTGGTTGGTTCGTTCGCCCCGAGGTCGGCACCGATGGCGCGGGGGCGGGCAGCGTCGGCAACGTGCATGCGACCCTGTCGCGACTGTCGTTCGAGCCGGTCGACCTCGCGCCGGCGGGCGGCTCCGAGCTGATGCTTCGCATCGGCGAGACCTGGCTCGACGTCGACCTCGGCGACGACGTCGCGCACCAAGACGAGCGCCGCGACCGCATGTTCTGCGGTGTGGGCCCCTCGGGTCGTCCGGCCTGCACCAGCCCGATCCCGTTGGTCGGCGCCCTGCGTGAGCTCGCTGGAAATGCCGAGGGTCCCCCGCGAAGTGAGCAGCGCTGGACGATGGCGCTGCGGCTGGGCAAGCGCGCGATCGTGCTCACCGGCGAGCTGACCGCTGTCGACGAGGCCCATCGCGCCTGGCTCGGTGAGCACGCCATCGTGTTCCCGTGAGCAACCCATCGACGGCGACGAACAAGGTGCCGCGCCGAGCCCGAGGCGACGTGCCATCCTTCATCTCGCCCATGCGTCGCGCCTACGTACTCCTTGGTCTTCTCTCCCTCGACGCCGCTTGCTCCGACGCCGACACCGTCGCGGTGGGTGGCTCGGACACCACGGGCACTTCGGGCGGCGATAGCAGTGAGGGACCGGCCCCCGTGTGCACACCCGGCGAGCGCACCTGCGATGGCGACGCCGTGCTCGTGTGCACCGTCGCCGGCGACGGCTGGATGCTCGAGCCGTGTTCGGCCGAGCAGGTGTGCACCGACGGCGCCTGCATGTCGGTCTCCGATCTTCATGTCATCACCGAGGTGTTGATCCCCGCCGAGGTCGGCACCGCCTATATGGCGCAGCTCGGGGCCGGCGGCGGCGCGCCGGGCTATTCGTGGTCACTCGACGATGCGCCGCCCGGTCTCGCACTGGCCGCCAACGGAATGCTCGAAGGAACCCCCGAGCTCGCGGGTGACTACGTTCTCGACGTGGTCGTCGAAGATACTTCCGGACAGTCGGCCGCGCGCCAGCTCGCGCTCGCCGTGCACTCCGAACCGCTGATGATCCTGACGCCGCCCGACCTCGGTGCCATCGACGAGGGCACGCCGTTCGAGCGACCGCTGATGGCGAGCGGTGGCATGCCCGCCTACGGCTGGTTCGTGGTCGGCGGCGCGCCACCGGCCGGGGTTTTCCTCGACAGCGCGGGGGTTCTGACGGGGATCCCGACCCAGGCAGGCGACTTCGATTTTCTCATTCGTGTCGTCGATACCGCCGAGCCACCGGGCTGGGCCGAGCTCGAGTTCAACCTCGCCGTCGAGCTGCGTCCGCTGTCGATCATCGGGACCAACATCATCGACCTGCTCGCGTTCAAGATCGTCACGCTGCCGTTGATCGCGATCATTCCGGGCATCCCGGTGCCCTACAACGCCCAGCTGGAGGCCACCGGTGGCCTGGTGCCGTACACCTGGACCGAGCAGCCGGTCCCCGACGCCCTGCAATTCCTGGTGACCGAGGCCGGTATCCCCGACGGTCTGACGCTCGCGCCCGACGGCACCCTCGACGGCTCCGTGACCAGCACCGACCAGGTCATCACGCTGCAGATCCCCTTCAGTCCGATCTCGCTGACCGGGTTCTTCTTCTACGCCGAGGTCGCAGACAGCCAAGATCCCGCCGAGACCGATCAAGGGTTGTTTCTGATCCCGACCGTGCCCATCGGCGGCTGAAGTCGGCAGCACGGGCACTGGCGTGTGCAGGCGCGGTGTCGCCAGCGTAACGGTCGCCCACGGCGCGCTGCCCTTGTGCGTTGGCGGCGACAGCCCGCAAGCCCCCGGGCGGCCACGAGCCGCCTGCAGGGGTTGTCACCGCCGGGGCCAGCGGATAAGAAGGCGCGCCCCCGTCCGCGGGTCGCCCATTTCAGGATCGTCATCTCCGTGAAGACCAAGTCGCTCGTACCCGGCTCAGCTGCAGCGATCATCGCCGCGGTATTTGCAGTGGTCCTCCCCATCCTCTTCGCCTCGAGCACGGCCGTCGCAGCTCCGCAGGTTCGTACACGGGTCGTCCTCAACGGCGACTCGGTACCGGTGTCGTTCAACGACGGCGACAGCTTTCGCGTGCTGGCCGGCACCTACAGCGGCGCGCAGGCCCGTCTGGCCGGCTTCAACACGCTCGAGTCGCATGGGCCGGTCCACCAGTGGGGCACCTGGACCACCAAAGAGATGTACGTGCTCGCCAAGATGGCGATGTATCACGGGCGCAAGGGCGTCTGGCACTGCACCAGCGACGGCAAGACCGACACCTACGGCCGCATGCTGACCTGGTGCCCGGATCTCGCAGAGTCGCTGATCCGCGCCGGGCTCGCCCACGTGATGACGGTCGACGATGCACCGGGAAAACCCGAGCTGATCAAAGCCCAGCGCGAAGCTCAGGCCGCCCGGCGAGGCCTGTGGGCGCACGGCATCCCGCCGTTCGTGCTCACCTCGCTGCACTCGGTCGAAGAAGACACCACCGGCGAGGGCACCTACAACCGCCTGGTCTCGAGCGTCGACGGCCACTCGGTCAAGTGGAAGCACACCGACCGCTACGACGAGTGCGCCAAGATCTGCCAGATGATCTACAGCGTCGACGAAGCCAAGGTCGACGAAGTCACCGAGTCGGTGGCCGGCGACACCAAGGTGTCTGCCATCGTCGGCAAGCTCTCGCGTCCCGACCTTCGCCAAGCCGTGTTCGAGTTCGCGCGGTGGCGCCACACCAGTCGCGCGATCGCAGAAGACCGGCGGCTCGAGTTCGAGGCCTACCTGCAAGCCAAGGCGGATGCTGGCGCGTTCGGCACCGGCTCGCGTCAGCCGGGCTCGTGCATGGTTCACGTACCGTTCGAACGCCGCTATGGCGGAGGTCGAGCCGCGTGCCTGCGCTGATCCCAACCCGTGCGGGCTGGTGCTGCCTGGGCCTGGCGCTCGCGCTGGCCCCCTCGTGCTACCAGGACCCATTGCTGCCGATCGTCGGCTACGAGAACAACGATCAGGCGTGCGAGGACGGCCTCGACAACGACGGCGATCTGCTGGTGGACTGTTCGGATCCCGACTGTCTGGTCGAATCGACGCTGTGCGGTGAGATCGTGCCGGAGTTCCCCAGCGGCGGCTTCGAGAACGACCCCATGCTGTGCCACGACTTCGTCGACAACGACGACGATGGTCAGTTCGACTGCGGGGATCCGGCGTGTCGCGACATCCCCGAGACCTGCTGCGTCCGCGAGAACACCGACGCCACTTGCAGTGATGGGCTCGACAACGAGCAGAACGGCTTTGCCGACTGTGAGGACTTTGGCTGTCGCAACGGCGTGTTCGTGACCGTGTGTCAAGAAGGCACCGACACGACCTGTGCAGACGACAAAGACAACGACAGCGACGGCGATACCGACTGCGACGACAGCGACTGCGGCGCCATCCCGGCCTGCGCGGGCCAGACCGGCCCCGAGACCAGCCTCGAGGCGTGCAGCGACGGGACCGACAACGACGCCAACGGCTTCACCGACTGCATGGATTTTTCTTGCTCGATGTCGGCCGACCAAGCCGTGCTGATGTACTGCGCGAGCGTGCCCTCCGAAGACACCCTCGACGCGTGCAGCAACGGCGACGACGACGACGGCAATGGCTTTGTCGACTGTCTCGACTTTTCCTGTTCGATGTCGACCGACCCAGCGATTCTCGAACACTGCGCCTCGATACCGATGGAGAACTCGCTCGACGCGTGCAGCAACGGCGACGACGACGATGGCAACGGCTTTGTCGACTGCCTCGACTTCTCCTGCGCGATGTCCCTCAACCAGGGCATCATCGACTACTGCTCCGAGATCCTCGAGATCACGCCCGAGGCCTGCTCTGACGGGATCGACAACGACGACAACAGCTTTGCCGATTGCGCCGACTATTCGTGCAGCGCAAGCCTTGATCCCGATGTACAGCAAGTGTGCCAGGAGAGCATCGGCGCCAGCGCGCAAGCCGTGGACGCCAAGTGCACGGACTCGATCGACAACGATGGCGACGGTTTCGTGGACTGCGCCGACTGGGACTGCAGCCACAATCCGCTCGTGACCAAATGCCCGACCCCGAAGGTGTGCGAGTAGCACCCGCTTTGGCCCCCTAGAGAACCTGCACCGTGAATCGCGTACCTCTGGCCCTTTCGTTTGTGATCGCGTTCGTGTCGGCCGCTGCGGTCTGGCTCGGGCCCAACCCCGATGCCTCGGGCTCGCAGGGCTGGGCCCCGGACGCTGGCGGCGTACCCGAGCTGCCTGGCGACCCGATCTCGGCGCCGGCGACCGAACCCGAGACCCCACCCGACGTGGCTTCGGCGATCGAGAGCGAGTGCAGCGACGGCCAGGACAACGACGGCGACACCGTGTTCGACTGCGGCGACAACGACTGCAAGTCCGACAGGTCCTGCAAGAAGGGTGGACCCGAGGGCAACGAAACCACCTGCCACGACTGGGTCGACAACGACGACGACGGCTACGTCGATTGCGACGACTTCGATTGTGGTTCGACCGAGGCCTGCAAGGGCTCGTGGGATGCCGGCGGCGCGGGCGGCAGCGGTGGCGGGGTGGCGGGCGACGTCAAGCCCGGACGTGGCGAGACCGAGGCCGACCTCATCGGCAAGAACGGTGACAACGACGGCGAGCGGGACAACGTCGTGTGCGCCGACGGTGTCGACAATGACGCCGACGGTCGGACCGACTGCGACGACCTGGGTTGCAAGCTGTCGTCCGAGGTCACCGTTTGTCAGCCAGGCAGCAACTTCCGGCTGTCGGTCGTGGCCCGCGTCACGCAGAGCTACGACGTGCAGGACAAGAAGTCGAACACCGAGTTCGACGTCCTGCAGCTTCGCGCACTCGGCGAGATGCCGTTCATCCAGAACTCGTTCTTCCTGATCTCCGCCCGCATGGAGAAGACCCCGCGGGTGGTGTTCGCGATGTTCCAGGTGCCGCTCGGCAAGAAGGGCCACTACTTCAATGTCAACAGCGGGGGTGGCTCGCTCTCGCTCGAGCTGATCCGCTCGGTCCACAAGCGGATGCTCTCGGACCCGGCGTTCTACGTGTACAACGCGTTCGAGCAGGGCAACGGCGCCGCCGTCGAGTTCGGTGGTCCGATCGACAAGAAGGGCAAGTACCTCTACCGCACGTTCCTCGGCGGTGGCAGCGGTCGGTTCGCCGGCAACATCGGCGGCACCTTTTTCCCCGACAACAACAACAACTACACGTTCTCGGCCGGCGCGCAGTTCTGGATGAACTTCGTCGGCTACTACAACCGTTGGGATACGCCGTTCATCTACACGCCGTCGCCGCTGGCGGTCGCGCTGGCGATCGGCGGCAAGTACGACCAACGCTCGCAAGAGCGCTACCCGGCGAGTAACGTGCAGTTCATCGTGCGCTGGCGTCGACTTCAGTTCTCGGCCGAGAACTACGTCAAGCGCGAGTTGGTCTTCAAGAACTGGCAGACCGCGTACAACGTCCAGCTCGGCGTGCTCGCGATCTCCAAGCGACTGATGCTTGCCGCCGACTTTGGCCAGTACATCGCGACTGACTTCGAGGATCCGCCCTCGGTGGTCGGCTCCGATCTGAAGCGACAGATTCAGGAGTTGCAGTACCGCGCCGCGGCTCACGTGTATTTGTGGCGTGACGTCCTGTACCTGACGGCGATCTGGCGCGACCGTCGCGTCGAGCCTCCGGCCGGGCAGACCGGCATCCAGGTCATGCAGGACATGCGCTTGCTGATGACCTACCGCTGGTAGGTCGGCCACCGTTGGCCGCTTGGGGGCGTCAACGGCGTCAACCTCAGTCCTCGAAGCCCAACGGCAGGGCTTCGAGGGCCAACAGAGTCGTCAGCGCCACGCCGCGGATTTCGGCGGACTCGCTCGCGGCAACCCACGCCCATTGCGGCTTGGTGATCACCATCGCAGCCACGGTGTCGCGACCGCGGCGAACCTGCGTGACCGGGGCGGCGAGGTGGCGGCGCACGACCTTGAGCCGCGCGACCCACAGCAACACCTCGACCTGCAGCGGCGCATAGGCTTCGGCGTCGATCGCCCGCAGCTCGCCGCCGAGGTTCTTGTCGAGCCGACCCTGCGCGACAAAGTGCCAGCGTGAAGCGCCTTGAACGTCGCACTCGATGCGAACCTCGTCGTTGTTGACGTCGGCGATCTCGCCGTAATCTGCGATGATCGTCGGTACGCGAAGGCCGGTGCAGCGCGCCTGATAGGCCTGCTCGGGCCCGTGCACGGTGAGCTCGAGCTCGTAGCGCCACCCCGGCTTGCGGGTTGCCGTCTCGCCTTCACCGAGGCCTTGGTCGATCGCGTTTTCGCGGAGGCGAGGCTTGTCGACCGTGTAGGGCCCCAGGCGAAAGCCACTGCGGGCACGCTCGCGTTCCCAGCGCGGGTTCTTCTGGACGGTGGGATCCACGATCTTGAGCGACGCGCGGCGGATGCCATCGCACCCCGCGCTGATGACCAGAGGTGTCGCGAGCAGTGTCGCGAGCAGGGTCGCGAGCAGGGTGCACGAGAGCTTCGCGCCAGCGCGTCGGATAGCCACGGGAGTCGAGCACACCACGAGGTCGTCGTCCGTGTCAGTAGCATCCGCGTGTGGTCTCGTCACGCGCGCACGCTCGGCGGACAAGGGGGGCCCGCGGATCGATTGTGAGCCACACTACCCCGAAGCGCCGCGACGGTCGTCCGCGTTCGCCGCGCCATTGTGGACGTCGGCGGAGTTGGTCTAGAACACGAAGCCAATGCTGCGCGCACTCGGAATCTCGTGGGTTGCGACGCTTGGTGCATGCCACGCCTCGACGCCCGCAGTGCCACGGGCGGGCGAACAGCTCCAGGTGCGGCGGCCCGGAGACGCAGTCGAGTTTGCGATCATCGGGGACTTCGGTAGTGCGGGCCCGGCCGAGGCCGACGTCGCCGCCCTCGTGCACCGCTGGACCCCCGAGTTCATCGTCACGACCGGTGACAACAACTATGTGCACGGTGCTGCGTCGACGATCGACGAGAACATCGGGCAGTACTATCACGACTTCATCTCGCCCTACGTCGGCGAGTTCGGCGCCGGCGCAGCAGAGAACCGCTTCTTCCCCGCGCTGGGCAATCACGACTGGCGCGCGACCGACCTCGCACCGCACACCGACTACTTCGCGCTCCCTGGAAACGAGCGCTACTACACGATCTCGTGGGGACCGGTCGACGTGTTCGTCGTCGACAGCGACCCGCATGAACCCGACGGCATCGACGCCGACTCGGCCCAGGCGCGGTGGCTAGAGCAGACCATGAAGGCCGCCGACGGCCCGTGGAAATTGGTGCTGATGCACCATCCACCGTACTCCTCGGGTGATCATGGTTCCTCGCCCGCCCTGCGCTGGCCCTACGCCCAGTGGGGCGCGACGGCGGTGATCGCGGGCCACGACCACCACTACGAGCGGATCGAGCAGGACGGCATTCTCTACTTCGTCAACGGCCTCGGCGGGAACCCCGAGCGCTACGCGGTCAAGACGCCGGTCGAGGGCAGCGCCGTTCGCTACAACGCCGATCATGGCGCGATGCGGGTCTATGCCGACACTCAAGGCATCCGCTTCGAGTTCGTCAACCGCAGCGGTGAGATCGTCGACAGCGTGACGCGCAAACCCGCCGGCTAGACGGTGCCGGCCGGTGCTGGCGCGCATCCCCAACTTGTCCCATCATCGACGCCTACAGTGTCAGCACACCGGCACCGACTCGACCAGACCGCAACGCTCGCACGAGTGGCGCAGGTGGGCCTCATTGCCGGTGCCGCGATCGGCTGTGTGCCCAGCGGCTCGGCCTGTGAGAAGCCTGCCGCAGCGTGTCCGACGTCGCAGGAGACCGGACAGGAGTCGAGCACGACGGTGACCGCGACGACGGCGAGCACCAGCCCTGCCACGAGCGTGACCACCGGTGACTCTGATGGTGCCGACTCGAGCACCACGGAGCCAGTGGTGTGCGACGGCGTGTCCCTGCGCGTCGTCAGCTACAACGTCAAATCGGTCGGGTTCGAGAAAAGCCTCGAGTGGAACGCCCTGGGCTCGATACTCAGGCGCTTGTCCCCCGATGTGGTTTGCATCGAGGAGTTCTCCGACGGTGAGACCGGCTCGTTGCGCGCGCTGACCACTGCGTTGGGCTGGACCGAAGCGATCCAGGCCGAGTCATCACCCGCGATCGGCGGCGAGCTCCGCAACGCCTGCATGGGTCCCCACCCGATGACGCGGATCGACTCGTACGGCGGCGAGCTGTCGGGTGACGGCGACGCCAACGATGTGGGCCGCGATTTTCTCGCGGTACGACTCGCACCTGCCGGTTGTCCGATCAACCTCCTCGCCGTGCACGCGAAGTCGGGCCAGGACGACGTCGACTTCTTCCGCCGTCAGGTCGAGTTCGTGCGCTTGGGTCAGGCGGTTGCCGATGTTCGTCAACGGCACCCGGGGGAGCCGGTGGTGGTCATGGGCGACTTCAACGAGAACACCGACGACCCTGCGATCGGGATGGTGTTCGATCAGATTCCAGCCGACCTACCACCGTCGTACTCGCTCGGCAGCGACATCGGACTACCGCTGACCTACGACCCGTTCTACACGATCGCGGCGGCCGGTTTGACGCGTGTCGAGGCAACCCACGAGGACTCGGCCCGCATTGGCACCTGGAACGTGAGCGCGGCCTCGGAGGGCATCCGCATCGACTACGTGTGGCTCGACGGGCCTGAGCTCGTCAGTGCAGTCGTCTACGATGCCTGTCGCGACGATGGCGTCGACGAGCCTCCCGGAGGACAGTGGTTGCCGCTCGCGGGTGACCCCGTGCCGTGCGAAGCGTCAGCGCTGGCGTCGGATCACGTGCCGGTGGTCGTCGACCTCACGCTCGCACCGTGAACCTCGCGTCTCTACAGACTCGCGAGACGCGCTGCCGCATCCGGGTGTTTGAGCGCCTTGGCCTTCTTGTACTGCTTGCGCGCCTCGGTGACGTTGCCCTGCTTGGCCAGTGCGTCCCCGAGCAAGATCCGAGCGCCGCCGTCATTGGGGCTCGACCCGACCGCACGGCGAAAGTAGCCGGCGGCCTTTTCGGTATCACCCGCGGCGAGCTGCAGGCGGCCGAGACCGAGCAGCGCACCGAGATACTTAGGCTCGCGAACGATCGCCCGCTGGTAGAGAGACTCCGCATCCGCAGCCCGCCCTGCGGCCAGGGCCCGGTCGCCTGCCGCGACCAGGTCGTTGGGCGTCGCGGCCACGTCGGCGGCGAGGTCGTCGACCACCGGTGCTGGCTTCTCGACGCGCGGAGGCGCTGGGGCCTTCTCGACCGGGGCAGCCGCGACCGGTTTCGCGGGGGGCTCGGGCCGCAGGATGAAGTAGCCACCAACGCCGACCACCGCAGCGACAGCGACGACCACCGCAATCAGCTTCGCCGTGCGACCGTGTCCACCGATCGCCGCGATCATGGAGGCGTCCATGTCGCTGCCCGAGAACGCTGTGCTCGCACTGGTGTATTGGCCCGTCAGCCCGCTCGGCCCCGACGGCCACGGCGGCGCGACGCCAGCAGGCATCACATTCGGGAATGTCGAGGCCGGTACGGATACTGTCGGCTGATTCGCAAAGGCGGCCTGCGCCGGCGGCGACGCGATCGGCGACGGCCTGGACTGCGGTGGTGCGGCAGGGGGTGCGGCGAGTACAGCGGGAGGCGCCACTTGTGCGGCAGGCGGTGCGGCGGGCGGCGGCTCGAAGGCAACAGGTGGAGGAGCCGCTGGAGCGGTGGCCAGTGGCGCGGCCCATTGCGGCGGCGGAGCGCTGGGCGGTGCCGGTGGCTCCGCCGGCATCGTTGGTTCCTCTTCTTCGAACTGCTCGAACGACACCGGGGCCGGAGCGCTGAACTCGGGCGGCCGCGAACTCTCGCGGACCGATCCGTTGCCGGGCAGCGTGGTCGAGCTCGACGGAAGCGACCGGGGATCGATCGGCGTACCCGCCGGAACCGTCGGCGTGCTCGAGGGTGGTCGCGCCAACAAAGGCTGCGGCGTCGCTGGCGAAAACACCACGAGATCAACCGCAGCGATCATCGTCCGATCGCCGGGTTCGGGCTCGAATTCGGAGACCACCGCAGCGGCGTGGAACGGCATCGCAGGGGCCATCGAGATCTGGGTCTGATCGCCAGCCTCCGCCTCCCATGGATCGATCTCGTCCTCGGGTTCCGGGTCGACTTCCACCACGGCCGAGATCCGGCCTGGAGCGGGGCCCACCGCGGTCTCGTCCTGGGGAATCGCAGTGCGTCGGGTCGGCTCGGGATCACTCGCGATCTCGTCGGCCTCGACGATCGCGGTCGCCCCGTCGGCCCGAGGCCGCGCCCCGGACACGGTCTCATCGCGACGGGTCACGACGGTCTCGCTGCGGTCGAACCCGCCGAGGCCGACGCCGAGAGCGATCGGCATCGAGTCGACCTCCTCGAGGGGCTCGAACGCTTCGACCTCCGGGTTGTGAACGACCGTGGTCTGATCGTCGGGCGACGGATCAGACGCACGGCGCAACACCGTCACGTCATCTTCGGGCATGGCCGCGGCTACGGCCGGGGACTGGGCCTTGCGGCGAAGGCCCGCGATGATCCTCGCCATGGTGTCCGCATCGGCGTCTGGCACCGGCAGGTCGTCCCAAGGGGTTTCTACGTGCGCTTCGATCTGCGCGAGGCACAGGGCCGCTTCGGCGTCCGCAGCATGTTCAAAGCGATCGTCAGGCTCCTTTGCGAGACAGCGATGCACCCAGGCCGCGAGAGCCGGATGGACACCGCGTGTGCCCTTGAGCCGATCGCCGATCGCCATCGGATCTTCGATCGCGTGCCGGCGCCGAACTGCGTCGGGAGTCCCGGTACGAAACGGTGAGCCCCCGGTGAACAGCGAGTACGCGATGCACCCCATCAGGTACAGGTCTTCACGAGCATCCTGTTGGGCGCCCGAACTGCGCTCCGGGCTCACCGGCTGCAGTGCAGCATCTTCTTTGAGGATCGCGATCTCACCGTCGAGCAACGGTCCGATGCCAAAGTCGGTCACCGCTAGCGTGTCGGGACGCTCGGCGCGCGCACGAAGGACCAGCGACCCCAGCGTGAGTGCCCGATGCACGAGTCCGACATCGTGTGAAGCGGCGAGCGCCTTGCACAGCTGTCGCAAGATGGCGATCGTGCGGGCAATCGGCAGCGGTTGGTTGCGCGAAACATTCGTGAGCGGCGTGCCCTCGAGGGATTCGGTGGCGATCACGATCCGCCCGTCCGGGGTGCGCTGCACATCAACCGGGCGGATCACCGCGGGATGCGAAATACCAGCGGCGACCCGCGCGGCCACACGACCGGCCTCGAGCACAGCATCGGAAACCACCGACCCGGGATTGAGCGCCATGACCTGCACGCGCGCGCCGGTCGATGCGTCCGTCCCGCCACTGACTTCACCCAGTGGATGCCTCCACATGCGATGCAACGCGCGGAAGCGACTGCGCTCGGTCTTGGGCGCGACCACGGGCGTACTCGGAGCCCCGCGCATCGCCGCAGGTGATGCAGCTCCGGCAGTCCGCGGCGCCACGACAGAACGCGAGGGCGTCGCTGCGGACGGCACACGCGTCGTCGAAATCGGCTTGGTGGTATCCCGCGGGATCGCGACCGGGCGTCCAGCATCACGCACGGGCGACGCTGGGCGGGTGGCGATCGGCGGTGGCGCAGGGACCTTGGGCGCAGCCGGCACTGCGGACGGCCGCGGCGACGCAGGGGCGGACGCTGCAACTGCAGGGGTTGGTATTCCGCTTGCGATCGGCTTCGATGGCGGAGGTGGCGGTCCCGGCGCACGCGGGCTGGGCGGCGCAGGCGGTGGACTCCCAGGGCCGACGGCTTTGCCGTCCCCGCGCGCATTCCCGTCGGACACTGTCCGTCAGAATCGCACAGGCGCCCGGTCCGGAGCAACCTCGCGGCGTTTGTTCGGCGGCCCGAAGGCTTCGATGCGGGGGTGGTCGCGAGCACGACGGTGGCCGAGGCCTCGGGCCCGAGCCGCCAGGCGAACCGAGCTGCTCGCACGGAGCACCGGGCCCGCGTCCGCGTCAGGCTTCGGATGACGGCACAGGCTGATGGTGCTTGAACACGCGCATCAGCCACCACAGTGCGGGTCCGACCACCAGACCCGACCCGGCCAGCGTCCACAGGACCGGCTCGACGACGGCGTCGACCGTGCCGGCATCACGCATGTTCACGGCCCCCCGCACGAGCGCGTCGTCCATGGCGAGGCCCCAGCCGATCACCACGGCCGCCACCTGTGCACCGACGGTAACGCGCGCGATGGCGAACTTGCGTGAGCTCAACGCCCACAGGGTGGCGACCGCAGCAACGAACGCACCCACGTGGACAGCGAGCGCCATGGGCCCACCCACCAGCTCGGCGAACAGTGCGGGCGATTCGATCGAGGCCCGCCAAGCCACGGTTGCGGCGCACACCGCCGCGATGAGCTCGCAGGCGATTGCACGGCCGCGAAACGCCTCGCGCAGCTCGGGATCATCCACCAGGTCAGCGGCCAGATACACCGCCGCGAGCATCATCATGCAAACCAAGGTGAACACCCCGACACTCGCGGCGAAGCTAGTGGTCCAGCTGCTGAAAAAATCCGAGCTCACCAGCCCTGACTGACCTCCATGCCCCACGCTGAGCCTGATCTCGCCGCTCGACATTCCGGCGACGATCAAGCCCAACCCCACCGGAGTCATCAGGCTCGACCACGCGAATACCCGGCCCCATCGACCGCGCAAGTCCGAAGACTGCAGTCCGTAGGCGCGAAAGGTGAACGCGGCCCCCCGCAGCACGATACCGACCAGCACCAAGACGATCGGAATATGCAGCGCGGTCGCGACCACGGCGAACGCCACCGGAAACCCCGTGAACGCGAGGACCACGACCAAGATGAGCCAGATGTGGTTCGCCTCCCAGATCGGCGCGATCGCGTGGGCGATGGCGGCGCGCTCACGCGGGGCCCGTCGGCCGCGCGCGAGAAGGTCCCACACGCCCGCGCCGAAATCCGCGCCACCCGAAAGGACGTAGGCGACCAGGGCCAACCCGATCACCCAGCGCAGCACCAACGCCGCAGTCATCGCTGCCCCTTGGGTAGACTGCTTCGCACGAGGTTGCGCAACAGCAGCACCACAACGCCGCCTAGCGCCACGAACAGCAGCGTGAACGCGACCAGTGTCACCTGCACGTACGGCATCGGCGTGACCGCATCGGCGGTGCGTAGGAAGCCTCGCACCACCCACGGCTGACGACCGACCTCGGTCACCGTCCAGCCGGCTTCGATGGCGATGACGCCCAGCGGCGAGGCCCAGATGGCCGCGGTCAGCAGCCGACGGTGTTCCCACGGCGGCGCACGGCGCCGTCGGCCCACCGCCGAACCGAGCCATATCCACGCGCCCCACAACACAAACGCCAGCATCGCCGTTCCACAGCCGACCATGATGTCGAACGCCAGATGTACGGGGCCCAGTGGCGGCCATAGTTCGCGGTCGACAGCGTCGAGCCCGATGACCTCGCCCTCGGGATCACCTGTGGCCAGCACGCTCAACACGTACGGCACCTCGATGCCGCCGCGCAGTGTCCTGGTGTCGGGATCGGGCCAGCCGCCCAGCGCGATCGGAGCCGCGGTCGTGGTGGTGAACAAGCCCTCGGCAGCAGCGAGCTTCAACGGCTGGTGCACGGCGATGTGTTTCGCAGACTGATCACCGCTGACGATCTGCAGGGGCATCGTGACCATCGCCATCCCCAGTGCGAGGCCGAAGGCGTGACGATGGATGCGCTGCGCGGGCGCGCGCCGAAGCGCAGCGGCGTGGATACCCATCGCGACGAACGCAACGGCCGCGTAGGCTCCAAGCACCACGTGGATCGCCTGCGTCGCGAATCCTGGGCTGCGAAAGGTCGCCCACGGGTCGATATTCGTGATCTGGCCCGCGACCACGTCGAAGCCGACCGGCTCATTCATCCACGCATTCACGGCGGTCACGAACACCGCGCTCGCCGTACCCGAGAGCGCAACCGCCACGCCGCAGGCTAGGTGCGCTCGGGGGGAGAGCCGCTGCTCGCCGTAGAGAAAGAGACCAAGGAAGATCGCTTCAAGGAAGAACGCGACGCCCTCCAGCGAAAACGGCATGCCGATGATCGGCCCGGCGTGGCGCATGAACTCCGGCCACAACAGCCCGAGCTCGAAGCTCAGGACAGTGCCGGACACCGCACCCACCGCGAACAGGATTGCCGTCCCCTTCGCCCAGCGTCGCGCCAGCTCGCGCCAGGCCTCGTCCTTGGTCACCATGTGGCGCCACTGGGCCAACGCCATCAGCACCGGCATGGCCATCCCAGCGATCGCGAACAGGATGTGAAACCCCAGCGAGATCGCCATTTGGCTGCGCGCCGCCAGCAGATTGTCCATGGCTGAGTCAGAGCAGACGCAGGCGTGCCGCGCGGCTGCGGATTTCGCCATCCGAACCGAACACCGAAGCAAACACGGCTGCGCGGATCCACATGCCGTTACGCACCTGACGCCAGACCATGAAGCCCGGGTGGTCCTCCCACTCGGCGGGCAGCTCGTTGACGCGCGGCAGTGGGTGCATCAGCACGCAGTCGGAGCGCAGCAGCGGCCGGTACTCGGGCTTGAGCACGAAGTCCTCTGCGCTTCCACGATCGCCGGCGTCGGGGATCCCGTTGTTCCCGCGATCCCATTCTTGCTGCAGACGCGTCACGTAGATCGCGTCGATCTGGTCGCCCTGGGCGCGGAGCAAGGGCCCAAGCGCGCTATGCAGCGTGGTCTCGACCTCGTGGGCCTCGAGATAGCGCAGCAGCGCGTCATCGGGCGTGAATGCATCGGGCGAGACAAAATGGATCCGCGGTCGATCGAACCGCGCGAGCAAGTACGCCAGCGATCGCGCTGCTCGATTGCGGGCGACGTCTCCGATGATCACGACGTCCTTGCCATCGACGCCGTCGCGGTCAGCGAACGAGTAGCGCAAGGTGTAGATGTCGAGGAGGGACTGCGTCACATGCTGGCTCTTGCCGCACCCCGCGGAGATCACCGGAATTGCCCTACCGGTGCTCGACAACGCCCAGGCCGCACGCGCAGCAAAATCGTCTTCTTGATGTCGGGTCACGATCGCGTCGAAGAAACTCGACAGCGTCCGCACCGCGTCCTCGACCGACTCGCCCTTCGAGAACGATGACGTCCGCAGATCGCTGACCTGCCGCGTGCTCGCCCCGAGCTTGTCGGCGGCCGCGATGAAGGACTCTGCTGTTCGCGTGCTCGGCTGGGCGAACAGGTTCATGATCCGATAGCCGCGCAGGATCGAGCGCAGAAAGTCGCGGCCCTCGACGTGGCGATCGAGGCGCCGGATCGCCGTCGCCGTGTCGCAGAGCAACTCGATGTCCTCGCGGAGAAACTGCTGGCTGATCAGCACGAAGAACGGCCGGCCGTCGCGCTGCAACAGCGTGCGTCGCTGCTCACGCGCACCCATCCCCGCTTTGAACGATTCGAAGTCGATCATCACAGTGCCTCCTTCAAGACCCGCGGCAGACTAGCCGATGCCGCTGCCGCCGCGACGACTGCGAACCCGTGGCCCGTGGGTGCGTACTCACGCGCCGAGCACCGCGTTGTCCTGCGGTCGGCGAGCGGCAGCCTAGAAGGAGACCCGGAACCCGTCGCCAGTGACAGCCACATTGGCCTTGGGCTGCCGTCCGAGCGCCCGACGCTCGCGGACGCCAGCCAGGACCTTGAGGGTCACACCGATCGGCAGCAACACACCACCGATGATGAACCCCGAGAACGCCAGCTGGCCCCCGAGCAGGAAACTGTCGCGATGGCGGCGATCTTCCTCCGCGGTCGACAGGTTGATGTTGCGTGAACCACCGGACGAGTTGTCCAGTACCACCTTGTTCGCGGTGCGAAGGAGCGCGCCAGCCACACCCATCACCAGCGTGAGACTGCCCACCGTGATCAAGGCGATGCCCGAGGCATTGAGATTGTTCACGGCCTGACGCTCGCGCTCGATCCACAGCCGGCGGCGCTCCGACTCCTCGAGTGCGCGGAGCTCACGCTCCTTGCGCTGGTCGGCGGTCTCCTCGGCCTTGACGATCTGCTCGTCGATCCGCTCGATGAACCGATGGACCTCGGTGGGGTCGTAGCCCTCGGAGCCGCGCATGCGCTTGTCGTAGTTCTCGAACGACTGCCGCGCGCGGCGGAGGTGTTCGGCATCGGGATCGACGTCGAACCACTTCCAGTTGGCCTGTCCGAGGTTGAACAACAGCAGCGGCTCGTTGCTCAGCTCCCATGCCCGCTCGAACTTCTCGATCGCCTTGGGGTACTGACCTAGCTCGTAGTATTTCGAGCCCTCGAGAAACTGGGCGGCCGCTTCGGCACGCGTGTCGGCCGTCGGCTCGGCGACCGGCTCGGCCGCCGGCTCTACGGGCGGCGTGGTGGTCGCGGCATCCGGCTCACCGGCAGCGCCGCCAGGTGTTTCTGGGGCCGGGCTCTCGGTCGCCGCGGCCTCGGACGTGGCGGGTGCAGCTCGGGTCGGCAGAGGTGCGGCGAGCACCACCACCGCGAGGCCCCAGGTCGCAACTCGGCGAGTTTCAGAGACCACAGACATCGGGCATCGCCTCCGCGTCCTGTTGGGCGTTCTCACACGCGGCTTCGCCGAGCGAACAGCCGGAAACCGTCGACCACAAGATGCCCGTCGCGCCGAAGAGGCTGTCGAACAGATCCGCCTCCGACATTCCGAAGTTCGGCTTGCCTTCGTCGAGGCAGCGGTCGAAGTACTCGACACACACTTCGGGCTGCCCACAAAAGAAGCACTCCTCTGGTGGCAGCAAGTCCTGGCAGCTCGGCGAATCGCAGGTCGCACACTGCAAGACGACCGACACCTCCTTCCCTGGTGACACCACGAACTCGCCGTCTTTGGTGCCATCGCCGTCGACATCACCTCCGCCTGCGTTGCGCGCCACCGCGAACTGGGTGGTGACGATCTCGTGGCACAGGTTTGGGATGTCGGCGCAGACTTCTTTGGCCACCACGTAGCCGAAGCGGATGTCACCGCTCTGGGTGCCCTCGAGCCCCTCGATGAACGTCCACTGGACCTCGTCCGAGCCGGGAAACTGGATGCCGCCACCCACGACGTTGGAGTTCTCCGCGGAGAAGCTCAGATCGATGGTGAAGGCGGAGCCTGGGATCGCGATGACCTTCTGGACGTTGGTGATGATGCTGACGCTGTTGTCGATCGCGGGATCAAACAGCGGGTCCTGCCCCTTGCCAGAATCGAAGGGCGATCCGCTGCCGCCGGCAGCCAGCGCATCCCCCGGATCTCCGCCGCCTGGATACGGCGTCAACAGGGCACATCCTAGGCCCCCGAGTGCAAGCCCGAGCATCGGGCCAATCGCGCGTTGCATCACCCCCCACTATACCAGGACGTCGGGGCCAAGGAGGCGAGTGACAGGATTAAATCCCCGTCAAAGCCTGAGCTGGACGTCGCGGGTAGCTGAACGTGGTCGGGACTTCAGCCGGGCGGTGCCACGCCGGGAGCCGCCCCGTCGAGCGACCATTCGAAGGCGTCGAGCAACACCAGCGAGTCGAACAGGTGACCGGTCGTGTCCCAGATCGCGAGCCGTAGTTCCATGATCTCACCGGGCGTCACGTTGCCACTCATGCGCAGCCAACCCGTGCCGCCCCCCGCGATGTCCTGGCTGGCTTCGCAGGTGTTGTCAGGCGCATCGAAGCCGGTGCCTTCGAGCAGCGCGGTCCCCAGACAACCCTCGTACACGGTCGGAGATGGACCCGAGCAGCCAATCTCGCCATTTTCGCACTGGGTGAACAGCCCCTCGGCGACGTTCACGAGATTCACACCGACGGGCCACACCGTGTCGCCGTCGTCGTAGATGGCGATATTCTTGTCCTCGGGGTTCTCAGCGCTCGACTCGACCAGTGCGAGAAAAAAGTCGTTGTACTCGCTACAAACCCACTCAGGATACTCGGCCGAGAAGAACTGCATCATCAGGCTGAACGACCGCGCGTTGGTCGGTACTCGCACCCGCAAGGTGAGCATGATGGGATCGTGGGCGAGGGTGTCGCCCGGCTCTTCGCAGCCCGCGGGGTTGGGGAACGATCCCTCGTTGACGTTGAGCCAGTCGGCGGGCGCCTCACTCTGGGTCGCGAGGTTTACGCCGTTCTGAAAGGGCGCGTAGGCCGGATCGGTGTCGGTGGCGTCGGCCGCATGCCCGGTCGACAACGCCGCGATTCGTTGGCCTGCCTCGGGGTCGATGATGTCTCCGAAGTCTCCGCGCAGCGATCGCTGCACCGGGAGCGGAAGGTCTTTGCCGTTGGTACGCGAGAAGTGGGCGTCGATGACTCCCCACACGCGATCCACGGGATCGCGTGGATCTTCGTCCGTGAACTGGCACAGCTCCATCGCGCGCGCATAGTCATCGCCATTGCTCGACGAGGACGTGAGTCCCGCGTCGCAGGTCGGCGTGGGCTCGTCGAGCTCGCCGTCGCAGTCGTCGTCGACACCGTTGTCATCGACCTCGAACGCTCCAGGGTTGACCAGCGAGGCGCCCTCGCAGCCACCACCATCGACGTCACAGCAGTCCGAGGAGCAAGCGCCAAACCCATCGCCGTCGAGGTCGGTGTCGTCGACCAGACCATCGCAGTCGTCGTCCACGTCGTTCGCGTTGCAGTCGTCGCTCGAGGGAACGACCTCACCATCGCAAAATGCCGACCAGATGCCCTGCTCGAGACAAGTCTCGACACCTTGCGTGCAAGCGCCGAGACCGTCGGTGCCGATAGGG
>CANLQR010000031.1 GCA_947492135.1 Deltaproteobacteria bacterium | reverse complement strand
CAGGGCGCCGTCGACGGCCTCGACCCGCAGCGCGAGCGCGTCGGGCTTGGCCACGTCGCGGACAAAGGTGACGAAGCCGACTCGATCGTCGACCTCGATTCGCAGCGATCGGACCAGCGGGGCCGCAGCCGACTCGGCCAGGTCGCGATAGGTCAGCGGCGCCGGCGGGGGCTCGTTCAAGTAGGCGAGAAAAGGGGCGAAGGAGTCCTCGTGGAAGCCCCCCGCTGCCAGCGCGGTGCGAAGGCGAGCAGGGAGCTCGGCGTCGCTGCGCAGGATCGCGTCGACCCGCTGCTGTCGCGTGGCGCTCGGCAAGAGGGTCGACAAGCCCTGCCAACCCCCGAGCTCGCCGTCGATGACGGCCTGGGCGAGCGCCTCACCGACGGCATCATTGTGCTGCAGGGCCTCATCCTCGGTGTCGCCGAGCACCACGATGAAGCGGCCTTGATCGAAGCGAGCGACACGGGCTCGCACGCGCTCGTCCTGCGCGAGCAACTCGGGGTCGAGCTGCGTCATCTTGCCGAGATCGTCTTCCCAGCGGACCGCCAGCGCTCCCCACACGCTCGCGACCAGCGCGACCACCAGTAGCAAGGCGCCGGCGCTTCGCCGCTGTAGCAGCTGCCTGAAGCCCGAGGCGAGTGCGTTGGCCAGCTTGTCGCGCAGGCTGCCGCGCGACCGCGGGGCCCGCGACAGCAGTGGCGGAAGCAACACTGCGGCACACACCAGCGCCGCGACCACGCCCACGCAGGCGAAGGTTGCCACCTGTCGTAGCCCCGGGAACGACGAGCCCGCGATCACGCCGAAGCCCACCGCAGTGGTGCCGGCACCCAAGGCCAGTGCAGGCCAGATCCGGCGCAAAGTACCCCGAGGACCCTCGGGGTCGGGACAAAGATCGTGGTGCACGTAGAGGTGCACGACGTAGTCCACGCACACGCCGATGAGAGAGGCCCCGAACGCGAAGGTCAGACCGTGGACCTCGCCCCAGATGAGCTGGGCAACCGCAGTGGCGACCAGCATCGCGCAGCCGATCGGGAACAGTGCGAGCAGCACGAGGCGAAACGAACGCAGCACCAGCAAGCACAACAGCGTCAGGCCCACCACCGACAGCGTGGTGGTGCGCTGGATATCGGCCTTGATCGTCTCCTCGGCGCGGATCGAAAAACCGGCCACGCCACTGAGCTCGAGCGGACCCACGTCGAGGCGGCTGGCGACGCGGGCGTGGGCCGCGTGCAACCCCGCGAGCACGACCCGCTGGGCCGACGCGTCGAACGCCGAGGCGTGGGTGCCCAAGAAGAAGACGGCGTGGCGGTCCTGCGCGACGAAGCGGCCGTCGACCACCGCAAGCGTGTCAGCCCGACCTTGCTGCAGGCGCTCGAGCAGCCGTGGCACCGACAAGAACGGATCCTCGGGCGCGACCCGACTGACCAGCGTGGACAGCGGTGACGCGAGACGTCGGCGCAGCTCGTCGACCGCGGCGGTGAGTCCCTCCGGTGTGACCATCGCCGCGGCCTGCTCGGCGCTGCCCGCCGCGAACGACAGCCTTCGCGCGGTGTAGAGCGCCCACAGCACGCGATCGACGTCGGCAGGCGGTCCCGCCTCCGCGAACGCGAGCGTGGCCATCAGCGCCGAGTCGGCCCGCACTTCCTGCTCGAACGCGACCGAGGCCGCCAGTGCCCCGGGCACGTCGCGCGCGTCGACCGTGGCGATCAGTGTGCGTGAGGCCTCGCCGTTGGCCACCGCGCTCGAGATCCGAGCCTTCTCGCGATCGGTGCCGGTGGGCAGAAAACGCCCGATGTCGGTGGTGACCTCGAGACGCAACGCGACGAAGATCGCACACAGCACCACCAACGACAGGACCACCGCAACGGCCAGGCGGGGGCTCCGGCGATGGACCCGACCGACCGCCGTCACTCCGCTGGCTCGCGCGGCGGGAGAGCGAATAGATCGAGCCGCTCTTGCTCGGTGAACACGCGGCGATGATCGACACTCGTCATCACGATGTCCGTGCTGTCGCCCTTTTTCTCGAGCACACGGATCGTCATGACGAGATAGCCGAAGCCGCGGATCTCGAGGCGTTCGATCAGGTCGGACAGCGGCGAGCCCAGCGGGGTCAGCGTGAGCAGCCACATCGCGCCCGGCTCGACACCCGGCGCGAACCCCAGCGAGTAGATCGAGGCCAGCGCATCGTAGTCGCCGGCCACCACGTGGACGAACGACTCGACGAAGGTCTTGATCTCGGGCCGGCTGCGGAGATCGAAGCGCTGGCTACCACTGGCGTCGCTGACCTCGAGCGAGGTCGGGCTGATGCGCACGGTCGATGGCGACGGGGCCTGGACGATGCGGGCGAGATGACCAGGTCGCGTGTAGAACAGCCGCCCTTCGGAGACCAGCGGCGCGCGAAGCAGGGCGAGATGCTTGCGCTCGACGAAGCGAGCTTCGAGCCCGTCGATGGTGGACAGGGCACCGAGGAGCGTGCGGGCGTCGGTCGGCTCGACCGGCATTTCGACCGGGGCGGTGGGCGCCGCGGCCGATGGGGCAGTCGGTGCGGCGGCCGAGACCGAACCCAACGACCATGCCAACGACACCACGATCGCGCAGACGAGCAGCGAGCTGGTGGGCTTGCTGTCTCGAGCGCTGGGAGCCGCCGTTGCCACCTTGGGGACCACGAGTGACAGAGTACCGCGTAGTTCGGCGAGCACCAGCATGGTCGACGCGCGCGCACTGACGCGCCCGCTGGAGCCATTTCACGCCACGGTCAACCGACGCCATCACCGTCGCGCGGTGGCAACAGCGGCGCGACGCCCACCACCGGCGACGCATCACGCCAGAAATCATAGAAGTTGAACCAGTTGTCGGGAGCGCGTCGGCACAGGTCCTCGAGCCGCGTGGCGAACCGCTGCACGAGTTCCTCCAGGTGAGCCTGTCGCTGCTTTCGCGGCAACACGACGACATCGGCGAACGGCTCGCACGATAGATCGTAGCGGTTGGGTTCGTGATAGAGGCCGAACGTGAGAAACACCGGGCACTTGAGCACCGCGGCGAGCATGAACGGGCCCACCGGAAAGCGCGCCGGACGGCCGAAAAACTGCACCGTCACGGTCTTCTCGTTGAGCCCGGTACGGTCTCCGAGCACCGCCACGAGCTCACCAGCGTCGATGCGTTCTTGAACCTTGAAGATGAATTCCACCGAGCCGGCCTCGATGTGGATCACGCGCGCAGCCTTGCCGGGATCGAGCTGCTCGAACAGGGCATTGATCATTCGCGCGTTCTTGAAGTGCCCGAGAATGTTGAGCGGAACCCCATCCTGGTCGGCCCCGGCGCGCATCGCCTCGAAGCTGCCGAGGTGCGCGCCTAGCAGCACCGCCCCGCGACCGCGAGCGATGGCCTCTGTCAGATGATGATGACCCGTGCGCGTCACCGTGAAACCCGAGGTCCGACCGCGCAGCAAGAAGATGCGATCGAGCGTGACCTGCGAGAACCGCAAGATGTGGCGATAGACCGCTCCCCACGTGGGCTCCTCGCCGTGAACCACGCGAAACCACGCCCGCGAGGCGGTGCGCGCCGGTCGATCGAACAGCGTGTAGTACAGCGCGATCAGGCGTACCAGCACGCGCGTCGGCGCGCGGCCCAGCACCGTGGCCATCCAGAACACCACGCGGATTCCGAGCAGTGTGCCGCGTTCGGCGGTGCCGAGCCACGCTGCACGTTCTGCGGTCGGTTTGACGAGCGCGGTGGTCATGACGCGGGACCGAACCGCAGGCGACCGGCCGAGCAGCGCTCGCGATCGTTGGCGATCTCGAAGTCGCAGGTGTTTGCGTCGAGCCCAAAGCGCAGCGTCACCCGCAGCGCGTCACCGGGAGCAATCCGGCCCAGGAACTTGAGGCGCAACAGCTCGCGAGGCTGGCCCAGGCCCGGCCACAAGCGCTCGACGAGCGGCAGCACGAGCTCGTGCAGCTGCACCACCGCGGCCATGACGGGATACCCCTCGAAGTGTCCCTCGAAGTAGAGATAGTCGTGGGGCACACCCACGGTGATCTCGGCGATCTCGACGTCGCCTTCATGCCGGCGGTGGGGCTCATCGATCGCGAGCATCGTCGAGGGTGTCGAGCCGTCGGCGCGCAGACCGAACAACGGCATGACCGCAGCGGCAGGCAACCTCCCCAGCGGATCGCGGGGGAGCTCATCGACGAGCAGCAGTCGCCGAGGCACGGCCGGCGGGGCGAAGGCTTCGAGCATCGCCGCACGCAGCGATGGTTCGTCGCGTGATGGGGCGACCGCGACCGCCAGGATCCGCACGCCACCGCCGGGCGCCGGCACCGAGATCACCTCGGCATCCTCCACCCCCGGCGCAGCAAGCAGCCACTGCTGCAGCTGCGGCAGCGAGACAGCGAGACCATCCACCTCGGCCACACGATCGGCCCGACCGCCCAGCACGAACGAGCCCTGGGGTGAGGGCATCGCGAGGTCGCCGGTGATCCACGGGCGCTCGGCATCGAGTGCAAGCCAGGGCGCGTCGACCTGCAGGCGCCCGTCACTGTTGATGGTGGCGGTGACACCGTCGAGTGGGTGCCACGGTTCGTCGGCCTCGCGCCACGCGATGCCCCCCGTCTCGGACGAACCCAGGACCTCGGTGATGCACCGATCATGAACCCGCGCGAACGACCGGGCGGTGTCGTCATCGAGCGCAGCCGTCGACGAGAAGACCCGATGCAACGTGGCCAAGCGCCCGCTCGTCAGCGTCTTGGCCCGGCGCAGGTGGAACGGCACGGTCACCAGAATGTCCGCGCGTTCGGCCTCGACGCGCGCAGCGATCTCCTCGGGCAGCATCGGGGTTTCGCGCCCGAACGCGCCGCCGCTCGCGAGCGGCAACAGCACGCCGAACAACAGCCCATAGACGTGATACGGCGGCACCGTGGCGACCGTGCGAGTGCCCGGGGTGACAGCGAAGGTGCGCACGAGCACTTCAACCTCGCCCAAAAGCTGTGCTGCGGTCTTGCGCCACGCCAGCGGGTTCCCTGTCGTGCCAGAGCTGAACACCGTGGCGGCAATGCCGGCCGGCGCCGTGGTCCCCGCCAAAGCAGAGGCCGCGGGCCCTGCGAGCCGCTGGTGAACCTGGATCTCTCGCCCAGAGTTGGTGTCGTGCAACACGCAGGCGATCTCGGGCTGCTGCATCATCGAGGTCAGGGTCTGCACGCGATGGTCGGGCGGCAGCGCCACCGCATAGCCAACCGACCACGCGGCGAGCAGCGCGGCGGCGAAGGCATAGCGATCGTGCTCGAACACCAGCAGCGCATGCGCGTCGACGTGCCCGGCGCGTCGGTCCGGCAACGGCGGCAATGTGGCCGCCAGCGTGCCCGCGTCCGCGAGCAGGTCGCGGGCCGATCGGGGGCCGCGCGCGCCGACGGCCACCAGATCCTCGGGTCCATGGCGACCAAGCAGCGCGATCATCGATCGCTCCATGCGGCTCGACGCTACGTGGCGTCCACGGGGGGCTCGCCCGGATCTTTGGCCGGAGCCGGAGCCGTATCCGCGGTCGAAGCCGCGGCCGAACCCGCAGCGGCCCGCGCCTGTTCGCTGAGGATGAACTCCTTGAGGCTCGCGACCGAGTGGAAGTACTCGCGGTTGCGCTGGTCGTCGGCCGACGTCTTGACGCCGAACTCCTTGTGGATCGCGAGCGCGAGCTCGAGCGCGTCGATCGAATCGAGACCCAGCCCCTCCACGAACAACGGAGCATCGGTCTCGATCTGTTCGGGCGTCACATCCTCGAGCATCAGCGCGTCGACGATCAGACGCTTGATCCGGACCTCGATGTCATCGCTCACGAGACACCTTCTTGCGGGCTCGCTGCGCTCGGAAGCGTGGGGCTGTCGATTGGAATCCTCAATATTCGAGTGTACATCGACTCGACGTACGCGCGCATCGATCGACTGTCTCCCCCGAACTGATCAGGGTGAACGATCTCGAGGACCTCGAGCCGCTTGCGGGCGCCGTGACGAGGCGCCACGAAGAGCCTCTCCCCCCGCGACAACCAGTGAGGCTCCGCACGGATGAGAATCGGCACGATCGGAACCCCGACGCGGCACGCAGTCACGAAGGCGCCACGCGCGAACGTCCGCAGCTTCCCGATCGGCGAGCGGCCGCCCTCGGGGAACACCAGCACCCGAAATCCTTGGCCCAGACGCAGCGCGGCGCTGTCGAGCACGGTCTGCGCGCCCAGCGGGTTGTCCATCCCACCGCTGAACTGCCCGGCGTGCTCTAGCAGCGGGCGCAGCCACCAGCGCTCGAAGGTGCGGCGATTCACCGCCGTGCACAGTCGCGGCACCGTACTCATCACTGTGACGACGTCGTCCAGCGACGGGTGGTTGGCGATGACGATGCACGGCCCGTCGGGGATCGTGCCCTGGAGCTTGCGTGGGTCGTAGTCGAGCACCCTGGTCCACCGCAACCAGTGATGGAGCAGCGCGAACGCCCGGCACATGACCGCCTGGAGCCGATGCGCACGTCGCACTCGATCCCGGGTGGGCACGAGGGCGAGGGCACCGAACACGAGATAGCCCAGCGGCCCGAGCAGCGCGTAGAGAACCAGCGAGAACGTGGCGACGCAGCTTCTGTAGATGCGTCCCATCGGGCGGTCAGGCGCAGCCCAGCGAGCGGGGCTTGGCCGGCGTGCGGGCCGCTGCGCACCGAGCGAGGAGACTGTCGGCGGGGCCCATTGCGCCGGCAAGCTACGGAGGTCGCGCAGGCGTGTCAACGGCGCCCGCCGCTCGAGCCAATACAGGCCGAGCATTTGGCGCGCCATGCCTTAGACTCGCCCTCAGATCATGACTGCCCTGGATGCCGACGTGCTCATCTGCGGGGGTGGCCTCGCCGGCCTGACACTTGCGCTGCAACTCCGCCAGGAGTTCCCCGACGACCGGATCACCGTGATCGAACGATCGCGTCGACCGCTGCCGATCGCCTGCCACAAGGTCGGCGAGTCGAGCGTCGAGCTCGGATCGCAGTACCTCGAGCGACTCGGGCTCGGCGAGTATCTGCGGGCGGAGCACATCATCAAGATGGGCCTGCGATTTTTCCCCGGCGGTGGCCACTTGCCGCTCACCGAACGCGCCGAGATCGGCGCTTCCCAAGAGCCGATCGTCCGCTCGTACCAGCTCGATCGCGGCAAGCTCGAGGAGGATCTGCGCGGCATGATCGAGGCACGTGGTGTCACCCTGATCGAGGGCGCCAAGGTCAAGTCGATCGAGCTCACCGCCGGCGACGAACCCAACGCTGTCACGTTCGAGTGTGACGGTAGCGCCATCACCTTGCGTTCGCGCTGGCTGGTGGATGCGAGCGGCCGCAGTGCGCTGATCAAGCGGCGCCTGAAGCTGGCCCGGGGCGCCCGACACTTGGGGCACGCAGGGTGGTTTCGTGTGGAGGGTCGCGTGGAGCTTGCCGATCTCGTGCCCGATCGTGCGGATCCCTGGCACCAGCGGCCCATGGCCGCCGAGCGTTGGCGCTCGACCAATCACCTGATGGGCCGCGGCTACTGGGTATGGCTGATCCCGCTGTCATCAGGACGCACCAGCGTCGGAGTCGTGACGCACGGCGAGGTGCACGGCATCGAGCGCGTGCACTCGCTCGATGCCTCGATGGACTTCATCCGCGAGCACGAACCCTTCCTCGCCGCGCGCCTCGAGCACGCACAGGTGCTCGATTTTCGCTGCCAGAAAGACTACAGCCACGGCGTCGCGCGCTCGTGGTCGACCGACCACTGGGGCATCGTTGGCGAGGCCGGAGCGTTTGTCGACCCGCTCTATAGCCCCGGCACCGACTTCATCGCCTACGCCAACAGCTTCACCACCGAGCTGATCCGGGTGGATCGAGCCGGTGAGGATCTGGTGCGACGCACCGGCGAGCTCAACGCCCAGTATCGCGCCCTGGTGGCGGGCTCGCACGCGGTGTTCCGCAACGCCGCGCCGCTGTACGGCCACGCGCGTGGGATGGCGACGAAGATCTACTGGGACAACTTCGTCTACTGGAACTTCGCCTGTCAGTACTTCTTGCAGGGCATGTATCGGGTCACCGGGCCGCTCTACGGCGAGGTGAGCACAACCGGGGCGCGCTATGTGGAGCTGTCGGGGTACATGCAAGCCGCCCTGCGCGCGTGGGCCGAGCTCGCGCCGCAAGACCGGCCGGTGCCTGGCTTCGTGGGGCTGCCCAAGTTCCCTTCGATGCTGGTCGACAGCCACCTCGATCTGCGCCTCACGATGAGCCACACCGAGACGCTCGAGTACATGCGCATGCGACTGGTGCAGGCCGAGGCGATCTTCGTCGAGCTCATCGCGCGTATGCTGATGGAACTCGGGCCCCAACTCGGAGCCGAGCTCCTCACGCAGGCAGAGGTCTCGCGGTGGAATCTCGAGCTCGACCCGAGCCGTGCGGCCATCGAAGTGCTGCCCGGTCTCGACCGTCGGCATTCGCTTTCGTTGGTCGCGCGCGACGTCGAGCGCAACCTCGGCCGCGCCACGCTGCACCCGCAGTGGCAGCAGGCGCTCGCCTTGCTGCCGACCGCCGCCCAGGCGAGCCCCGCGGCGGCGTCTTGAGGGGCGGCCCTGATGCCGCGGATCCGGCGACGGATCTGGCCGCGGATCCGGCCACAGCCTTCATGCGGCGGCTGGGCGGCAAGTGGATCGTGCAAGCGTTGGCCACCGCGGCCGAACTCGGGCTTGCCGAGGCGCTCGAGCAACCCAAGGACCTGCATACGCTGGCCACGGAACTCGGCTGCGACTCGGGTGCGCTGCTGCGGTTGCTGATGGTGCTCGGCGGCGAGGGGCTCGTCGAGCAACTCCCCGATGGGCGTCACGTCCTCACGTCGCTGGGAACGCCCATGCGCCGCGACGCGCTTGGAACGCTCGCGATGTTCGTGGGCTCGCCGTCGCAGTGGACTCCCTGGCTCGCGCTGACCCACGCCGTGCGCACTGGCAACAGCGCGTTCGAGCAGGTCTATGGCCAGCCGCTGTTCGAATACCTCGAGCACCACCCGGCCGAGGCGCGGCTCTACGACTCGGCCGTCGATGCCTACACCACCCGGCAGGCCCACGTGCTCGCCGGGCTCGACGTGCTCGATGGCGTCACCTCGCTCGTCGATGTGGGCGGCGGGCGCGGCACGCTGCTGATGGAGCTGCTGCGCCTACGGCCCACGCTGCGCGGGATCCTGGTCGATCGGCCACACGTGGTCGAGGCCGCACGCGGGCGATTTCTCGAGGCTGGCCTGGCCGATCGTTGCGAGCTGGTCGGGGGCGACTTCTTCGAGTCGGTACCCACCGCCGCGGATGCCTACATCCTCAAGCACGTGGTGCACAACTGGGATGACGAACGCGCGACGTCGCTGCTGCGGCGCTGTGCCGACGCGCTCGCGCCCGGCGGCCGCGTGTTCGTCGTCGAGGGCCTCTTGCTGCCTGGCAATCGCCCCGATGCCACGCGCTTGTTCGACCTCGAGATGTTGGTCCTGACCGGCGGGGGCAAGGAGCGCTCCAAGCCCGAGATGCGGCGGCTGCTGGCCCGCGCAGGATTGCGGCTGACGCAGACCCTGGCGTTGCACGAGAGCGCGTGGCTGATGGTGGCCGAGCGCAGGCACGGCTGAGGCCGGAGGTGCGATCGAGACCGTGCCGGTCTGACGGCCCGTGGTGCTCACTGCGGCAGCGCAAGCTTGACGACGACGACATCGCTGTTGCCGTACATGCCCGCGCCCCCGGCGAAGTTCGGCTGCCACGCGGCGACGGTGGGGAAGCCTGCGCCCGCGGATGCGCCGGTGAGTATGATCTCGCACGACTCGGTGAGAGTCGCGCCGCGGCCATTGTCGTGGGCACCGCCGCCCACGTACGTGCCGTAGCGCAACGTGTGGAGATCGGGGCCGAGTCGGATCGCGAAGGCGTCCCAGTCGCCGCCGCGGTTGGACTGGAACGCGTTGCTCGAGGTCGGTAGGTCGTCGGAGTTGGTCTCGCCGACGAACAACACCTCGCCGTTCGCGGTGACGACGAAGCCGTCGACCGAGTCGTTGCCGCTGCCTCCGACGTAAGTCGCGGCGAGCGTGTCGCCGCTGGCGTCGAGTCGGACGACGAAGGCATCGAGGTCGCCCGCCGACCCCGACTGAAACACGCCGGCGGTGGTGGCCAGATCCACCGACTCCGTGAACCCGCCGACCCCCTCCATTGATCGCCGACGGCGCGTTCGCACACCCGAGCACCAAGAGGAATCCGATGAGCCGCTTCGCGGTCGCCAACGACCGCCAACGACCGCCACGATCGCCACGGTAGACGCACGAGACGGCGAGCGGATCGGCGAAGTCGCCCCTGCGCGAGTCGCCACAGCGCCCAAGGCGGACACTTCCATTCCAATGAACCGCGCCCTCGGCATCGGCCTGCTCGCCGGCTCCTTCTCCTCGGGCTGCCGCGAGTGCGACGCTCCGATCCCGTCCCCACCCGACGCCACTGTCGATCCAGCCACCCCGCCACGTCTGCTCGAGGGTTCTTTCCTCGATCGCACCACGGTCGAGCTCCACTTCACCGAACCCCTTGCTCCCCCGACCGGCGTCGATCCAACGAAGTTCCGCCTCAGCATCGCCGAGGCAGACGCGTTCCAAGAGTTCGAGAACAGCCGCTGCTTCCGCTCGACGAACTACTTCGATTTGTCCGACGGCCTGGGCACCTACGTCAACTGCGAGCCGACCGATCCCAACTGCACCGGCCCGTTGACCACCGTCGCCACGGTATCACTCGACCCCGACGATACCGCGCGCCTGCGGCTCACGATCACACCCGAGCTCGATCTCCGCCGCTGTGACCAGCTTCGCTACGCCGAGTCCGCAGGGATCTTCCTCCACTTCTCCGCGGCCGCGATCCCGACGATCACCGACGCCACCGGACAGGCGCTCGAGGATATCGCGTCGCGCTGGGCGCTGAGCAGCGAGCGGCACCTGTCACGCGACGCGATCTTCCCGGAGATAGACACCTGGGTACCGCTCGCGTGTCCCGACGCCTGAGGCCGCGTCGAGCCTCCGGGCGCGGGCGACGTGACGCCGCGCGGCGAGCTCACGCGGGGTGCGGCTGTGCGCCGTGATAGATCGTCATCGACGCCAGCGAGATCACCGTCTCGCCCGCCTTGGTGGTGCCGCGGAAGGTGCTCACCTCGTCGTTGCCGCGATCACGATCGACTTCGATGCGCAGCTCGGTGCCGACGTCGATGAACGGCACGACGATCTCGAGCTTGCGGACGCCGATGATCATGCCCACGCGCACGCCTTGCCCGGCCACGAAAGCCTCGTGGCCCAGACACACCGCCACGGCCTGGGCCATGTACTCCAGCGTGACGATCGACGCGAGGCGACCGTCGCGAACGAACGGCAGGTCCTCGCGGATCGTCACCCGACACACAGCACAACCCTCGTGCCAGTGCAGCAGCGCCTCCAGGGCACGCAGCGGCAAGCCATGCGGCACCAGCCGCGCAATCGGCGGATACGCCGGGCTCACGGGCAAGCCCCGAGCACCGTCACGCACCACCCGCGACCGCGACCGCGATCGAGGCTCACCTCGCCGGTGTCACCGCGCAAGATCGCGGCGACCACATCGAGCAGACCGACCTGAGGATTCCGGCCCATCCGCGCCGAGACCTCGGCCGCAGGCACCCGTGCGCCTTGATCGGTCGCGCCCAGATGCGGGCCGCGGAGCCTCGCGAGCACCGGTGCGTCGCTACCTGGCGCGGCCAGGGCGATCGCGACCGCGAGCATGTCGGAGGCCTCGAGTTCGTCGACGAAGCCCGCGGGAGAGGCCTCGTCGCCACAGGTCACGATGACCGGGGCACCCAGTGCATGCAGCACGCCGTGGGCCTCGAGCAGCGTGGCGCCCACGGTGTCGTAGTTGGCGGAGATCGAGGTGGTGAAGCCGCGATTGCCCGCGCTGATCGAGATCACCCCCGCGGTCGCACTGTGCACGCTGGTGGCGAACGCCATCGGCGACAGCGGCTCATCGCTGTGCATCTGACCGAGCAGCTCCAGCATGGTCGAGACCTCGCCGAGTGCCGAGCCGAACACCGCGGAGGTCTGCGTCACGTCGATGTGCGCCTGAGTCGCGGCCATGCCGAAGGCATCGGCAAGCGCGCGGCTAAACGGACCCGCGCGTCGGCGAGCGCGACGCTCGATGCCCAGCCCGGTCGGCGCGGGATACTCTTGGCCCTGCGTCGTGAGTCCGCGGGCGCCCGCCTGCCAGGCCTCCACGTTCGGAACGCCAGGCAGCCACAACCCCACCCCGATCACGCGCAGCTCGTCCATCGAGACCTCGGTCGTGCTCACGGGGCCCTCACCAAGACCGAGGCATTGCTGCCGCCAAAGGCAAAGGAGTTGCTCAGCACACGACGCAGCGGACCATGCCGCGGCGCGACGGCCACGTCGATCCTGAGCTCGGGATCGAGCGGCTCGGCGCCGACCGACGCGGGGATGAGCCCGGCTTCGATCGACATGATCGACAGCACGCACTCGGTAGCACCACCGGCGCCGAGCATGTGCCCGGTGAGGCCCTTGGTCGACGCGACCGGAACCGTCGAGCCGAACACCGAGAAGATCGCCTTGGCCTCGGCTGTGTCATTGAGGCGGGTCCCGGTGCCGTGGGCGTTGATGTGGTCGACGTCGGCCGCCGTCATGCCGGCGTCATCGAGCGCTCTTTGCATCGCGATCGCCGCGCCAAGACCTTCGGGATGCGGCGCACTGATGTGATAGGCGTCGGAACTCTCGCCAACCCCCTCGAGCAGCGCCGGGCCTTCGCCCTGGCGCTCGACCAACAACAGCGCACCACCCTCACCCACGTTGATGCCGTCGCGCTCGCTGCTGAACGGCTTGCACGGATTGCTCGACAGGGCGCCGAGCGCGTTGAAGCCCAGTACGGTCATCGAGCACAGCGTGTCGATGCCCCCGACCAGCACCGCGTCGAGCACTCCGGCGTGGATCAGGCGTCGCGCCGATCCGAATGGTTTGGCGCTCGAGGTGCACGTGCTCGACACCACCCACGCCGGACCGGTGATGCCGGTGAGCCGTGCGACCACGTCGACCAGAGCGCCGAAGGTATGCTGCTTGTGAAACTCGTAGCTCTCGGGCAACGCGCCGTGCTTGATGAAGGTCGCGAACGCCCGCTCGGTGGCATCCGCACCCGAGGTGCTCGTGCCCAACACGATGCCGATCCGTTCGGGGCGCCAACGCGCTCTCGCCCGCGCGAGCGGCCCCTCGAGCTGGTCGACCAGCGTCTGGGCCAGCCGCGTCGGACGGTTGGACCACGCCGCAAGCTCGACTGGCAGCTCGGGAAGCTCGGTGCGGACGGCTCCGACGACCGTCCGAAACGGCAGCGCGAAGGGGACCTCGCCGAGGCCTCGCCGACCCGCACGCAAGCTGTCGAGCACTGCGGCTCGATCGGGTCCGAGCGCATTGCAGATGCTGTAGCCGGTGATCGGCAGCAACCCAGCGGGCTTCATGGCTTGCCCGCGTACGAATGACCGCCACCGACCGCAGCCGCGGGCTTCTCGTGGCGACGCGAGCTCATCAACATCCGCGCGAACCCATTGTCGTTGCGCCAGACATCGCCGGCGAGCACGCTCACGAGCTCGTCGTGGATGCGTTCGTGGTGGCCATACTCGCCGAAAATGAAGTGCTCCACGAAGCGCGTATTGTAGAACCGGTCGATCATCGACGCGAACACCCCGTAGCCCTGCTCCATGAAGGCCGCCACCGGCGCCATGAGTTTCTCGTCGCGCTCGCAGCCGTCGCGCAGCGCCGGCGCGAGCCGGTCGGCGATGGCCTGCGCGCCCATCAACGCCAGCGACACCCCCGACGAGAAGACCGGATCGAGGAAACACGCAGCATCCCCCACGCAGGCGAAGCGGCAGCCATGTGGGCGGAGGTTCTTGAAGCTGAAGTTGCGCTCGACGCCCACTTCGCTGGCCGTGGCGCCCTGCGTCCAGCGACCGATGAGCGGCGAGCCTGCGATGTAGCGGTCCAGCACGTGCGAGGCGATCTCGGACTCGCGACACACCAGGCCCACGCTCAAGCGCCGCTGCGCCAGCGGGATCACCCAGCCCCAGCCGGCGGCGGTGATCATCACCCGGATGTCGTGGCCAGGGCCGATCTCTGCGAGTGCGGCATCACCCAATCCATCGAAGCGCATGAACGCCGCGGTCTGTCCGAAGCGTCGCAGCGGCTCTGCGGACGCATGCTGGCGCGCCAACAGCCGGTTTTGCCCGGTCGCATCGATCACGTAGCGCGCGCGCAGGACTTCGTCCGGGAGTTCCACCTCGACCTCGTCGGGGCCCAGGTTCACCCGTTGTACTTTGGCTCCGAAGCGTCGGGTGACGCCGCATTGTTCGGCTCGGGTGGAAAGCGCGGCGTCGAAGCCCGCGCGGTCGACCTGCCACGCGTGCCGCGGTGGCCCGGGCAGAGCTCGGCTGAAGTCGAACGCGCGGCGACGCCCGGTCTGCTCGCACACGAACTCCGCCCCGCGCTTGTAGAGCGCCCACGCGGGATCGACCTCGACCCCCAGCCGTGCGAGCACCGGCAGGCACACCGGCAGCAGCGACTCGCCGATATGAAAGCGCGGGAACTCCCCGCGATCGAGCAGCAGTACCCGCGACCCCGCCGCGGCCAGCAGGGTCGCCACGGCCGATCCCCCCGGACCTCCGCCCACCACGATCACGTCCCAGTCGAGCTCGTCGGTTGTCATGCCCACGCTAGAAGCCTCCGTCGATGCCCAGGACCTGCCCGGTGATATAGCTGGCCTCGGGGCTGGCGAGAAACGCGACCGCAGCTGCGACCTCCTCCGGTCGTCCCACGCGGCGCATCGGGATGAGATCGAGCACGAAGCGCGGGACCTCGGCGATCATCTCGGTATCGATCAGCCCAGGTGCGATCGCGTTGACGGTGATCTTGCGCTTGGCCAGCTCGATGGCGAGTGCCTTGGTGGCTCCGATGAGCCCGGCCTTGGCCGCCGAGTAGTTCACCTGCCCGCGAGTGCCCCGGACCCCGCTGATCGACGACACATTGATGATGCGTCCGTAGCGGTTGCTCACCATCGGCATCACCAGTGGGTGGGTCACGTTGTAGAAGCCGTCGAGCGTGGTGCGGGTCACCGCCTGCCAGTCGTCCCAGGTCTGCGACGGAAAGGCCGCATCGCGGGTGATCCCAGCATTGTTCACCAGGATGCTGATGGGGCGTGGATCGTCGGCCAGCAGCCGCTCGATCGCGGCCACGCAGGTCTCGCGGTCGCTGACATCGAACGCGACGGTGGTCGCCTCACCGCCGGCCGCCTCGATCTGCTCACGAACTGCGAGCGCCTCGGCTGCGCGGCTGCGATAGTTGAGGATCACCGCGTATCCATCCGCGGCGAGGCGGCGTCCGATCGCGGCCCCTATCCCGCGGCTCCCGCCGGTGACGAGAGCGCGTCGCGTCGGGCTAGAAGGCACGCGACATGGATTCTAGCGACAACCCGCGAGAGGCGGAAGCGCAGTGCCTGCGGCGGCGGGCGCACCCCGCGCGATCCGGGTTATTCGCCGGTCGCACTGGCCGCCGTCCGTGGCCGCATTTCTTAGCGGCCGACGGCGGTTGGCGACCCCACGAAATGCCCTGACTTGCCGCCAGACTTCTCCAGCAACGCAACGTCGGCGATCGTCATCCCGCGGTCGATGGCCTTGCACATGTCGTAAATCGTCAGCGCACCGACTGCTGCGCCGTGCATCGCCTCCATCTCGGGGCCGGTTCGATCGATTGCACACACGGTGACCCGAACCTCGATCCCGCTACCGTCCGAGATCACCTCGAGGGCGACATCGACGCCCACGATCCGGATCGGGTGGCACAGCGGGATTGCGGTCGCGGTTGCCTTGGTCGCGCCGATGGCGGCCAGCCGCGCGACCTGGAGCACGTCACCCTTGCCCATGGTCCCAGCGAGGATGCGCTCGAGCGTGGTGGGAGCCATGCGCACCCGCGCACGGGCGGTGGCCTGGCGCTCGGTCTCCGGCTTGTGAGTGACCGCGACCATCCGCGCCGCGCCATCGCCGTCAAAGTGGGTCAGTTCCTCGGACATTGGCCCTGACGATAGCAGCCTGCAGGGGCCCGACGGACCGTGATACTCCTCGCTCGCCTGGGCTCCATCCGGCCGAGCGCAGCAGTACGCATGAAGATCGGCATTCCCAAGGAAGTCCACGACGGCGAGCGGCGGGTCGCAGCCACCCCCGACACCGCCCGCAAGCTGCAGAAGTTCGGATTCTCGGTGATGATCGAGTCGGGTGCAGGCGCCGCCGCCAGCTTTCCCGACCAGGCCTATCGAGACGCCGGCTGCACCGTCACCGACGACGTCGCCAAGGTGTGGCAACAAGACATCGTCGCCAAGGTTCGGCCACCCGAATACAGCAGTGCAACCGGCCTCGACGAGACCGAGCTGCTACGCGAAGGCGCGACGCTCATCGCTTTCTTGTGGCCGGCACAGAACCCCGAGTTGCTCGCGCGACTCGTTGCCCGCAAGTGCAACGCCATTGCGATGGACGCGGTGCCGCGAATCAGTCGCGCGCAAAAGCTCGACGCGCTGTCCTCGATGGCGAACATCGCCGGCTACCGTGCGGTGGTCGAGGCGGCCACGTTGTTTCCGCGGTTCTTCACCGGCCAGATCACCGCAGCAGGCAAGGTCCCACCCGCCAAGGTGATGGTGATCGGCGCTGGCGTTGCCGGCCTCGCCGCGATCGGTGCCGCACGCGGGATGGGTGCGATCGTCCGGGCCTTCGACACCCGCCCCGCGGTTCGCGAGCAGGTCCAGAGCATGGGCGCCGAATTTCTCGAGGTCACCCTCGTGGAGGACGGCGCTGGTGAAGGCGGCTACGCCAAGGAGATGTCACCGGCGTTCATCCAGGCCGAGATGGACCTGTTCTTGGCTCAGGCCAAGGACGTCGACATCATCATCACCACCGCGCTGATCCCCGGGCGTCCGGCGCCAAAGCTCATCAAGGCCTATCACGTCGAGGCGATGAAGCCCGGCAGCGTGATCGTCGACCTCGCCGCCGAGCAAGGCGGAAACTGCGAGCTCACCGAACCGGGCCGCGTCGCCGAGCACAACGGGGTCAAGATCGTCGGCTACACCGACCTCACCAGTCGGCTGTCGACGACCGCCAGTCAGCTCTATGGCACCAACATCGTCCATCTGCTGGATGATCTGGGCAAAGCCGAGAAGTTCCACCTCGATCTCGACGACGAGGTCACCTCCGGCGCGCTCGTCGTGCACGAGGGCAAGAACCGCTGGCCCACGCCAAAGCCCAAGATGACCTCGCCGACCGAGGGCAAGCCCGGTCCGGCGGTCGCGGTCGTCAAGAAGGCGCACGGTCACGGCAGCTCGGGTGGTGCCGGGTCTCCGTGGCCGCTGGTCGCCGCGGGCTTGGTGCTGGTCGGCATCGGCATCGGCGCCCCGCCGTCCTTTCTCACCCACCTCACGGTGTTCGTGCTCGCCATCTTCGTCGGCTGGCAGGTGATCTGGAACGTCGCGCCAGCGTTGCACACCCCGCTGATGAGCGTCACCAACGCGATCAGTGGGATCATCTTGATCGGCGGAATCCTGCAGATCTCGGGGCCTGCCGGCTCAGCGACGACGCTCCTGGGTGCAGCCGCAATCCTGCTGGCGACGATCAACGTCGCCGGTGGTTTCCTCGTCACGCAGCGGATGCTGCAGATGTTCCGCAAGTAAAGGACCGCCGCCTTGTCGGACAGTCTCGTCACCGTCGCCTATATCGCCGCAAGCGCCCTGTTCATCCTCAGCCTCTCGGGGTTGTCGAACCAGGAGACCGCTCGCCGCGGCAACCTCTACGGCATCATCGGCATGCTGATCGCGCTGGTCGCGACGGCCGCACGCCCCGACATGCTCGGCCTGGGCGTGCTGGTCGGCGCGATCGTCCCGGGTGCAATCATCGGCGCCATCTTGGCGGCACGCGTCGCCATGACCTCGATGCCCGAGCTGGTTGCCGTGCTGCACAGCTTCGTCGGCGCCGCGGCGGTGCTGGTGGGCCTCAGCAGCTACCTCGGCCCGCCGCCACAGGGTTCCGCGCTCGAGCTAACGATCCACGAGGTCGAGGTCTTCGTCGGGGTCTTCATCGGCGCCATCACCTTCACCGGCTCGGTCGTGGCATTCGGCAAGCTCCGCGGAAGCATCAGCGGAAGGCCCTTGATGCTGCCCGCGCGGCACTTGCTCAACCTCGGCATGATGGCGGGCTGCATTGTGCTGGGCTGGCAGTTTCTCGACGCCGGACATGCGATGTCCGCATCGGGATGGCCCGCAGGGCTCATGCCGCTGCTGATCATGACGGCCATCGCGTCGGTGATCGGGGTGCACCTGGTTGCCGGAATCGGCGGCGCCGACATGCCGGTCGTGGTCTCGATGCTCAACAGCTATTCGGGTTGGGCTGCGAGCGCGGCGGGCTTCATGCTGAGCAACGATCTGCTCATCATCACCGGTGCCCTGGTGGGCAGCTCGGGCGCAATCTTGTCGTACATCATGTGTCGCGCGATGAACCGGTCGTTCGTCAGCGTGATCCTCGGTGGGTTTGGTACCGACGGAGGCACGCCAGCCGGCGGCGGGGCCAAGGCCCCACAGGGCGAGGTTCGGGCCACCACCGCCGCCGAGACTGTCGAAGCCCTGCGCGAGGCCAGCAGCGTCGTCATCATCCCTGGCTATGGCATGGCGGTCGCACAGGCCCAGCATTCGCTGTCCGAGGTCGTGAAGATCCTGCGGAGCAAGGGCAAGACCGTGCGGTTCGGCATTCATCCGGTGGCCGGCCGTTTGCCCGGGCACATGAACGTCCTGCTGGCCGAAGCCAACGTCCCCTACGACATCGTGCTCGAGATGGACGAGCTCAACGAGGACTTTCCACGCACGGACTTTTCGTGGGTCATCGGCGCCAACGACATCGTCAATCCCTCGGCCCTCGACGACCCGAACAGCCCCATCGCAGGCATGCCGGTGCTCGAGTGCTGGAAGGCGGAGCGTTGTGTGGTGATGAAGCGATCGATGGCCTCGGGCTACGCGGGCGTCGACAACCCGTTGTTCTACAAGCCCAATACCGAGATGCTCTTCGGTGACGCCAAGAAGGTCATCGACGAGATCCTGACCATGCTGCGCGCGTAGCCTCCGGGGCACCATGAGATCGCCGTGAATCCGCTGGGCTCGGATCGAGAGACCTTCGTCTCTGGCGACCTCGCGGCGCTGATCGTCCGCCATCTACGCGCGCCGCCGTCGCCGACGTGTCTGGGCTTTATCGACGGAGCTGGCGCCACGCGCTCGATGGGGTGGGCCGAGCTGGGCGAGCGTGCGACCGGCTTCGCCCAACGGTGCGCCGAGCTCGGCGCGAGTGCCGGTGAGGTGATCGCCATCGCCTGGCACCACGGACCCGAGGCGATCAGCGCGTGGGTTGGTGCGGTGATCGGCGGATTCGTCCCCACGTTCGTACCCACCAACGATCCCGCGCTCGCCCAGTCGCTAGGCACTCGGGTGCGCCTCACCACCGGACCCGACACGCTCGCCTCTTGGCCGGCGCTGCCTTTGGCTTCGGACGTGGTGTCGGCCGACGTCGCGTTGGTTCAGCGCACCAGCGGCACTACGGGCCAGCATCGCCCGGTGGCGATCGGTCAGCGCCGTCTGCTCGCACAGATCTGGGGCCTGGGTCGAGCACTCGAGCTGTCGTCCGACGATGTCATCGCGAGCTGCCTGCCGCTGCACCACGACATGGGGCTGGTCAGCACGGTGCTGCTGCCGCTGGTGTGTGGGGTGTCGTGCGTACATTTGGATCCCTTGGTCTGGCGCGCAGACTCTGGCGCGCTGCCCCGAGCCATCGCTGCATCGCGCGCGACACTGACGTGGTTGCCACCTTCGGCCTTGGCTCGTCTGGCGCGGCATCCCGGAAAGAAAGTCGCCGATCTCTCGTCGCTGCGGCAGATCGTGTGTGGTGGTGAAGTCGTGCCCGCGCGGACACTGCGGGAGTTCGCCGCCCGATTCTTGGCCTGGGGTGTACGTCCCGAGATCATCGGCACCGGATGGGGGATGGCCGAGAACGTCGCTGCGATCACCCACAGCCCACCTGGGCGGGCGCCGACCGAGCTGCGGGTCGCGTGGTCCTCGTTCGCACCCGGCTGCTTGGTCGAGGTCGCGAGCGACGACGACGACACACTGACGCTCGTCTCCTCGGGTGTTCCGATCGACGGGACCCAGGTTGCCGTACGCGATGACGACGGCAATGAGGTCGTCGATGGGGTCCTGGGCGCGCTGTACGTCCGTGGCGCGTGTCAGGCCGACGAGGTTCGGTGGCATTCGACCGGCGACGTCGGCCTGATTCATGACGGCGAGGTGTTCGTGTGTGGTCGTCGTGACGAGCTGCTGCAGGCCGATACGCGGTGGATTCCGCCCCACGAGGTCGAGCTGGCCGCCGCGAGCATCGCGGGCGTTCGACCTGGACGCGTCGCCGCCGTGGTCGACGGCAACGGTGCTCTGGTTGTCCTGGTCGAGAGCCCCGACGCACGCGCCGTGGACACCCAACAGATCGCCGATGCCGTGGAGCACCATGTGCGTCGTCGCCCGCGCGTGGTGATCGTCGCACCCGACAGTCTGCCCAAGAGCACCTCGGGCAAGCTGGGCCGGCGGCGCTGCGCGGCCCTCGTTGGGCCGTGACGCACGGTCGGTGCTGCTCGTGCTCGGCGTCGCGACCCAGTCCGCGTGATCCGTCAGCCCGCCCGGCGCTCGAGCGCCATCGCGGTCGACAGATACAACCAGCAAGCGAACCCAGCCGTCGCGCCGACGCAGGCCCCAGCGATGAGGCCTGACCCCACGGCGAGCTCGAGCAGGCCGAACCTCGCGGTCAGGGCCACGAGATCTTCGAACCGCGGCACCATCCCCAGCGCCGAACACAGCGTCGCCACCAAGATCCCGATCGACGCCACCGCAAGGCTGCTCGCCATCGCCGCGATGCCGATGTGTGTCGTCCGGCCCAGCTGCCCATGCGTGCGGCCCCACAGAGTTGGCGCCCACAACGTGACGAACACGGTGCACACCACCAGGGTGCAGAACACGAGGTTTGCGGTCCCAGCATAGGGCGCGTCCAACGAACCGAACCCGGCGATCCCGACGCACGCCGGCACGGTGCAACCCGCAATCCCGCCGAGGCCACCGAAGCCCGCGAGTCGCAGCGCGCCGACACGGCGCGGACCGCCGCCGGTGCGCACTGCCAGAGCAGTTCCGGCACCGATGCCCAACCCGCTGCATACGCCGGTGAACAGAGCATAGCCGAGCACCACCAGGCCCATGCACGACCAGTCCATCCGCTGCGCTCCCGCGAGCGCCTGGTAGTTCATCAGGCCGAGCCCGGTGCCCAGCAACGCCGCGGCGGTTCCTGCCCAGGCCGAACGAAGCAACCACCGCGACCTGCTGTGTTCCGTCATGTCGTCCTCGTGACCTGCACTCAACGCGCGGCGTGGCCGTGTGGTCTCCACGCGCAAAAGACCAGACGTGTTCCCGGGGTCAGGGTTGCGTGGGTGCCGGCCCCCGGGGCTCTAGAGCCCGAGCCAGGCGCAAAGTCGCGCAGCGACGTCCTCGGGCAGGCCGATCCCCGGCTGCGTGACCGCTGGGTTCATCTCGCCGTGGAAGTCCGAGCCCCCCGTGGGCACCAGATCGAGCTCGTGGGCCAGTCGCAGCCAGCGCTCGCTCTCGGCCCGCGCGTAACTGCCATAGAAGGCCTCGATGCCCTCGAGCCCGAGGTCACGGTGCTCCTTGAGCAGCGCGCGAGCCTGGGCCAAGTCGCCCATGGTGTGGGGATGAGCGAGGCTCGCACGGCCTCCGGCCGCGAGTCCGAGCGCGATGCCATCGGCCACCGACAATCGCGCCAGCGCGACATCGGCCGGACCACCGTCGCGCAAGTAGCGGGTGAAGGCTTCCTGCGGGGTCTTGCACACGCCAGCGGCGACCAGCGCCCGCGCCACATCGGGTCGGCCGGGCGTGCGGCCGTGGCTGCGGCTGAGCAACGCCTGGTCGTCGAGGTCGATGCCGAGCCGGCGCAAGCGCACGCAGATCGCGACCAGACGCTCGCACCGTTCGGTGTGAACCTCGTCGAGCCGCTCGCGCAATCGATCGAGCCCGGGCCCTTCGACCAACCCGTAGAGCAACACGTGCACGTTGCGGCCCCCGGCGCGACAGCTCAGCTCGAGACCGCGCAGCACTTTGCAGCCGGTCGGCTCGAGGATCTCGCGACTGATCTCATAGCCCGCGCAGGTATCGTGATCGGTCAGGCAGAACAGCGCCACGCGAGTACGCGCCGCCAGCTGTGCGACCTCGGCGGCGGGGAACGACCCGTCGGAGAAGGTGGAGTGACAGTGGAGCTCGACGCGCATTCTATGAGACGACGCTCTAGAGTAGCGCGAAGCGCAGGCCGCGATCGCGCACCACCAAGGACTCGGCGCCACAGTGCCGCAGCGCCTCGACGAGGATCGTCATCCCCGCGACGATCACGTCGCCACGGCCGGTGCCCAGCACCGCACGCGCCACGCGCTGCGCCAGCGTCTCGGCCGCAAGCTGGTCGCGCAGCGCTTCGATCTGCGCCACCGGGAATCGCTGACCATCGACGCGCTCGCGGTCGTAGGCGGTCAAACCGAGCAACAACGCGCCTGCGCAGGTGACAGTCCCTGCGAGCCCATGCAGCTCGGGGTGTGGCGCCACCGGTTGCGATGCGAACGCTTCGCGGGCAGCCACTGCGATCGCTTCGATCTCGCCGACGGTCGGCGGATCGTGCGTCACGCACCGCTCGGTCAAGCGCACCGAGCCGATCGCGTGCGACTTGCGAGTGATGATGCGATCGCCGTCACCCACAACCAGCTCGGTGGAACCCCCGCCGATGTCGAGCACCCGCAGCGGCCCGCCCTCATGCTCTCGCGCGATCGAGCGATACGAGAGTTCGGCCTCCTCGTCGCCGCTGATCAGCCGGATCGGGCTGCCCAGAGCAACGGCGGCGGGCCCGAGAAAACCCTCGGCATCCTCGGCCATTCGCAGGCCTTCGGTCGCCACCGCGACCACCTCGGCACCGTGCTCGGCCGCGATCCCGCGATACTCCCGCAGCGTGGCGAGCGTGCGCTCGACGGCGTCCGGCGACAGCCGCCGCGACGCGGCCACTCCCTTGCCCAGCCTGCAGATCCGCGACAGATCCTGCACGACCCGCACG
This sequence comes from Deltaproteobacteria bacterium, assembly GCA_947492135.1. Lineage (GTDB taxonomy): Bacteria > Myxococcota_A > Polyangia > Nannocystales > Nannocystaceae > Xiheibacterium. The sequence continues at coordinate 5,499 of CANLQR010000031.1, read as the reverse complement.
CGCCCGTTGGCGTCACGCTCACCGACGAGCATGAGCACCGTGTTCGTCCCGATGTCGATGATGGCTCTCATCGCTTCTGTGCGTAGCACGTCCGTGTCACGCATCCATGACAAAGCCCGGGTGACATTACTGCCGACCCGGGCTTCTTTGGTGTGGATGATGCGGACGAGCTACAGCGCGCGCGGGCCCCAGTCAGGCGTCGTGCCGGCCTTCATGACCGTCTGCTGGTTGTTGCCGTCCTCGTTGGCGAGCACGATGCCGCCGCGCGACGACGAGAACGCGATCAACCGGCCGTCGGGTGCCCAGGTCGGATCGGTGGAGCGACCACCGCCCTGCGTGAGGCGCTTGAGCTGACCGCTCTTCACGTTCACCGCAAACACGTCGAAACCCGCACCGTCGCGGCCTGCGTAGGCCACCCAGCTCGCGAGGTCACCCTCGCCGGGGCTCCAGTCGGGTGTCTGGTTGTAGTCGCCCTTCTTGCTGATACGGCTCGCGCCACCGCCCGCCGACGTCATGCGGAAGATCTGCGGACCACCCGCGCGGTTCGAGACGAAGGCGAGCTGATTGCCAGCCGGGCTCCACGATGGCGAACCATCGATCGCGCCGTTGTTGGTCAGTCGCGCCTTCACACCGCCGCCGGTGTCGATCAGGTAGATCTCGCTGTTGCCGTCCTTGGACAGCGTCAGCGCGATGCTCCCGCCTTGCGGGTTCATCACGCCACCGAGGTTGAGCCCCGGCTGCTTGCTCACGCGCGTCGGCTCGCCGCCGCTGCTCATCCACAGATCGGGATTGCGCTTGGCGTAGCTGGTGAACACCACCTGCCCGCCGGGGCCGATCGACGGCAGGATGTTCAGCGAACGGTTGTTGGTGACGCCGGCGACGTTGCCGCCGTCCATCTCCATCGTGAACACGTTCTTGCTGACCTCGGGACTGCGCCGGGTGCGAACGAAGGCGATCCGCGATCCGAATACGCCGGGCGTGCCGGTGTAGTACTTGATCACCTCGTTCATGAACTTGTGCGCGGCTTTGCGCTGGTCGCCGCCAGGGAACCCGAGCGACAGCACTGGCTTGTTGCCTTTGGCCAAGTCGTAGAGCTGGAACTTGATCTGTCCGGCGACGCTGGCGTTCTTGATCACCGCTTGCGCGCCGAGTTGCTTCCACTGGGCGGGGTCGAAGCCGGACTCCTTGATGAGCGCCGCCGGGATCGACTTGCGATCGATGACCTGAAAGCCCGCCGAGAGCTCGGCGTTGCGACGGACGACATCGCCGGTCTCGTCGCCGGCGGGGACCGCGAGACGCAGAAGCTCGACTTTGCCACCGATATTCTTGTCAGGCTCTTCCGCACCCGCGTTCGCAACGGCGACGTCTTGTCCGGCCCAATGGGCGCCGTACGCCAGCAACGCGGTGAGAGCTACAGTGCCCAGCAGGGTTCGCTTCATGGTGTTGGACCTCGCGCAGAGAATCGAGCGAAGCATAGCGGTGCTCACTCGATTCCGAAAGGGCCGACGCACGGGCTCACGGCTTTATTTAGGCGCGTTCTGGGCGGTTTCGGGGCCCCAGACGCACAAACCGCGGTCGGGGCATTTCGTCCCGCCGCGGCGTGGTCATCCCACTTCGAGTCACTCTGGCGCGCGCTACTTCACGCCCTTGGAACTCCAGATGAAGGTGTACTTCAACCTCGCGCAATTGCCCGGCATCGAGTCGGCGATCTTCTTCGGCGGCTTGGGGATCTTGAGGCTCTCAAGCGCGAGTCTCACAGCGCCTTTGCCGTCGTCGGAGAGGGTGGTTCCAGGCATGACCTTGACGCCGTTTTCCTCCTTGATCGTACCGTCCTTGCAGACCGTCAACTGGAACTTGAACTCGCCCGACGCGCCCTTGCCTGCGTAGGCACCCACCGGCATGTTGTTCAGCTTCTTCATGACCTCGGTTGCCCACGGATCGCCATCGCGGGTGAGATCGTCCCAACCCTCGGGATCGCCGAAGGGATCACCTTCGTTTTTGTCCGCCGTGGGGAGGTCCTTGTAGGGCGTGTTCGACTTCGTCGGGACCTTCGCTGTCGGCAGCTTCTTGTCCTTGTTGTCCTGAAACTTCGGCTTGTCCTTGGTGACTTCCTTGGGCTTGTCCTCAGGAGGCGTCTCCGAAGGCTTCACCTTTTCGTCGGTGGTCACCGAGTCCTTGACCGGTTCGACCTCGGAGAAATCCTCCGCACGGGTCTCCTGAATGATGATCTTCTGGGGGATCTCTTTCTCTTCGAGTTTCTCGCCGAGCCGCGCGAGCGTGCCGGGCGTGAAATCGATCTCGAACTCGTCGTCGGGCGTCTCGCAGGAGGCATCGCCCAACGCCGTGCGGGCGTCGGCAGCCGCCGCTGCGGCGCTCACGAGCGCGGCGTCGAGCGCCGGACGCTTGTCCTCGAGCGCCTTGATCTGGGCCTCGAGGTCGACCTTCTGCGTCTGCAGCTCAGGGGTTGGCGCGTTGGTGAGGTTGGTGTCGATGCCCTCGAGCCGACCCTTGAGCAGGCCGATATCAGTGTCGACAGCGGACAGCCGCCCCGACGCCTCGTCCTGCGCCGTGCGGGTGCCCTCGAGCACGAGGCCGAGGCGCTCGCAATCGTTGTCCGCGCCCTCCGCGAGCGCTTCAGTGCCCAGGAACATCGCGAGCGAGGTCAGGGCGAGACCGCCCAGGCCCCCGATGAGCGCCAGCGGGTTGCGGGCCAGATCGATCACGTCTCGCCCGATGGCGAAGAACATGGCGCTGAACGGATTGCCGGTGCTGACGCGAATCTGGTTCATGGTGTCCCCGCTCGGAGTGCCTTGTCGTCAGGATTCGCGACGAAACCCACGGAGGAGATGTCGGCCTGCTTCAGTGCCACGAGTACATCAACGATCCGGTCGAACGGTACGTTCTGATCGCCCTGGAGAAAAACCATGTCGTCGGCCTGGAGCTTGGCGTTGGCGGCGATTTCTTGCTGCATCTGCGCCGGATCGTCCGACAGCGGCAGGGTCCCGAGGAAGACGTGACCCACCTTGTCCACAGAGATGACGCCGTAGAGAAACTGTTCTTCAGTCATCTTCTTGCCGTGCCCCGGCGGAATCGCCACATCGCGGCCTTCCGGCGCCATCATGGGCGTTGCGACCATGAAAATGATGAGCAGGCACAACATCACGTCGACCATCGGAGTGACGTTGATCGACGACATCGGCCCGTCGTCGTGCCCTGGGTCGTTGTTGATGATCGACATGGCGGCCGCGACTAAAAGAAGTGCCGCTTCACGATATTCGTGAAATCATTGCCGAAATTCTGCATCTCGGCGCCCAGCACCTTCAGGCGCCGCTGGAAGTAGTTGTACATGATGACCGCGGGCACCGCGCTCGCGAGAGAGAGGGCCGTCGCGATCAGCGCCTCGGCGATCGGACCGGCGACCGCCGCGAGATCGGCCTTGCCCGAGGCAGAAATGGCGGTGAACGCCTCCATGATGCCCCAGACCGTGCCGAACAGCCCGACGAATGGCGCCGCCGAGCCCGTGGTGGCGAGGAACGGCAGGAGGTTCTCGAGCTTGGTCTGCTCGCTGGTGCGTGCGCGGGCGAGCGCGCGCTCGACGTTGTCCGAGTCGCCGAGCTTCTCGTGCATGCTCTGGTCGCCCTGCTGGGCCGCCGCCGCCGCGGCCTTTTTCACCTTCGAGAGCTCGATGTACCCGGCGCGGAACATCGCCGCGATCGGGCTGTACTTCAGCTGCTCGGCCACCCGATAAATGTCGTCCAGGCGCTTGCTGTCCCAGAACTTGTCGAGAAACGTGATCGACTGGGCCTGCGCCATCGAGACGTGGATCAGCTTGTAGAACGCCACGAAGATCGTCAGCGCGACAAAGAGAAACAAGATGATGACGACGGCAAGCACGACGCCCTTGGCGCCGAACATCAGATGGACGTAGTCGACCTCGGCGAGAAGCGGCGAAAGTGTGGCGAACGACGGCAGTTGCATTGGCAGTTGCGACAAGGGCACGGCCCGCGGAGGCTACCACGGCGACGTCGAGGCTAGAAACCTCCGTCGGACGGCCCGTGGACCCACGGGCGGCGGCGATCCCCATCGGACCGTAGCTTGTTATGCTCCGCCGGTCCCCTTGCAGCGCCTGACCACGACCTGGGTTTCGAGCTTGGCCGGCAACGTCGTGCTTGCGGCCAGCCTCGGCGCCTGCGCGAACGTCGACTCTGGCGTCGTCGAGCTCAACTGGGCGTTCGTCGACCGCGACGGCGACGCGATCTTCCCCGCCGGGCAGTTTTCCGCGGGCCGCGGTGACGCCTGCGATCAACCCGGTCGAATCGGCGCCGACGAGGTCTCGGTCGACCTCGAGGTCCAGCTCGACATCTGCGACTCGGACTGCGCGGGCAGCTGTGACGGTGACTGCCAGATTGTCCCGCCCGAGCGCGCAGGGTGCGATGCCTACCGCACGACGATCACCGACGTGCCGGCCTCGGCGCGCCCGTATCTATTTCTTCTGCGCGCGATCGTGGTGACGCCGACCGGCGACTGCGTGGCCCCATCGGGCTGTTTCGCTGTGCCTGGACCGCGTGAACGCACGGTTACACGCGGACTCGTGACCGATCTGCAGGTGTTGCAGATCGTCGTCGATGTCGATACCGAGGGTGACGACGTGCTCGACTTGGAGGCTTGTGGCTGTGCTTGATCTCGCTCGCGCATGTCGCCTCCGAACCCGCTTCGCCGCGCTCGTGTTGGCGCTCGCGGGGTGCGTCTATCCCTCCGACGCGCCGACTGGCATCGAGTTTTCTTGGCGGTTCCTGGAAACCGAGGCCAGTGACGGCGACGACGCTCGACGGATCCTCACCTGCGACGGCTCGGGCGTCGAGACCATCGCCGCGATGGTGGAGGACATCGACGCCCCTGCGCGCGAAGGCACGTTTCGATTCCCCTGCGACGACGGCTTCCAGACCGCGGATGATCTCGCGCGCAGCGCCTCGGAGGCTTTCCTCGAGCTCGACGCGGGCGACTACGACGTTCGGCTGTTGTCCGAGCACCCTGGCGCCGACGCCGAGGTTCTCGCAGACCGCTCGGTCGACGTGCTCGGCCGCGCGGTCACCCTCGAGCTGTGGCAACTCTCGCTGGCGCCGGTGGACTGGACGCTGACGCTGAGTAGCGCCGCAGGCTGCACCGACTTCGCCCTGGGGCTGTACTACGCGGATCCGCAGGGGTCACTGGGCGAGGTGAACCTCGACGAGGATGGCGATCCGATGCCGGTGCTGTATCGGCAGAAGCTGGCGTCCGACCGCGGGCTCGGCGTGGCAGACGCCACCACCGCGTGTGCGGACCAGGACGGCGGGCACCTGTTCGCCGGCGTTGATCGCGGCACCTACCGCCTCGAGGTGACCGTCGACGGCCTGGCCTGCGCGATCGAGGTCGAGATCGGCACCGCCGGCCCCGGTGCGGTGAGCACCACGACGGTCGACCTCGCGGCTTTGCCTTGTGGCTGACCCCACCCGCCGACAA
>CANLQR010000030.1 GCA_947492135.1 Deltaproteobacteria bacterium | reverse complement strand
GCTGCGACGGTCACCCTGGCCGACGCAGGGACGCACGCGGTCGCCTGCACCGACGCCGACGGCACGGCCAGCGCGCGACTCCCCGTCGAGGTGTTGCCGTGGACGATCGAGCTTTCCGAGGGCACTGCGCCAAGCCTGGCGCTGGTCGTCGGCGAACCTCACGAGTTCGTCTTCTCGCTATCAGCGGGCAACTTCGCGCTGGCGCGACTGGGTGCGGTCGCGACGACCGAGGTCCAGGTGAGCGCGCCCGAGCAAGGGCCCGACGGCCGCTGGCGCGTGACGCTGACGGCAGGCCTTGGTGCCACCGCTGGCGAGCTGGTGCTCTCGACCGCTGACGACCTCGCGGTCCAACGCGTCGCGTACACCGTGGCGGCTCGCACCGCGTCGAGCGGCGCGCGACCGCCGACCGCCGACCGCCTGAAGTGGATCGAGCGCTGGACACCCGAGCGCAACATGTGGGAACTCGGGGTCTACGGGGGCCTCATCGCACCCTCGCAGAGCCTGGAGTTGTTCGAGGCCCAGCTCGACCTCGTCGACCAGGGCTTCCAGCCCTTGCGCCGGATCGCACCCGACTTCGGGGCGCGAGTCGCCTATTTCCCCCTCCGCGTGCTCGGTCTCGAGGTCGAGGGCGGCGCCATGCCCTCCCGCACCCGATCCGACGATCGCGCCACGCTCTTTACGGCCCGGGCTCACGTCATCGGCCGGCTCGGGTTCTCGAGCGTCACCCCGTTCTTGCTCGCAGGCGCCGGGATCATCGGCGTCAGTGGTGATCGCGCGGCACTGGGTCGCGATGTCGATGCCGCGATGCACTTCGGCGGAGGCCTCGAGGTCTTCGCCAACCGCTGGGTCGCACTGCGCCTCGATATTCGTGACGTCGTCACCGCCAAACGCGGCGTTCGCAGCGGCGTGACCAGTTCGCTCGAGGCACTGCTGGGCCTGTCGTTCACACTGGGTCGCAAGCACACTGAACTTCGGCCGCCTGGTCCCCGCGACGACAACTCGCGACCGCCGGCGAGCACCTCGCGCCCACCCCACGGGCCACCGCAGCCGCCCGCCACCACAGCACCCAGCGCAAGCCCGCTGCCGTCGAGCACGCCCGTCGAAGCCGAGCCTCAGGCGCCGGCCGATGCCGACGCCGACGGGATCACCGACGTCGACGACCGATGCGTCACCGAGGCCGAGACGGTCAATGGCCACCAGGACCAGGACGGTTGCCCCGATACGCTGCCGACCGCGCTCGCCGAGTTCGCCGGAGTCATGGAGGGCATCGCGTTCGCGACCGGCAGCGATCGCATCGTCGACAGCTCGCACGAGACCCTCGATCACGCAGTGGGTGTCATGAAGGAGTTCCCGGCAATCCGGGTGATGGTCGCAGGCCACACCGACGACGTCGGAAGCCGCGCGAGCAACCTGGACCTCTCGCGCCGCCGGGCCGAGGCGGTTCGCAAGTACCTGATCGACGCCGGGATCGACGCCGGACGGCTGGAGACCCGCGGCGCTGGGCCCGACGAGCCGCTCGGGTCGAACAAGACGAAGGCCGGCCGCGCCCGCAACCGTCGCATCGAGTTCAAGCTGCTGCCCAGTTGAGCACTGTCGCGAGTTCCGTCGATACTGGGGGACGTGAAGGTCCCCGTCAGCCGCGCGAAGCTCTACGGCGTCCTCGCGATCGTCGCCGCATCGACGCCGCTAGCGCTCGGTGTGGAGACCTTGATGCGGCGACTGACGTTTCCGCCGGAGTTCGATGACGTGCGGATGTGGCTGCGGCCGACGATCACGCCCTGGGTCTGGATCACCCCGGTGCTGTGTGCCGTGGCCACACCGCTTGGTGCGGCGCTGCAACGGTGGTTGGTCCGCCGCGACCTCGCGCGAGTGCCCGCGGAGCAGCGCACCGAAACCAAGCGCATCGCGGCCGAGTTCGATGCGCTGCTGCTGTCGACCTCGGCACCGCAGCTGCCCGCGGTGCTGGCGACGCTCGCGTTCATGGTCGGCTCGGCATTGGCACCGGTCGTGGCCGCGATGGTGATCGGCACCGCCGGCGTGCTGGTGCTCGGGTGGGTGGTTGCGCGGCGGATCCCTGCGGGCTAAAGACGTTGGCGGCGGCCCCTCGAGAGTCGCTGTCGCTTGGCCCGCACGACTCACCGTCCGGTGGACTCACGATGATGCCCGGGAGTACGCTGCCCAAGTTCATGATGCGCGGACGACCCCGACCCACGGTGCGAGTGACGGTGCCGCTGCTGACCGCATGCCTGCTGACCGCATGCCTGCTCACCGCCTGCGCCGATGACGGTGCGGCCTCGGTGGTCAGCGAAAGCTCGAGCACCGCCAGCAGCACCGGCGCGATGCCGACCACCAGCAGCGGCGACACCAGCGGCGACGAGAGCACCACGGGCAGCGGCAAGCTCGACGACCCGCAGTGGCCGCACCTCGAGTGTGACCCGCTGGTTCCGGAGCACTGCGGCCTGCCATTTCCCAACAACGTATTTTCTGTCGTCGACGACACGACGCCGAGCGGCCGGCGGCTCGCGATCGCCGGCGCCGCGATGCCGCGACCGAACAACGACAGCATCCCGGATCCCGCGGCGTTCAACGAACGCGACGGGTTCTCGGTGTCCGGCACCCTGCTCGCGCACCTGCCGGGGGCCACGACCACGGGCTTGGTCGACCCCCTGCACCTGGGTGACTCGCTGCTGCCGGGATCGCCCACGGTGCTGCTCGACGCCACCACCGGTGAGCTGGTGGCTCACTTCGCAGAGCTCGACGTTCATGCGCAAGCCCAGGACCAGGCGCTGATGCTGCAACCCGCGGCTTCGCTGGCCTACCAGCACCGCTACATCGTGGCCGTGCGCCGCGTCGTGGATGCCGCGGGAACCCCGGTGCCGAGCTCGCCTGCGTTCGCGGCCCTGCGCGACGGAACCCCGAGCGACGAGCCGAGTGTCGAACAACGCCGGGAGCTCTACGGCGACATCTTCGCGCGCCTGGCCGAGGTCGGTGTCGCCCGCGAGGACCTCCAGCTCGCCTGGGATTTCTCGGTCTCGAGTCGCGAGCACACCAACGGCCGGGCGCTGCACATGCGCGACGTGGCGCTGGAGATGGTCGGGGACACCGGGCCCAACTACACCATCACCTCGGTCGAAGAAGACTACTCACCGGACATCTACCGGCGGATCCGCGGGGAGATCGAGGTCCCGCTGTTCCTCGACATGGCTGGCCCTGGCGGGGTCGCCACCGTCGACGCCGACGACGTCCCGCAGCGCAACGGAAACACCACCTACCCCTTCACGATCATGGTGCCGTACTCGGTGCAGGGCGAGCCTGGCCCGTCGGTCGCCTTCGGTCACGGTCTGTTCGGCAGTCAGTCGCAGGTCGGCAGCGAGGTGTTCCAGGCGTTTGCGAACGAGTACGGCCTGGTGTTCATCGGGCTCGACTGGATCGGCATGTCCGAGGATGACCCCGCGCAGGTCGCCTCGGCCATCGCCAGCGGCGACGTCGGCGCGCTGCGGACGATTCCCGATCGGTTGCAGCAATCGCTGGTCAACTTCACGCTCGCGATTCGCATGATGAAGACCAGCATCGTCGACGACGACGCGCTGGCCTACATGGGCGAGTCCATGGTCGACCCCGAGACCGCGTACTACTACGGCGGGAGCCAGGGCGGCATCATGGGCTCGTGCGTGATGGCCCTGAGCCCCGACGTCCAGCGCGGCGTGCTCGGCGTCCCCGGCCAGCCCTACAATCTGCTGCTCGATCGGAGCGTCGACTTCGACCCGTTCTTCGAGCTCGCCGCCGCGAGCTACGTGAACGCGCTCGACAAGCAGCTGCTCATCGGCCTGATGCAGACCATCTGGGATCGTGCAGAACCCTCGGGGTACTCGGTGCACGTCTCGCGGGATCCCCTGCCCGGCACGCCGGCCCACGACGTGCTGTTGCTCGTGGCCATCGGCGACCACCAGGTGCCCACGCTGGGCGCCCATGTCATGGCGCGCAGCATCGGGGCGGTGAATCTCATGCCGACCAACCGCCCGGTCTGGGGCCTCGAGGAGGTGCGAGGGCCGGTGACGGGCTCGGTCATGATCGAGCACGACTTTGGCCTGGGGCCCGAGCCGCTGGGCAACGAGCCGATGCGCGAGGGCGACGACCCGCACGGTGCGCTTGCGGGGGTGCCGACCGCCGCGCAGACCGTGGATCACTTCTTGCGCACCGGCGAGACTCAGATGTTCTGCTCCGGCGTGTGTGATCCCGGCTGACCGCGTCGAGCGACGGACCCGTGGGCTTGACTGCCAGACTCGCGTAGAGTGCTTGCAATGCGCAGCAGCAGCCTTGGTGTGGGTGCATTGGTCGCAGCGATCGCCTGCGGCAGCTCTGAGCCTGCCCACGACGGCACCTCGGCGGCGGCCACGACCGCGCAAGATCCCACGGGCTCATCGTCGTCCACCGCCAGCGGCACGACGGCGTCGTCGCTGTCCGCCACCGCGGCCGACACCACCGACGCCGAAACTGCGGACACCGGCGCGAAGTTCGACCTCTCGGTCTCGGACGTTGGGATCGACGCGTGTGGTTGCGGCAGCGATCTCGCGTTCAGCTATATCTGGGTCGCGAACACCTCGGAAGGCACCGTCAGCAAGATCAACACGACCTCGCTGCTCGAGGAGGGCCGCTACGTGACCAGGCCCGACGGCGCCGGAAGCCCCTCGCGCACCTCCGTGAGCTTGTCGGGCCAGGCCGTGGCGGTCGCCAATCGCAACGGTGGCGTGGTCTCGATCGACTCGAACACCGACGCTTGCGATCCGATGCGCAACGGCGTGCCTGGGCTGCAGACGTCGACCGGCGCTGCCGACATCCTCCCGTGGGGGCAAGACGACTGCGTGCGCTGGTATACGCCCTTCGACACCTACAACACCCAGAGACCGGTCGCGTGGGCACCCGGCACGCTCGATGCGGAGAGCTGCGCCTACAGTGGCGAGCGTCTATGGACGGCCGGCTGCGATCAGACGCTCGCAGAAGCCGGCTCGTGGGTCCATCGCCTCGACGGAGACACCGGCGCAGTGCTCGACAGCGTGCTGGTCGGCGAGTTCGCGTGCCTGCTGTACAACGGCCCCTACGGCGGTGCCGCGGACAAAGACGGCAACTTCTGGATGATCCACACGGGAGTCGGCAAGCTCACCCGCGTCGACGCCGTCTCGCTGGCGACCCAGACCTGGGACGTGCCGCCGTTGATGTGGACGTATGGCATCACCGTCGACAGCGCCGGCCGACCGATCGTGTCCAGCTCGGGCGACTACGGTGCGGGGTTCGTCGCCGGCGCCGGGGGTGCGCGCTTCGATCCCGCGACCGAGGCGTGGACGACCTTCGTCGGCGAGCCGTTCCGCTCGATCGGCGGGCTGGCGCAGGACGCCAATGGCCAGCTCTGGGTCTCGCAGTGGGACATCGACGGCCAGCCACCCGCGGTACGCCAGGTCGATGGCGACACACTGACCGTGGGCATGGCGATCCCACTCGAAGGCACCGTCAAGGGCGTCAGTGTCGACGTCGATGGCTTCATCTGGGCGGTGACCCAGAGTGATCGGGCCTACCGCATCGACCCCGAGGATTTCACGACCGAGTTCTACGGCGGGCTGGTCGGCGCGTACACGTACTCGGACATGACCGGGTGGGCACTGCAGAACGCCGCCTGCACGCCCGAGGGCTAGCAGGGTCGACGACCTAGATCCTGGCTAGCTGCCTTCGCGGCCATCACCAGGCGCTGGCGAGTCTGCGCCCAGTTGTGGCGGAAGTCGCTGCGCCGCGTCGCCCGGGCGGCTGCCGAGTTCCTGGTGAATCGCAGCAATGGGTTCGCCACTGACCGCATCACCGGCTCGCTGCACGGCATGAAACTCGCCGGCCAGACGGGCGAGTTTCGCGTCGCTCAGGTCCTCGAGATCGATCAGGCTGTTACGCGCGCCCGCCATGGCGCGCAACACCTCATCGAGCTTCAGGTGCAGCGCGCGGATGTCTCGGTTCTGGGTGTTCTGGATCACGAAAACCATCAGGAACGTGACGATCGTCGTGGCGGTGTTGATGACCAGCTGCCAGGGCTCGGAGAACCCAAACACCGGGCCGGTCACCGCCCAGGTCACGATCACCAGCGGCACGCCGCTACCCGCACACGCCCGGCTCGGTGCCGTCCATGAAGCTCACGGTCGGCGCGAGACACAACTGCGGTTCAGCGCAGTCCAAGGCATCATCGCACTCGCTACAGACACCGATCAACACGTTGCCCATCATCACCGAGGCCACACCGCAGGCGCCCGAGAGACACACCGCGCCATCGCCGACGCCGTCGACGACCACACAGCCGCCACCGAGATCGACGGTGCCCGGCAATATGCAACCCAGGTAGCCCTGGAACGGGGTGTCACCGTAGACCGGCGCACACGAGCTGCCCTCGACGCAGGGCAGCTCGGGCCCACACTCGCTGCAGTGCTGCGGTCCGCTGTCACCGAACTGTCGCGCGCACACCAGCTCGCCTTGGCAGCCCTTGTCGCTGTCGCAACCATCGCCGAGCTCACCCGCGGTGCAGATCGCATAGCCGACATCGAACTCGAACGAGCAGGTCCCCGCGTCGCAGTCGGCATCCGCCAGGCATTCGGAGCACGCACCGTCACCCGGACCCGGCACGCCGTGGCAATACCCGGACGCACACTGGCCATCGTCAGTACACGACTCACCGTTGGCACCGTCGCCGGTGCCGCCATCGAAGTCGGGCGCCGTGATGAAGCTGAAGCTCTCGCTGCTGTCGACACCGGTGGTGACTTCGGTCGTGCTGGTGGTCGCGGTCGTCGTCGTGCTGCCGACCGTCGCATCCGTGGTGGTACCGGTGGTCGTCGTGCTGCCCGACAGCGACGTCATCGCGCCGCCCGACGTGCCGCCCGACTCGCTCCCAGAGCTCGAGTCCCCGGCTGCGGCGGAGTCGCGCAGAGCGCAGGCGGGCGCCGAGAGGACGACCAGGACGGCGAAGGACCGAAGCTGCAGGTGCATGGCCCCATCATGCCCCGCCACGTCCGGCGCGGGGGGGATTTACGAGCCCTTTGCAGGGGCCGCAAATCCGTGGCGACTCTTGCGGGCTTCGTTGGCCCGACCACTGCGCCACGCCGGGTCGCATTGGCATGTGCACAATTGCGACACGCCGCTCGAGGCTCGCGGCATCGCGTTCGCCCCAGCGGTGGCACCGTCGGTGCATCCCCCGGGTTCCTGATGCGATCCAACCACCCGCTTCGAATCACTTTGGTGGGCTGTGACTCACTCACGGCCTCGAGGGTTGCGCGGCTGCTGGCGAACCTCGACCTCGAGCGGCTCGAGATCCTGCGCGCCGATACCCTCGAAGCGGCCTTCATGCCGCCGGAAGCGGGGACCGACGAGGTCTACCTGGTCTCGTGCGGCAACGAGGAGCACCGCTGCCTCGATCGGGTGCAGCGCGCCATCGAGAGCGGCAACACCGCGGCGTTCATTCTTCTCACCGAGGCGGTCGACGACGACCACCAGCGCCGCGCTCGGCAGGCCGGTGTCTCCGACTCCCTGGTTGCGGCAGAGCTCACCAGCGAGGACTTGCACGAGGCAATCCGAAGCGGCGTGACGACGCGTCGCGAGGAGATACAGCGCATCGCGCTGGTGGCCGAGCAGCTCGCCTGCGCCCAGGCGCAGTGGGTGAATCGAGCCAAGGACGAGGCCCTCGTCGGACTCGCCCACAAGCTCCGCACGCCGTTGAACGCCATGCTCGGTTGGACGCATCTTCTGCGTGAAGGGCAGCTCGACGCGGCAACCACGCGTCGCGCGATCGAGACCATCGTCCGCTGCTGCGAGACCCAGGAACTGCTGGTCGAGCAGCTCCTCGATGTCACCCACATCCTCAACGGTGATCTGACGATGTCGCCGGAGCCGGTCGACCTCGCCGACGTCGTCACTGGGGTCTGCGAGGCGTCGAGGGCCGAGGCGAGCCGCGCCGGCGTGACGCTGCGATGCGCGGTGGAGGCTGGGGCATCGCGGGTGCTCGGCGATCCGGCGCGACTGCGACAGGCCGTGCAAATCCTGGTGGGCCACGCCGTGGAGGTCACACCCAACGGCGGATTCGTCGACGTCGCGCTGGGTGCCCGCGACGACCGCATGTGGCTCACAGTGCTCGACTCGGGCGAGGGCATCTCCGCCGAGGCTCTGCCCCACATGTTCGATCGATTCTGCCGCGACGCCGCCCCAACAACCCGGGCGGACGGCGGCCTCGGCGTCGGGCTCGCGATCGCTGCGCGCATCGTGAGTCTGCACGGTGGGGAGATCGTCGCGTCCAGCGACGGCCCGGGCAAAGGGGCGAGCTTCTCGATCTCGCTACCGCTTGCCCAGAGCGACGAGTTCCGCCGCCCGGCCGAGCGTGAGCCGGTTCGTCCCGACCTGCACGTACTCGCCGGCTCGCGGCTGCTGGTGGTCGAGGACGACGAGGCGAGTCGGGACTATCTGTGCAGCGCGCTGACACTGCACGGTGCCGCCGCTGTGCCGGCCGAAAGCGCCGCAACGGCGTGGACACTGCTCCACCAGGAGCACTTCGACGCCATGCTCTCCGACGTCGTCATGCCGGGCGAAGATGGCCTGTCGTTGATCAAGCGGATACGCACCGCCGATGATCCCCGGGTCCGAGTGATCCCCGCGGCGGCGCTGAGCGCCCACGCCGGCAACGATGACCACGGCGACGCTGTCACCGCCGGTTTTGGGCTGCACCTCGCGAAGCCGATCGCCCCCCGCGAGCTGCTCGCCGTGGTCGGCCAACTGCTTGCGCGACGCTAGCGCTAGCGACCAAGACCGATATTCGGTGGGCGTCCGCGCCCGCCTCGTAGTCCACGTGCGGGCAGCCTCAACTGTCGGAATCCTCCAAGAATCTCTGCCCGCGCCGCCGAGACGCGCGACCGTGCTAAGGTATCGGGCGTGACACGCGTGGCACAACGCTCGCAGATCTCACCCGACGACTACCTCGCGTGGGAACGCGAACAGACCGCGCGGCACGAGTACTTCCGTGGCGAGGTGTTCGCCATGGCCGGCGGGAGCATGCGGCACAACGCCCTGTGCTCCAACGTGATCGCCGCCCTGGGCAACGCCCTTCGTGGCCGAGGATGCGTAGTGCTGACCTCCGACCAGCGGGTCGGCGCACGCCAAGGTGATCGCTATGTCTACCCCGATGTCTCGGTCGTTTGCGGTGAAGTGCGGGTCGAACCCGGGACCAAGGATGTCCTCGCGAACCCAACGATTCTCATCGAGGTGCTATCGAGCAGCACTGAACAGTACGATCGCGGCCTCAAGTGGGACGGCTACCAACGAATCGAGTCGCTGACCGACTACGTCCTGGTGTCTCAAGCAGAGCCGCACATCGAACACTTCCGCAACGATCGCGGCGGGACGTGGCTCTACCGCTCCGCCGGGCCTGGCGAGCGCATCGCTCTGTCAAACGACGTCGCGTTGGACGTCGATGCGATCTTCGCCGGGGTGATGGCGCTTCCCGGCGATTGACGATTCGCGAACAGGTTCGCCAGCGGCGTGTGGCCACATCTCGGTCGCGCGCGCGGTCGTATCCGCGACCAGCCTGCCGATCTTGCCCATCTCGGTGGCAGCGTTTGGACTGGGCGGCGAACCGGGAGCGGGGGACATGACCCTCATCGCGGGCGCACCGTGGCGCTGACCGGCCACCGCCAGTCGCGGATCTCCGGCAAGTCCTCACCATGCGAGCGAATGTACGCCGTGTGCTCCTGACGCTTGGATTCGAACCATCGGTAAGCGCCTGCAGCATGCTCCTCGAGCCGCGGTACCCGCCGGATCACGTCAGCCGTCAGGCGGAAGCGGTCAGTGTCGTTCAGCACCGTCATGTCGAACGGCGTGGTGGTCGTGCCCTCCTCCTTGTAGCCGCGAACGTGGAGGTTGGCGTGATTGGTGCGGCGATACGTGAGTCGATGGATGAGCGACGGATAACCGTGATACGCAAAAATGATGGGCTTGTCGGTCGTGAAGATCCGGTCGAAGCTCGCGTCGTCCAGGCCGTGGGGGTGCTCGCGCGCGGACTGCAGACGCATGAGATCGACGACGTTCACGACGCGGATCCGCAGGTCGGCGAATCGCTCGCGCAAGATCGCGACGGCGGCGAGGGTCTCTCGCGTCGGCACGTCCCCGCAGCAGGCCATGACGACGTCCACGCCGTCCTGGTCGTTGCTGGCCCAGTCCCAGATCCCGATCCCGGCGGCGCAGTGCAGCGCGGCCGCGTCCATGTCGAGCCACGCCAACGACGGGGCCTTGCCGGCGACGATGACGTTGACGTTGTCGCGGCTGCGCAAGCAATGATCGGTGACGCTCAACAGACAGTTGGCATCGGGCGGTAGGTAGACGCGGACGACCCCCGCAGCCTTCTCGACGACATGGTCGATGAAGCCGGGATCCTGGTGGGTGAAGCCATTGTGGTCCTGCTCCCAGACATGGGATGAAAGCATGATGTTGAGCGAGGCGATCGGTCGGCGCCAGGCCAGGCCGCGGGTCACCTTCAACCACTTGGCGTGTTGGCTGACCATCGAGTCGATGATGCGGATGAAGCCCTCGTAGCTGACGAGCACGCCATGGCGCCCGGTCAGCAGGTAGCCCTCGAGCCAGCCTTCGCATTGGTGCTCGCTGAGCATCTCCATCACGCGCCCGGTGGCCGAGACGTGCTCGTCGGTCGGGAGGATCGTGGCCGTGGAGGTGCGCTCGGTGGCCTCGAACACCGCGTTCCAGCGGTTCGATGCGGTCTCGTCGGGACTGAAGATGCGAAAGTTGGCGGAGTCGTGGTTGCGGCGCAGAACATCGCGAAGGTAGCGGCCCTGGATCCGCGTCGACTCGACCACGACCGAACCGGGCTGCGTGACGTCGACCGCATACTCGCGAAACTCGGGCAGAGCGAGGTCTTGCAGGAGCAGACCGCCATTGGCGTGAGGGTTGGCACTCATGCGCCGGTCACCGCGCGGCGGCAGGGCAGCGAGGCGGCCCTCGAGTCGCCCTTGGTCGTCGAACAACGTGCGCGGGCCATAGCTCAACAGCCACTCGCGAAGCTGCCCGAGCTGCTCGGCGTCGGTGCGGGCGCTCGGCAGCGGTACCTGGTGGGAGCGAAACGAGCCTTCGACCGGCTTGCCGCCCACGAACGCGGGGCCCGTCCAACCCTTGGGCGAGTCGAGCACGATCATCGGCCACCGCGGTCGTCGCGAGAATCCGTTTCGCCGGGCGTCGGTCTGGATCCGCCGGATCTCGGCGAGGACCTCGTCGAGGGTGTCCGCCATGAGCCGATGCATGAGCCTCGGGTCGTCGCCGACCACGAAGCGCGGCGCATAACCATAGCCGTCGAGCAGTGCCTCGAGCTCGAGCCGATCGATGCGCGCGAGCACGCTCGGACTGGCGATCTTGTAGCCGTTGAGGTGCAGAATCGGAAGCACCGCGCCGTCGATCTCGGGATTGAGGAATTTGTTCGAGTGCCAGCTGGTGGCGAGTGGCCCGGTCTCGGCTTCGCCGTCGCCGATGACACATGCGACGATCAGATCGGGGTTGTCGAACGCTGCGCCAAACGCATGGGATAGCGAATACCCGAGCTCGCCGCCCTCATGGATCGACCCCGGGGTCTCGGGAGCATGGTGGCTAGGGACACCGCCGGGGAACGAGAACTGCGTGAAGAGCCGACGCAATCCTGATTCATCCTCGCTGATCTCGGGATAGACCTCGGTATACGTGCGCTCGAGGTAGGCGTTGGCGAGCATGCCGGGGCCGCCATGGCCGGGGCCTGCCACGTAGATCATGTCGAGGTCGTGCTTCGCGATGATGCGATTGAGGTGCGCGTAGACGAAGTTGAGCCCCGGCGTGGTCCCGAAGTGTCCGAGCAGCCGGGGTTTGAGGTGTTCCGGCCGCAGGGTCTCGCGGCACAGCGGGTTGTCGTAGAGATAGATCTGCCCCACGCAAAGGTAGTTCGCCGCTCGCCAGTACGCATCGAGGTCGTCGAGCATGGCGTCGGTCGCGGCGTCGGTCGTGATCTCGGGCATGGCGGTCACTGCTTTTCGGGGCGTTGTGGCGGGGGCATCACTAGCCCACTAGATCCCGAAGGTGCACTGGAGCCCCGCGCCGATCGTGCACGCCCCGAACTCGGAGCAAGAGTCGGTCGCACAGTTGTCCAGGTCGTCGAGCGCATTTTCCTGCTCGTCCGCCTGGCAGTCCCCCATCGTCGCCTCGCAGTCATCGCGACAGTCGTCGACGTCGACGCTGTCGTCGCAGGCCGTGGCCTGCTTGCAGTAATCGCGGCACGTGGCGTTGATGCGGAGGTCGCCCGTGCCCTCGCGCTCACAGGCTTGCGCGCTCAGCACGCCGACGAGTGCACATGCCCAGCTCCAACGTGGTCGAAATATCTCTCTCATGGTCGTGTCGTCCTCGAGGACTTGCAGATGCACTCCGAGCAGTGCACCAAGCGCGCCACTTGCAAGTCGAAACGGGAATCGCCGAAGCCCCGAGCAATGAGGGCACGCCGCCACCCAGAGGCAGTGTGGCGAGTTGTCACAGACGAGCGGACACGACCGCGCGGGCCCGGTTGTGGAGGTGGTCAGCGCCGCGCCGCATCGGGCGTGGCACGCCGGGTGCACCGCGTGAAGGCATGGCGATCACCCTCCGAAGTCCCTTCGATCCCACGACGCTTCCGACGCTGGGGGTTTTACCCGCACCGAAGCTCGCGTCGCGCTGGCTCACGCTCGTCGTCGTGGTCGCTGCGATCGCCTACAGCAACCTCGCGGACCTGTCGTCGTCGGGCAGCGACATCTCGACCGTCAGTCGTCGCTACGACAACGCGTTCACTCCTGCACCGTTTGCGTTTGCGATCTGGGGCCTCATCTACGGCTCATTCCTCGCGCACAGCGTCGTCGCACTGCTGCCGTCGCGACGGATGATGGCGATCTACGATCGCATCGCCATCCCGCTGATGCTCGCCAACATCCTGGGCGCGGCATGGGTGGCCGCGTTCCGCCACGACATGGTCGTGCTCTCGCTGCTGGTGATCGTCGCGATGCTCGTGCTGGCCTGGCAGATGCTCGAGCAGGTGAGCCGTTGCATCGACACCGGGCGCGCCCGATTCGCTCTGAGCGTGCCGTTCGCGTTGTTTTTCGCGTGGATGTGCGTCGCGACCCTCGCGAACCTCGCCGCGGCCCGAGTCGCGCTGGGCTGGACGGGCGGGAGCCTCGTGGAGTTCGCGTGGGCAGCCGGCATGCTCGTGGTCGCCACCGCGATCGGTCTGGGCGTCGGCGCGCACCGGCGACAGTTCCTCGTGCCTGCGGTCGTCGCGTGGGCGGCCGCAGCCATCGCCGTCGCCGCAGCTCCGACCCACACCGCCGTCGCCACGGCCGCGGTGATGGCAAGTCTCGTCTCCGGGATCGCTGCGGTCGCGCTCGCGGTCCATCGCGCCTGGTTCCGCGAGCCGGCGCAACTCGTCTCCGGCGTGCTCGGCACAGCGCAGCAGGGCTGAGCACGCCTGGCCAGCGGCACCAGCGGTGCTCCGCGCCAATCCTGCGGCCGACACTCGCGGGGCTTGCCGCAGCGAGATTCGAGCACACCCTTGAACGATCATGAAGATGCAACCATCGCGCACCTCCTCACTCTCGCTTGTGTTCATGGGCGTAACCGCATGCGCGATCGAGACCGCCGAGGGCAAGGCAGCTGCGATCGGTGCCATCTCGCAACCGACCGAAGCGCTCGTGGGCGACACGGGCGCGAACGCGGCGGCTGACGACGCCAAGCCGCGGCCGGCGATCGCCGGTCACTACCGGTACGTCGGCGGCGCGGTGCAGCGCAAGGCACTGGACGACGCGATCGAGGTGGTGGTCGCAGACATGAACTTCATCGCTCGGCCGATCGCGCGCAAGCGCCTGCGCGAGTCCAACCAGCCCAGCGCCGCGCTCGAGCTGCGTGTCACGGACGACGAGATCACGGTGGAGCGGCCTGGCCAACCCACGGTCTCGGCCCCGCGCGACGGCTCGACCATCAACTGGGAGGACCCCAATGGCGACGAGTTCAAGGTCCAGCATCGCATCGTGGGTGACCATGAGATCCGTCAGCACTTCGTCGGCGAGCAGAGCGTGAGCGACAACGCCTTCGTGCTCGCCGCCGACGGCGAGCGGGTCACCGTGACGACGACGATCAAGGCTGATCGTCTGCCCAAGACCCTGAGCTTCACGATGAGCTATCGCCGCGGTCCGAAGGCAAAGGACTAGCCCCGCGGCCGCCGCCCCATGCTCACCACAGTCCCCATGCTGCTGGCGCTGGTCGCCGCACCGGCGCAGGACCCCGTATTCGACCCCACGAGACGCCGACTGCGCGGCAACCAGATCGCGCTCGACGTCGAGGGCGGTAGCATCACCGGGCGCGCGATCGGGCAGTCGTTCATCGTCGCCGGTCAGGTTACCTACTACCCGCTGGCAAGGCTCGGCGTCGGGGCTGCCTATGGCCTCTCGCGAGGACTCGGAGGCCTCGACACCGTCCGCGGCCGTTTCGTCCACCTCGTCCACGGACGCCTCGAGCTGCCGATGGTGGCGGGTCTGCGGATGGGCAAGGGCAACGCGCTCGAGATGGATCTCTTCGGCGAACTCGGAGCCGGTGTGCTCTACATCGCCACCGACTGGCGGGCGCTCGGTGTGATTGGCGGTGGGGTCCGGATCTACCCGCGAGTGCCGTGGCTCTCGATCCGCGTCGACGCGCTGACGTATCTCCACAACACCGCTCGACGCGACGCGGACGCAGCGTTCGACACCGACATCGCGTTCACCGTCGGAGTGGCGCTGTTGTTGCCTCAGCGTCCGCGCCGGCGGCGTCCGCCGAGAGCCACAGGATCCCCTCGTACGGCGCCAATCGTCGTCGACCCCAGCTGAGCTCGACGCCGGGGCCGACCGTGCTGTGCAGCGCGTGGACACCCGCCGGCAGTTCGACGTCGACGGCGGCGTCGCTGATGTTGAGCATCACGTGCGCTTGTTCGCTGTCGGCGACGCGTCGATAGGCGAGCACCGCCGTGGGCCGGCTGACCGACGACAGCACAACCGCGCCGTCGTGCAGGGCGGGATGGTTGCGGCGAAGTCGCAGCAACCGGCGATAGGTCGAGAGCAGCGAGCCCGGGTCCGCACTCTGCGTGGCGACGTTGATGGTGCCGCTGCGGGGGTCCAACGGCAGCCAGGGCACGACGTCGTCGCGGCTGAAGCCGGCGTGTTTTTCCGCGGTCCACGGCATCGGCAATCGGCATTCGTCGCGGTTGAGCAGGATGCCGCGGCCGCGCAGGCGACGGGCGAGCCATCGCGGAACCCAGCGGAAGCGTGCCGCGATCGGATCGAGGCCTAGCTCGATGGGGATATCGACGTGGGACAGCCCGAGTTCCTCCCCGTAGTAGATGAACGGGACGCCGCGGACCGTCAGCTGGAACATCGCCAGCAACTTGGCCTTGCGCGGGTCATCCCCGAGCCGGAGCATCGCGCGGGGCCGGTCGTGGTTGCTGAAGACCCACGTCGGCTGCAGCGGCGCCGGAAAGGCGGACTCCGCATCCGCCAACAACCGGCGAAACCCCTCGGCTGAGAACCGCGTCCCCATCGTGTCGAACATGAAGACGAGGTGCAGCCCCTCGCCCGCCGGGCCGACGTACTCGCGCAGGATGCCCGAGGAACCGATCACCTCGCCGACGACAAAGCGCGGTGGATCGTAGCTGTCGACGAGTCCCCGCAGCTCACGGGCAAGCGCGAAGGTGTCGCGGTGATCGAGCGTATGCACCGGTCGCTGAAAGAAACCCTCGGGGTTCGACTCGGTGGGTAGCGGCCGGAATGAGCGTGGGTTGTCGGCGAACGAAGCGTCCTTGAAGATGGCGTTGAACACGTCGAGGCGCAGCCCATCGACGCCGAGATCGAGCCAGTGTCGCACGATGCCGAACATCGCGGCCTTGACCTCGGGGTTGCGCCAATTGAGATCGGGCTGGAACGGCAGAAAGCTGGCCCAGTACCACTGGTCCGTGGCGGGGTCGTGGTGCCAGCCGCCGGCGCCGAGCATGGTGCGCCAGTTGTTGGGCCGAGCGCGGCCGCCTGGCCTTCGACCGTCGCGCCAGATGTACCAGTCGCGCTTGGGATCGTCCCTACTGCTGCGGGACGCGGCGAACCACGGGTGCTCGATCGAGGTGTGGTTCAGCACCGTGTCGAGGACGACCTTCATGCCCCGGCTGTGGATCTCGTCGAACAGACGGGTGCAGTCGGCGAGCGAGCCGTGGCGCGGGTCGACGTCGGTGTGATCCGTGATGTCGTAGCCGAAGTCGGCCTGGGGGCTGCGATAGAAGGGCGATAGCCAGATCGTCTCGACGCCGAGGTCCTCGACGTAGTCGAGGTGAGCGATGACACCGAGCAGATCGCCGACGCCGTCGCCGTTGCCGTCGGCGAACGATCGCGGGTACACGTGGTAGACAGTGGTGTTGCGCCACCACGGCTGCGGGAGGATCAACCCGCGACCATCGCGACGCCGCGCCGGAACGACCAGTCGCCGAGCTGATGGGCACGAAGACGCCACGCGCTGGCCTGTTCGGGATGGACGCGGTCGTGGACCGCCCACCACAGCGCCGAGCCACCGGTGACGCCGGCGGTGTTGAGCCAGGGCTTTTGGACCGTGTAGTGGACGATCTTGATCTCGCCGAGCAACCGATCACGCAACAGCTCGTGGCCGCTGATGTACTGGTAGATGAACTGCGGGGTGTTGTACGCGGACGGGAGACGATGCGCCGGCGGCATCGTGTACCACTCGAACACTTCGTTCAAGAAGCCCTGGTCACCCCCGTCGTAACTCCCGAACAACGGCAAGACACTGAGCATGTGCTCGAGCACGTCTGTCGATGGATCGAGCACCATCACCCCGGAGTTGAAGCGGTCCGGGAGCAGAAAGTCCGGCGCGGCCGACAATGACGGCCGTTCGAACAGCTCATCGATGTTTCGCACCACCAGGGTGTCGGCGTCGAGCACGACGACCTTGGTGTACTCGGTGAGGCCCCACGCCCGTAGCTTGGTGAAGACATTGCCGAAGCGCGCCATCAACAGCGCCGTGGCAGGGTTCGCGATCGGCTCGACCTCGCGGATCTCCCAGCCCTGGGCCACGAGTCGCGCGCGCGCTTGTGCGGAGACGTCGGCGGTGACCATCGCAACGCGGGGGATCGTCGTACCGGTGTCGCTCAACGAACGGCCGAGCACCTCGAGCCCTGGGACGTAGTCGTCGTTGCCGAAGATCATGGAGACGTAGGCGTGTTGATTGGGCATGGCTGAACTCGCAGGTCGGGCAACGAGGGGTCGGGCAACGCACGCTCTCAAGCGCCCAGCGTCATCGGATTCGGCGGCAGCGGCTGGGGCGGTAGCGGCGTTGGTAGCGGATTCGGGTTCGGCTTGGGCTTGGGCTTGGGCTTGGGCGTCGGTGTCGGTGTCGGTGTCGGATCGGGTGTCGGTGTCGGATCGGGAGCCGGCGTCGGATCGGGAGCCGGCGGCGGCAGCACCGACTGCACAAACGACACACCTTGGCTTTCGGAAGAGCAGGCGTCAGCGAGTTCCATGGAGGCGAGCTGAAGCAGCAGAGGAAAGGTGGAGTACAGGGACATGAGCGTTGACCTCGGGGCGTGGGATGGCGATGGAAGCCGGCAAAGCGAGCGACGCCAGCACCCCAGTGCATCGCCGGTGCCAGGGCACAGGGCCGAGATCACGGCCGAAAGTTCAGCGCTACCCATGCACTCGTGCCACGCCGTTGCAAGTGCGCCACATGACCGCGCACGATCGCTGCGGCGGTGACTTTGCGAAAGTGTGGCGAACTGGCGCCGCCGAGCGCCCGCGCCCACCCAACGCCCGCCGTCCGTCGGGCCCACGCTTGCCAGCCAACCCGGAGCTGGCGATCATGTCTTTGTGACCTCGAACGCGGCGCGCGGCGCGAAACTTGCCGACTTTCTCGCGATCCCACCCGAGCAGCGATTCCACGAGCTGCTCGATGGCGAGATCGTCGAGAAGGCGACGCCGACCGGCGAGCACGGGGCCGCACAGGCGGGCGTCGCGGGTGCGATCCTCCCGCCCTACCAACGCCGCGGTGGCAGCGGTGGGCCGGGCGGCTGGTGGATCGCAACCGAGGTGGAGATCGTGCTCGCGAGCGAGATTGTCCGGCCCGACGTGCTCGGCTGGCGGCGCGAGCGCGTGCCCGTGCGCCCGTCCGGTTCTCCGGTGAGCGATCGACCCGACTGGATCTGCGAGGTGGTCTCCCCGCGCAACGCGAACAACGACACGGTGAAGAAGCTTCGCCTCTATCACCTGGCTGTCGTTCCCAACTACTGGCTCGTCGATCCGCGCGACGCTACGCTGACGGTCTTGCGTTGGAGCGAGGCCGGCTACATCACGGTCCTGCGTTCCGAGCGCGGCGAGACCGTCCGCCCCGAGCCCTTCGATGCGATCGAGTTGGCCGTCGGCACCCTATTCGGCGACGATCCACCCGAGTAGCGAGCGCGGTAGCCAAGTCGCATCGCGAGGCGACCTGAGTACGAGCACCCACCGTTCGATTGGATCCTCGACGACTTCGAGCTCGTCGACGCGGGCAACCCGCTCGAGCCCGCGCATTTCTTTCTCGACAACCGAGGCGGTTTCTAGGGCATCGTTCGCACGTGCGACCGCAACCGAGGACCGAAGAGTGCGGTGAGCCGGACATTTCGAGCCAGGAGTGGGAGCGCCGCAAGGCGTTCGTCGGGTTCGGGCCCGACGACGTGGCCGTGCTCGCGGAACTGCATCTCGTCGCGAAGACCTACGCCCACGAAGTGATGACCGAGCTGTACCAGCGGTGGCTCGAGTTCCCTACCATTCGGGCGTTTTTCGAAGACCCGGCGACACTCGGACGCGTCAAGAATCTTCAGAAGGACTACTTTGTCCGTTTGACGAGCGGCGAGTACGGCGAGGCCTACCTCGAGGACCGGCTACGCATCGGGCGCGTGCATAGGCGCATCGGGCTCGAGCCCCAGGTGTACATGGGCGCGTACTCGATCTATCTGCAGATCGTCGTCCCGCGCGTCCTCGCGGCCTTCGACTACGACCGCTCGAAGCGAGCCCGCGCCGTCGGAGCTCTCCTCAAGCTGATCTCTCTCGACCAAGGGATCGCGATGACGACGTACTTCGGCTCGGGCCTGCCGGCCGGTTAGTGCCGCGCTTGGCGGCGATCTGGCCGCCTGTCTACGGCGTGGATTCGACGACCGTGTTGCCGTCGAGCGTGACGGCCGTCTGCGCGAGCAACCGGCCCACGATCGACGCGCCAGTCCCGAGCCGCGCCGACGTCTGCGTCAGGACCACGCCTTCGCAGTGTGAGGTCGTGCCGAGGTCCACCAGGCCGGCCACCTGCCAGAAGACGTTCTCGGGGACGGCTCCACCGGCAAGCACGACACTCGTGCCGTTGCTCACCGTGAGATCCTCGGCAACCTGGAAGATCCAGACGTCGGTCGCGCTGCCTTCGAGCGTGACATTGGTCGGGATCAGCAGACCGGTACCCCACCTGTAGACACCAGGCTCCAGCCTCTTGCCCCCGATGTTCCCCGCGCCCAGCTCGGTAAAGTCGGCGGGCCTGCCGGCTGCATCGGTGAACGCAAGCTCCATGTCGCCGATCGCAGTGGTCATCGACGAGGGCGTGGGCGGGGCATAGTCGGCCGCATACACCCGGCCCGAGATCTGCGCGGAAGTCGAAAAGGCGTTCGTGGCGTCGGCGGTGAGGGAGAAGCCGGTGATGTAGGTCGCGGCGACCGGACTGACACCGATGTCCCCGGTGACGGCCGACGGCGGTACGTTGGAGATTCCGCTCTTGGCGAGGATGGCAAAGTTCCCGGCCATGCCGAGCTCTACGGGAGCAGTCGGTGTGTCCGGACTCTGCGTCGTGCCCGAGTCGCTGTTCGAGTCGGTCACGCCGGCGCTGGTGCCATCCTCGGCAGTGGCACTCGAGGCCTCACTGGCATCGCCACTGCCGGTCACGGCGTCTGCGTCTTGTCCGCAGGCAGCGGCCAGCGACAGCAGCATGGTTGCCAGCCCATGAAGCTCGCGACGAGCAGCACTCCTGGATCGTGTCGTCGCGGTCATCGATTCGGTCCCACCACCGTGTTGCCATCGAGCGTGACCGCCGTCTGTGCCAGCAGTCTGCCGTCGATCGACGCGCCGGCTCCGAGTCGCGCCGAGGTCTGCGTCAGAACCGTCCCTTTGCAGTGCGAAGTGGTTCCGAGATCCACCAGCCCCGCCACCTGCCAGAAGATGTTCTCCGGCGCTGCACCACCCATCAGCAGCACATTCGTCGCGCTGCTCATCGTGAGGTCACCGGCGACCTGAAAGATCCACACGTCGTTCGCAGCCCCATCCAGCGTGACATCCGTGGGGATCAACAGGCCGGTGCCCCACTTGTAGACACCCGGAGCGAGGCTCATTCCACCGATGTCCCCAGCGCCGAGCTCGTTGACGTCGGGCGCACGACCGGCGGCATCCGTGAAAGCGAGTTCCATGTCGAGCACCGCGATGCCGATGTTCGCTGGGGTCGGCGGCGCGTAGTCGGCGGCGTACACCCGGCCTGTGACCTGCGTCGAGGTCGAGAACACATTCGTGGCATCGGCAATCAGCGAAAAGCCTGTGATGTAGGTGGCGGCAGCGGGACTGACCCCGATGTCACCGATGATCGCGGTGGGCGGCACGTTGGAGATGCCGGTCTTGGCCAGGATCGTGAACGCGCCGGCCATTCCCAGGTCCACGGTGCCATCCGGATCGCCTCCGCTCTCCCCGCTGCTCGAACCGCTGGTGTCATCGCTCGACTCGCCGCTGGTTCCCGCGTCGGCGCTCGCGTCAGCACTCGCGTCAGCACTCGCGTCCGCGCTCGCGTCCGCGCTCCCATCCGCGCTCCCATCCGCGCTCCCATCCGCGCTCGCGTCCGCGCTCGCGTCCGCGCTCGCGTCCGCACTCGCGTCCGCACTCGCGTCCGCGCTCGTATCGCTCGGCGCCGTCGCGCTCGATCCAGTTCCGTCGCCACCCGAGTTCCCGCCCTCGCCCTGGGGGTTTTCGCTCGAAGTCCCACACGCGGCACCGAGACACAACACCAAGGCAGCGCCACAGAGAGTTGGTTGAAGAGTCATCGTGACCGTGCAGTACAAGACCCATGCCGCCCCATGCCGGCGCATGCCGGCCGATGCCGCCTTGGATCGCTGCCGCCTGCCGCGCCCGCGTCGGAGGTCCTTGCAAGCTCGCCACGCCACGCGGTGCCACACTGTGGCGTTCTGGCGTGGGCGCGTCGGGTGGAGTAGGCCTCAGCCCGGGCCGCCGACCTCGACCTCGACCTGGTGCTCCTGTCGATCATCACGCAGCATGATCGACCCACCGGGCTGTGGGACACCATCGCAGCTCACCCGGGTCACCGCCGCCCCGCCGCCGCGATTCTTGACCCGGATATGATAGACGGTCTCGCGATATCGGTAGTGGATCGCGTAGCCCGCCCAGCCGGGGGCGAGCACCGGCTCGATGCGCAGCCGATCGACCTCGAGCCGCAGTCCGAGCAGCGACTCGGTGATCAAGCGATACATCCACGCTGCGGAGCCGGTGTACCAGGTCCAGCCGCCGCGTCCTGCATGCTGGGGATTGGTATAGACGTCGGCGGCGACGACGTAGGGCTCGACCTTGTAGGTTGCAATCGCCGCTTCGTCGTCACCGTGGCGAACCGGATTGATCAGGTTGAATAGCTCCCAGGCGCGGGCGGCATCGCCCACCGCCGCGAAGCCCATCGCCGCCCAGATGGCCGCGTGCGTGTACTGCCCACCGTTTTCGCGCACCCCCGGCACATAGCCCTTGATGTAGCCGGGGTTGACATCGGCGGTATCGAAAGGCGGATCGAGCAGCTGGATGACGCCGAGATCGCGACGGACCAACCGCGCGTCGACGGCGGCGAGGGCACGGCGCGTGCGCTCGGGATCGCCCAGGCCCGTGAGTGCCGCCCAGCTCTGCGGCAACGAGTCGATCTGGCACTCCTCGTTGGTCGCCGAGCCCACCGGACGCCCGTGATCGTCGTAGGCGCGACGGTACCACTCGCCATCCCACCCGCCGACCTCGATCGCCGCCGCGAGCCGGGTGGCTTGCGCGGTACATCGCTCGGCGAACTCACCATCGTTTCGAGTCCGTGCAAGCCCAGCGAACCGCACCAGCACGTCATGCAGGAAAAAGCCGAGCCACACGCTCTCTCCCTGGCCGCCCTCACCGACGAGGTTCATTCCGTCATTCCAATCGCCCGTGCCCATCAGCGGCAGGCCATGGACACCAAACCGCAGTCCGTGCTCGATCGCGCGCACGCAGTGCTCGTAGACCGACGCCGTCCCCTCGGACTGAACGGGCAGATCGTAGTAGCTGTCCTCGTCGGCGTTGACGGTGCGGCCCTCGATGAAGTGCACGGGCTCGTCGAGCAGCCCACTGTCGCCGATGGCGGCGACATAGCGACACACGGCATACGGCAGCCACAGGTAGTCGTCCGAGATCCGCGTCCGTACCCCCCGCCCCAGCGGCGGGTGCCACCAATGCTGGACGTCGCCTTCGCGAAACTGCCGCGACGCGCAACGCACGATCTGATCGCGCAGTAGCACTGGCTCGGCATGCACGAGGGCCATGGCGTCCTGAAGCTGGTCGCGAAAGCCGAACGCGCCGCCCGACTGATAGAACCCGCTGCGGCCCCACATCCGCGATGCCAACACCTGGTAGACCAGCCAACCGTTGACCAAAAAATCGAGCTTTGGATCGGGTGTCTGGACATGGACCGCGCCGAGCGTGCGCGCCCAATACTTCCAGACCCCGTCCAGAGCTTTGCGCGCCGCCCCGACCCCGCGGAACCGCGTCACGAGGTGACGAGCGTCGTCGCGGTCGCGACCCGAGCCGAAGGTGTACGCGAGTTCCCGCTTTTGCCCATCGGCGAGGTCGATCGCGACCTGCAGCGCAAAACAGGGATCGTGGGCGGCACCAGCCCGACCCGACAGCCGCACGCGATGCAGGCCCGCCGGATCGTCGAGGCCGCGGTTGCGCCCGATCACCTCGGTGCGGTCGCCACTGACGGATCGGTTCTCCTCGCTGGCATCCAGAAATGCAACCCGCGAGGCAAACTCCGCGTCATAGCTGTTCCGTGCCAGCAGCGCTCCCGTTCGATGATCGACTTCCGTGACCACATGAGGCGTGTTGGTGGCTCGGTCCACACCCAGAACCAGCTCGAAGTACGCAGTCAAGGAGAGTCTTCGCGCACGTCCCGAACGGTTGTGCACCTCGATCAACAAGAACTTGATGGGCGCGTCCGTGGCCACGAACGTGGTCAGCGTGGTCGCGATACCATCGGCCGTGGTGTGCTCGAAGACCGTGTATCCGAAGCCGTGGCGGGTGAGGTACGGTTGATCGTCCCCGGCGGGTAACTGGGTCGCCGACCACACGGCGCCGTCGACTTCGTCGCGCAGGTATAGGGCTTCACCGCTGGTGTCGCTGACCGGATCGTTGTGCCATGGGGTCAGCCGATAGCCATGGGCATTCTCGCACCAGGTGTACGCGCCGCCGCTGGCGCTGACCACGGTGCCGAACCACGGGTTGGCCAGCACGTTGGACCACGGCAACGGTGTTGGCCTGCCGGGACCCGTGGTGATCACGTACTCGCGTCCATCGGCCGTGAAGCCGCCAATGCCGTTGAAGGCGGCCAGGTCGTCGCGCTCGAATCTCGGCAGCACCGCGGTCGACTGCACCCGCGCTCCTGGAGCGGCGAGCCTTCGCTCCTCGCCGGGCCGCAGGGCGGCCGGCAACTCGACCCGCACCGCACGACGCTCGATCTGCTCGGCAAGGGTGCCTGCGTCGTCGCGGAGGATCACGCGCGCCACGGTTTGGATCAACACGCCATCGAGCTCCGAGATCTGTTCGCTACGGCGCA
Source organism: Deltaproteobacteria bacterium (assembly GCA_947492135.1). Taxonomy (GTDB): domain Bacteria; phylum Myxococcota_A; class Polyangia; order Nannocystales; family Nannocystaceae; genus Xiheibacterium. Next base: position 4,886 of record CANLQR010000030.1, on the reverse strand, counting down.
CGAACACCCCGCCAGGCCGGTCGAGTAGGTTGACCTCTCCGAGCGGACCGAGCGCCGCCATGATCTGCTCCTGGAGTTCTTGGCGATACCCGCTGGGATCCTCGTTCCAGATCAGCACCTCGACGATCAGCCCCTTGCTGCGCCAGTACCCGTGGGCCTTGACCACCTGACGCACGAGCTCCATGTGCTCGAGGCTGGCGATCCGCACCAGGACAATCGGCAGATCGCCGGAGATGCTGTAGCCCCACAGCGCCGCCTGGCCCTTGAGATTGCGGGCGATCACGCTGCGTGGCGCGCGGAGCAACGCATCGCTGTACAGCACCAATCCCGCCAGGCGTTCGTAGAGCTGACTCTCGCCGTCGTTGATCCCGAGTCGACGCTGCTCGACCTGATTGTGGGTAAACGACAGCTCGAGCAGCCGCTCGGCCGCGTGATGATCACAGTGGCGCTCGATGATCGCGAGCACGCCCTCGCGCGTGGCAGAGACTCCGGTCACGAGCTGGAATCGTGCGGTACCCAGCGGCTCGATCACGACGGTATTTCGGATCGCGATCGCCGGATCCAGCACGGCTCCCGCGCCGTCACCAAGCCTGGCAACGTGCATCGCGATCGGATCGGCGGTCGAGCGGTTGCGCCCGATGAACGCCGCTCGGCTGGACTCGTACGACGGTGTCGTGGCCAACGTGCCCGACACGGTCATCATGTGGAACATCCAGGGGGGGTGTTCGTGGGCCGAGCGGGGGCGGCGCGTGCAGAGAATCGCCGACTTGGCGGCGAGCAGTTCGGTTTGCACGAAGAGGTTGCTGAACGCCGCATGCGCGGCGTCGGCGGCCGGCGTGTTGAGCACGACCTCGGCATAGCTGGTCAGCTCGATCGTCCGCGGGCTAGTTCCGTGATTGGTGATGGTGACCCTGCGTAGCTCGGCATCGTCCTCGGGCGAAACGCTGATCTCGGTGTGCGTCTCGATATCGCCATCGCGGCGGCGGAACTCGGCCCGTCCGGGGGAAAAGATGGCCTCGTAGCGGGCCGCACGGCGGCGTGTCGGCTGGTGCGCGCAGGACCAGAACTCGCCCGTCGTCACGTCGCGGAGGTAGCCGAAGGCGCCCCAGGCATCGAGCGTGGGATCTTCGCGCCATCGTGTGACCGCGAGCTCACCCCAACGGCTGTAGCCCCCGCCAGCGTTGGTGACCATCACGTGATAGCGCCCGTTCGACAGCAGCTGAACCTCGGGCACCGCAGTGGTGGGCGAGCTGAAGACGCGCAGCTCGTAGCCGGCTTCGTTTGCGCCCTCGCGCGGTCCCCCGGCCTCCGCAGGGTGAGGGAATATCGGCGGCACTCGGGGGATGCGCTCTTGCAGCAACAACTCGGTGGCGCGCAGTGCCGGATCACCGAGGAAGCGGCGCTGCATCGGCCGATCGCGCAGCAAGTACACCAACGAGAGCAACGACATACCCTGGTGGTGAGCCATGTACGAGCGCACGGTTGCGCTCGGCCTGCGCGGTGGCAGTCGCGAGGCGGTGTAGTCGACCGCCTCGTAGAAGCCACACCCACCGAGTTGCCCCTCGTTGGCCAATCGCAGCAGGTTCGAGCACGCCGCCCGGGGATCGACCATCAACGCCATCACCGTCGCGTAGGGCGCGATGACCACGTCATCTCCGAGCCCGCGCTTGAAGCCGAGGCCGGGTACGCCGAACGCTTGATACTGGTAGTTCAACTGGGTGTCGGTCTTGTTGTAGCCGGACTCCGACACGCCCCACGGCACCGCGAGTTCGCGGCCATAGTCGATCTGGTGAGCCACGACCACCCGGTAGGTCGCATCGAGCAGCGTGCCCTCGTAGGTCGGCATCACCAGCAACGGCATCAGGTACTCGAACATCGAGCCGCTCCACGACAACAGCGCCGGACGCCCGCCAAAGCTCGTGACCACCCGACCCAGGCTGAACCAGTGCTCTTGCGGCAACTTGCCGTAGGCGATAGCGATGAAGCTGGCGAGCCGCGCCTCGGACGCGAGCAAGTCGTAGAAGCCGGCGTCGAGGCGATGGTCGCCGACGTTGTAGCCGATCGAAAGCAGATGACAGTCGCGGTCGTAGAGAAAGTCGTACTCGACCTCGCCCAAGTCTCGCGCCAAGGCCGCGAGTTCGGCGAGCTCGCCGGTGCACTGGCGAGCCCGCAGTGAGCCCAGCAACACGGCCTCGCGGACAGCACCGGGCCCGAGTTCGGCGGCAAACTCGCTCTTGGCGAGTGCGTGCGACGTCGGAATCCCATCGAGATGGGCGAGGTGTTCGCCGAGTTCGGCGGCGTGGCCCGCGAGCATCGCGGCCCACGGCGCGCTGTACTCGAGCGCTGCAAGGGCGTTGCTGCGCTGGTCCGCGAAGGCCGTCGACCACCACCGCAACTCGGTGTCCCCCGTGGCCGTGGCCGCGTCCACGAGCTGGGCTGCCGGTGCTTCCAACCCGAGTAACACACCGCGTACAGCGGTCAGCGTCCGCGGGGGGTCGGCGGCGGTCCGTCGCAACGCGCCCTGCAACTCGGCCACCAACGGCAGCACTGCATCACCATGCATGCGGGTCCGCGCTGGTTCCTGGCGCGCCGCGAGCCCCATGGCCTGCGGGTCTGCGACCGATGCGAAGGCGTCCAGAGTTTCCACCAAGCCCGCAAACAACGTGGTCTGGACGACAGGCTCGCCCGCGAGTTGCTCGAGTCCACTGGCCAGCGTGAGCAGGTGACCGGTGAGATTGCCGCTGTCGACCGTCGAGACATAGCGGGGTACCAACGGCGCCAAGCTCACCGTGTCATACCAATTGAAGAAATGGCCACGGTAGCGCTCGAGCCGCTGCATCGTGGCGAACGTCCGACGCGTGCGGTCGACGAGCGCCCTGGTGTCGATGTACCCGAAGTCGTAGGCAGCCAGGCTCGCGGTCAGCGACAATCCGATGTTGGTCGGCGAGGTGCGATGGGCAATCCCGCGTGGAGGATCTTCTTGGAAGTTGTCCGGCGGCAAGAAGTGATCCTCCGCCGCGACATAGGTCTCGAAGAATCTCCAGGTCCGACGCGCGAGCGCCCCCAGAAAGATCAGCTGGTCGTGCGCCAACTTGGGCCGCGCCTGTGAGATCGGTTGGCTGAGCCACCACGTGAGTGCCGGGGCTGCCAGCCAGGCAACGAGCATGGGCGCCGCCAACCACAAGACCCGAGGTTCGACCGGGCCCGGAACGAGCAGCGCGAGCGGGGTCACCAGCGCCACGATGGGCGCGATCCAGCCCGCCACATACGATCCGACGATGTCGTTGCGCGCGTTGCGTTGGGCATCGCTCGCGGTGCGCCACTCGATCAGCTTGCGGCGAGTCACGAGCACTCGCACGACCGTCCGAGCGATCGCGTCGATCCCGAGCCAGGCATCGTGGGGCAGCGACGCCAGCGCGATGAATTCGCGGGTGAGCTGACGGCCGAAGTCTCGGCCAATCACGGCGAGGTGCCGCCGCCATGTCAGCTCGCCGGACCGGCGCGCAAGGCCCGAGGCCACCGCGAGCAGCCCCGGCACCACGGCGATCGCGACGACGAACAGCGTGACGAACAACGCAGCGCCCGGCAGCGTCCAGCCCAGCAACAGCAGCCCCAGCGCAGCGAACGGCACGAGTGTCCGCCGGAGGTTGTCCAGGAGCTTCCACCGCGACAACAGCGTGATCGGATTGGCGACGCGCGCCGGCTTGCCCGCGTTCGGCGGATCGCAGGAGCTCGCGGCCCCTTCGCCGGCCGGAACTCTCCACCCCAGCCAAGGCGTCAGCTGCCAGTCACCGCGCATCCACCGGTGTCGACGGCTCACATCGGCGGAGTGCGCACAGGGATAGTGCTCGAACAAGGTGACATCGCTGACCAGCCCCGCACGGCCATAGGCGCCTTCGAGCAGGTCGTGACTGAGCACGCGGTTGGCCGGCAGTCGCCCACCCAGCGCCGTACGAATCGCGTCGACGTCGTAGATGCCCTTGCCGACGAATGAACCCTCGCCAAATAGATCCTGGTACACATCCGACACCGCCCGCGAATACGGATCGATCCCAGGCTCGCCGCCGAACAACGCCGCAAACCGCGACTGCCCTGCGCTTTCCATCGTCACGCTCACGCGCGGCTGGAGGATCGAGTATCCGGCAGTCACACGGCCCAGCTGGGGGTCGTAGACCGGTCGGTTGAGTGGGTGGGCGCTCGTCGCTGCCAGCGTGCGTGCCGCGTCGCGGGGCAGCTGGGTGTCGGCATCCAATGCGATCACGTAGCGTACGTCCTGCACGCGATCGAGTGGTCCGACGATCGATGAGAAACCCCGCGAGTCGCCCCGCAGCGCGGCGTTGAGTTCCTCGAGCTTGCCGCGCTTGCGCTCCCAGCCCATCCAGACCCGCTCGCTGACGTTGTGGCAGCGGGCGCGGTGGAACAGCAAGAAGCTCGGGCCGTACTTGTCGTTGAGCGCAGCGATCCCCGACTCGGCGCGACCCACGAGGGCGTCATCGCCGTCGACGCATTCCGTAGTGGCGTCGCGAAAGTCGCTGATCAGCGCAAAGTGTAGATTGGCATCACGGTTGGCGAGGAACCGCACCTCGAGCAACTCGAGATGCTCGTCGATTTCCTCCCCGCTGGTGAGCAGGATCGGAACCGCGACCAGGGTGTGATGTACCGCAGGGATGCCCGCGGAGAAGTCGAGACGTGGCAGTAGCTTTGGCGGCACCCACGACGTGACGGCCCAGTGCACCACCGAGTTGCGTAACCACACGCGGATCTAGGGTGTGAAAAGCCGGAAGAACGCTGCCTGTGATGGTCTGAGAAGCGGTTTCCCGACCAGCATCTCGAACCGACAGGAGCGCACTTCCGGTGAAGTTGAGAAAAGCAGAAATTGTCCGGCG
>CANLQR010000029.1 GCA_947492135.1 Deltaproteobacteria bacterium | reverse complement strand
GGCACCACTCGACGACGTCGATGTGCCGTGCATGCGCCTCCAGCACCGCGTCCACCAACGCAGCCACGTCCGGTTGCTTGCGTCGCCCCTCGATGAGCGCCATCTCGAGGCCCTGCACAAAGGCCTTGGCGCCCGACAGCGTCACCGACTTGCCGCCCTTCATCTCGCGCACCCCGTTCACGAAGCGCACCGAGCTCGTCCACGGCGCGCACTGCGAAGCGAAGGTCCGCGGAAATCCCGGAAGCTCGGTCCAATCGGTGGCCATGACCGTCGGAGCTTCGCAGATCCGCGGCGGCGCGGCGCGTCAGGGTGTGGCCAACCAGTCCCGGGCGAGCGCCGCCTCGAGCGGCGCGACGGCCTGCGCCTAATCACCCCTGCACACCCGCACACCGCCAAAGGCGATCGTGCTCGGGCGCCGCTGCCGATCGCGTAGCATCGCGGCCCGCCGATGAGGGTCCCTGGTCGCCAAGTCCGTTCCACCGCGGTCGCCGTGCTGCTCGCGCTGGCGTGTGGTGATCCCTACGCCCCGACCCCGCAGGCGACACCCTCGGCATCCGTCACCCCACCCACGCCGACCCACCAGCGTACGCCCGCCGAGATCCGCGCGAGCGGCAACCACCTCGTCGACGAAGCCAGCCCGTACCTGCAGCAGCACGCGCACAACCCGATCGACTGGCATCCGTGGTCGGCCGCGACGCTCGCCCTGGCCAAGGCGCAAGGCAAGCCGATCTTCGTGAGCATCGGCTACTCGACGTGCCACTGGTGCCACGTGATGGAGCGCGAGTCGTTCGACGACGACGTCATCGCGGCGTTTTTGAACGTGAACTTCGTCGCGATCAAGGTCGACCGTGAGCAACGCCCAGACGTCGATGCGCTGTATCTCGCCGCGGTCGCGGCGCTGGGCGGAGACACCGGCTGGCCGCTCAACGTGTTTCTCACGCCCGACGGGATTCCGATCGTCGGCGGCACTTATTTCCCGCCCATCGCCGGCGGTGGGCGGCCCGGCTTCCTCGAGCTCGCCCAGCGGGTCCATGGCGATTGGATCGCGCAGGGCAACGCGGTGGCCGAGCGCGGACAACAGGTCTTCGACGCGCTCGCGCGACGCGGCGCAGACCCGGCGGTCGCGGTGCCTACGGCGGCCGACCTCGAGCAGGCGATGGAGAATCTCGCGCGCTCGCGTGACGAAGTGCGTGGCGGCTTTGGCTCGCGGCAGAAGTTCCCCAACGCCCCCGCGTTGCTCGCCGAGCTGCGGTGGTCGGGGTCCGGTGGTGATGACGCGCGCACGCAGGCCACGGCTCACGTCGTCACCTCGCTCGAGCGCATGCGCGACGGCGGCTTGCGCGATGCGCTGGGCGGCACGTTTCACCGCTACTGCGTCGATCCTGACTGGCGGATCCCCCACTTCGAGAAGACCCTCTACGACAACGCCCAGCTCGCAGTGCTCTATCTCGAGGCCTCGCAGCGACTGCAGCGCCCCGACTTTGCCGCGACCGCAGGCGCGCTCCTCGACGATGTACTGGCGCACTGGTCGGCTCCAGGCGGCGGGTTCATCGTCGGATTCGACGCCGACGATGCCGGCGGCGAGGGCACCTACTACACCTGGACTCCCGCAGAGCTCGCGGCCGTCCTCGAGCCCGCGGATGCCGACGCCGTCGCCGCGGTGTTTGGCGTGAGTGCCCTGGGCGATCGCGAGCTCGCGGGACGCAGTGTACTTCGGCGCACCGCGGGTCCCGACCCAGCGATGCTGGCGGTCGCGCTCGCAGCCGTGCCGACCCTCGCGCTCGCCCGCACGCGAAGGCCCGCACCGGCGCGCGACGACAAGGTCCTGGTCGCGTGGAACGCCCTGGTGATCGAGGCCCTGATCGAGGGCGCTCGCGTGCTCGATCGACCCCGCTATCTCGAAGCGGCGATCGCCACCGCAGCGTTTCTCGAGACCCACGCCACGCGCGGTGATTCGGTCCGCCGCGGCGTGAAGGCCGGCGTGGATCTCGGTGACGGCTTCGCCGACGATCACGCCGGGCTCGCACGCGCGCTGTTGCGGCTCCACGCGGCCACCGGCGAGCTCACATATCTGGCCCGCGCTCATGCCCTGGCGCGCGCGCTGCTCACCGAGTTCTGGGATCCGCAGCGCGGCGGCGTCCGTCGCAGTCGCGCCCTGCGGGACGATCTGCCGGTTGCCACCCTGGACATGGACGACCAGGCGACGCCCGCCGCCGGTGCCGTGACGGCGGCGCTCTGGCTCGAGATCGGTGCGCTCGTTGGCGACGATGCGTTGTGGGACGCCGGCCTCGAGGTGCTCACGCGCTGGCGAGACGACGCCGTGCAGAACCCCGCCTCGGCGGGCACGTTGCTCACCACGATGGACGCGTTCACGCTCGGCATGCAGGAGCTGGTGATCGCGGGCGACCGCGATCACCCCACGACCCTCGCATTGATCGACACTGCACGCGACGCCGACCGCGGCCGCGTGTTCATCGCCCGAGTGGGTGCCGACGGCGTCTCGGCGAGCGACGCCGCGCGGTGGCCAGCACTGGCTGGCAAGCGTGCCCAGGCTGGCATCGCCACCGCATTTTTGTGCACGCGCGGAAGCTGCCGCGCGCCAACGTCCGACCCCGCGGTCTTGCGCACGCAGCTCGCTGCCGTTCCAACGATTCGAGGAAGACCCTAGCCTTGCTCGAGTTCAACATCACCGCTGTCGATCCCGGATCCCGCGCGCGTCGTGGCACGATCACCACCAGCCACGGCACGATCCAGACCCCCGCGTTCATGGCGGTCGGCACCCGCGCCACCGTGACCGGGCTGACCCCCCAGGACTTGCGCGACGTCGGCGCGCAGGTCGTACTGGGCAACACCTACCATCTGTTGCTGCGCCCAGGACCCGAGCTGTTTCGCCGCGTCGGTGGCATTCACAACTTCATGGGTTGGCACGGTCCGGTGCTGACCGACTCGGGCGGCTATCAGATCTTCTCGCTGCCCCGCGACCGCACCATCCACGAAAACGGCGCGCATTTTCGCAGCTATATCGATCAGCGCAAGCACCTGCTGTCCCCTGAAAAATCCATCGAGATGCAGACCGCGATCGGCTCGGACATCATGATGGTGCTCGACGTCTGCGTCGACTCCACCTCGGATGAGGCGACCACGCGCGCCGCGATGGACCGCACCCATCGCTGGGCCTTGCGCAGTCTCGCGGCGCGGACCAATCCTGCGCAGGCCCTGTTCGCGATCGTCCAGGGCGGGGTCTTCACCGGCCTACGCCGCGAATCCGCAGGGTTTCTCACCGAGCACGCCTTCGACGGTTTTGCCATCGGCGGGTTGGCCGTCGGCGACACCCGTGCCGAGCGCGAGGGCATCACGCACTATTGTGCCGAGCTGCTGCCGGCCCACAAGCCGCGCTACTTGATGGGTGTGGGCACCCCACCGGACCTGCTCGAGGCCATGCTCGCAGGCGTCGACCTGTTCGACTGCGTGCTGCCGACCCATCTGGCCTGGCAGGGCACCGCCTTCACCTCGACCGGCAGGGTTCGCGTCACCCGCGGGGTCACTGCGACCGCCGACGTACCGCTCGATGCGTCGTGCGGTTGCTCGACGTGTGCGCAGTTCAGTCGCGCGTATCTGCACCATCTGTTCAAGTGCAGTGAGCCGCTGGGCCCACGGCTGCTGTGCATCCACAACCTCCACCACTACCACGCGCTGATGAGCCAAGCGCGGGCCGCCATCGCAGCTGGGGGCTATGCCGCGTGGGCGCACGACAAGCTCGAGGCCATCGATCGCCACGAGCACAGCGACAAGCGGCTGGGCACGCAGTGAACGAGCGTGCAAGCCACTTCGAGGTGGTGCTGACCCGCGGCGGCGCGCCGGCGATGCTCGATCACGCCAGCGGTGAGGTCATGCATCCCATCGTCGGCCCACTGATCGAAGCGGCGGCGCTGTATGTCGGTCCGTCCGATCTCGAGCGGCGCCTTGGCGTGTTCGATCCCGAGCCACTGGTACTCCTGGATGTCGGGCTCGGTGCAGGCTCCAATGCGGTCGCCGCGTGGCGGGTTTCGGAGCGCCTGCCGAGCGCGGCGCGGCGACTCGAGGTGGTCAGCTTCGATCGAACGCTCGAGCCGCTGGCCCTGGCACTGCTGGCACCGCACGCCGAAGCGTTCGGGTTCGACGCGACCGCGGGTGCTGCCGGACGCAGCCTGCTCGCCAAGCGTGTGCACGAGACCCCTCGCACGCGCTGGCGGGTCATCGTGGCCGACCTGATCGGGGCGCTTGGTGGCGAGTCCGAACGGTCGGCCGACATCGTGTTCTGGGATCCGTTCTCACCCCACGCCGACCCCGCGCTGTGGTCGGTTGCAGCGTTCACCGCGTTGCGTCGGCTCTGTCGCGCCGGCGCAACGGTGCACACGTATAGCGCGGCGACAGCGACGCGCTCCGCCCTGCTGCTTGCGGGCTTTGCCGTGGGCTTTGGTCCGCCGGCGCCCGGCCGACAACCTCAAACCACTGTGGCCGCACTGCACCACCAGCAGCTCGCAGCCCCGCTCGATCGCCGCTGGCTCGAGCGGCTCGCGCGGTCGTCCGCGGGTTTTCCCGCCGATGCGCCCGCCGACGCGCTCGCTCGGATCGAAGGGCTCGCGCAGTTTCTCTGAGCAGCTCGGACCGCGGTGCGTCGCGATCTGTTTGCGTCGCCGACGTTGAACGTCGAGCCCTGCTCGCCGGCCTCAGGGCTGGAACACGAACACCCCGCGCAGATCTTCGGTGCGCGAGATCGGGCTGGTGTTGTTCGGGGTCTCGCGAATCGACGTCGCACGAAACTGATAGTACATGCCGGCCTGCAGCGCTGATCCGCCATAGGCGACTTCCACGTTGCCACTGCCGCTCGCTCCGGGGACGTCGAGTTGCTCCCACACCACGTTGCCGAGCGCATCGATCACGCGCACCTCGTAGCGATCTTCGCTGGAGTCGTCGACCCAGCGCAGCGTCGGTGCTGTCGCGACGATCTCTGGGGCGTCGGCGCCGGGTCCGATCACCTCGAGCGCCGCGGTGACCTTGAACGAGGCGTCCAGTGTCGCGGCGCCGGACGGGGGCACGCTGAGCTGTTGAATGTCGGTGCCAGCGATCCCCGTATCGGGATCGCGCACCAGCCCGTCGTTCTCGAACGCGACCAGCACATGGTAGTCGCCGCGGGGCACGCCGGCGATGGCGAACGCGCCCGACACCGAGGGCGCCTCGGGCGGTGACGGAGCGCGCAGGCCAAACGGCACCGGTCCGCGCTCGAGCAGCGGATCGAACAGACTGCTGGGCACGAGCACGACCGAGGTGGTCAAACCACCACCCGCGTTCACCAGACTCACCGAGCCGTCGACCGCTGCAAGCGCGTCGATACCCTCGGTGACGACCTCGAGCTCGAGGTCGTCGACATCGCCGGTCGCCGCCACGGACGCCGGCGCCAGGTCGAGTCCCTGCCGATAGCCGCGGATCGTCGCGGTCGACTCCGGGACGTTGAACAGCACGAAGGCTCCCGAGCCATCCGCGATCGTATAGGGCGCCGGCACCACCCCACCCTCGGCGACGACCAACGTGCCGCCCGGCTGCACTCCACCGACATGGCCGGTGACCGTGAAACCGCCCTTGCGGTCGTCGGCCAACGGCAACAGCGCCACCGTGGTCGTCGCGTTCTCGATCGCGGTGTAGGTGTGCTCGTTGTCATCCGTCATCTCGACAGGCGCGGTTGCGTCCACCGGGATCGGCGAGCGCAGTCCACCCGGAAATGCCGCGTAGTCCGCGGCCACCGCGAACAAGGTCCAGCGCACCGAGTCCGCCAGCAATCCCTGGGGATCACGCCGCGCGCTGACGCGCAGCGTATAGCGACCCAGCGCGTCCGAGCGGGCAGCATCCCCCACCGGCGCGCCGGTCTCGTCGAGCGCGGCGATCACGGCCCCTTCGATTGGCGCGTTGGTCAGCCCATCGATGATCGTACCGCGCAGCTCGATCGGCGCCGCGCACAGGTAGCCGTTGTCGGTCGGTTCACACGCCAAACCATCGGCACACGGCAGGTCTTCGTCGCCCTCGGCGGTGGTCGGCTCGCAAGCATCACCAGCCACGGCCCCCTCGTCCGATCCCGAGGCATCGAGTTCCTCGTCCTTGCAGCCGGGGAGCAGGATCGCCAGCCACAGGAACGGGACGCTCGCGGCGCGGTAGCCAGGGCACATGGTGACGCGATAGACCGTCCCGACCCGGCGGTTTCCAGACTCGGCTTTTATTTGCCCGAGGTTGGAAATCCTCCCATCAGCGCCGGTCTCAACCCCGATGCTCTATCGCACGACTGCCTTGTTCGCGTGCTTGTGCCTCGCTTCGACGAGTGGTTGCGGCAAGGACGACGCCGGGGGCACGGGTGGCTCGAGTGGATCGGAGTCAGGCGGCATCACGACCGCACCGACCACGTCCTCACCGACCACCACAGTGTCCTCCATGTCCGACACTGTGGCAGACACGAGCGCGTCGGAGACGACCGTCGCGACCGAGCCCCCCACCGACACGAGCAGCAACCCCGGCACCGAGGGTTCCAGCGGCACAGACCCGTCCACCACCGGCAATCCCGGCGGTGCGCTCGACTGTGATGGCGCTGTCTATCAGTGCGGCGACGGCCTCGACAACGATCGCGACGGCAGCACCGACCTGTTCGATCCCGAGTGCACCGGCCCGTGCGACGACGACGAGAGCAGCTTCCAGACCGGGCTTCCCGGCGACAACATGGACTGCAAGCAGGACTGCTTCTTCGACGGCAACAGTGGCCAAGGTGATGACGGCTGCATCTGGGACCTGCGCTGCGACCCCGAGAATCCCGGCGCGCTTATCGGCTGCGAATACACCGGCGGCAACAACTGCAACAACCAGCCGCCGAACCAAGACGCCGAGTGCATCATGTTCTGCGAGCAGTACGTGCCGCCGGGCTGTGACTGCTTCGGCTGCTGTGAGGTTCAGACCGCCGACGGCCCGATACACATCTTCTTGAACTCGGGGCCCGACTGCTCGCTCGACAACCTCGACGCCTGCGAGTCCTGCACCTACCAGATCGATGACTGTGGCGTGCCTTGCGAGCCGGAGCTCTGTCAGCTGTGCTTCGGTGACGAGGAACTTCCGCCTGGATGCGATCAGGCCGAGTGTGTGATCGGTGATCCGTGCGTGGATACCTCCGAGTGCGCGACCGACTTCTACTGCCTGCTCGGTTGTTGCTATCCACCCCCGCCGGGATGATCGATCGCAGTTGCTCGATCCAGCGGGTCGTGGCAAACACCATAGGCAGTGCTGTCGATCGCCGGGTTCGCGCTGGCGCTGCTGTGTGGCGGCGTGACCTCGCGTTCGGGCGCCGTCGATCCGATTGCAGTTGACGACGCGCTCGCCGTCCGGGCGGGCCCTCGCGCCGATGCGTGGACGATCCTCATCGAACCCGCCGACGATGCCACGGTGCGCGTGCAGCTTCGTCACGCCGGTGGGGACGAGCTGATCCGGACCTACGTGCTGGTCGGGACCACGGTCGAGGAGCGCAGTCGTGAGCTGGCGGCAGCGCTTGCACTGGTGCTCGAGCAACACCAAGCGGTCCCGCGCGATGCGACTCGACCCGCGAGCGCACCCGAGGTTCCGGCTCGGATAGCTCCGGTGGGGTGGATCGCGGCGGGCGGCCGAGTCGCGGCGGGGCGGCCCGCCGACCCCGACTTCGGGGCAAGCCTGCGCGGTGGGTTGCTGTGGGGGCGACGAATCCTCCAACCGGTGGCACAGCTGGGCTCGTCGCACGCGCGGCGCGGCTCGCTGCGGCTGGACGGCGTGCGCTTGGGCGTCGGCCTCGCGGTCGGCTCGCCTTGGCAGCGCTGGTGGTTTGGCGGCGCCGTCGTTCCTCAGCTCGTGTGGCTGCGCGCCCGCGACCGTGCCAGTGACGACGCGTTCGGTTCAGCGACCGAGCTCACCGCGATGGCGCAGTGGCGCAGCACCAGCGGTCTGCTGCTCGCGGCCCGAGCCGGTGCCGAGGTCGCGGCCCCGCCGCTGCGCGCGATCGGCAAATCGGACCACCTGCGATTTGCCCCCGTGCGGTTCGTCGCAGGGCTCGAAATCGGCATCCAGCTACCAATCGTCCGCCATCGCTAGGCGGGCTTGGAGCGGAACCGGGCGGCGCGGTCCAAGTTCCGCAGCGGTGTCGGCTACAATCCCCTATGACGTGAGTCGTTCGCGAGAGGTCGGGACCGAGCTGGTCATCGCGGCGGCCCAGCGGGGTGACGTCGACGCAACGACCGAGCTGTTCACGCGGCACAAGCAGCGGGTGGCCCGCCAGATTCTGCGCATGACTGGCGATCCGACCAGCGTCGAAGATCTCCTGCAAGAGGTCTTCGTCGCCGCCTTCTCGGCGCTGTCGGGCTTTCGTCAGGACGCGCAGTTCGAGACCTGGCTGCACACGATCGCCACCAACAAGGTGCGCAACTGGTGGGACGCGCAGCGCCGTCGCGAGGCCCGCGAGCGCAACGCCGCAAGTCCGGCACCACGCGAGTCAGCGAGCCCTGAAGACCACGCACTGGCGACCGAACACCTCGCTCGTTTCTACGCCGCGCTGGGCGCCTTGCCGGACAAGCTCCGCGAGGCCTTCACCGCCCGCGCGATCGAGCACTTGAGTCTGCAAGAGGCGTCGGCGCTGCTCGGCGTTCCGGTGTCGACGGTGTCGTATCGCACGCGGCGCGCCGAGGAGCTGCTGTGCGTCGCGCTCGAGTTGCCCCCGCCATCGGGTCGCACGGAGGGTGGTTGAGATGAATTTGGTCGAACACGACAACCCGCTGGGACTCGATGCCAAGCTCGCCGCGCTCGTGGATCTGGCGCACCGGCAGCGGGTCGGACCGCTGCGGATCGACGGCGAGCAGATCGTGCAAGCGGTCGCGCGGCGTCGTGCCGCCCGAGCACGCGCGCTGGTCGTGGGCGCCGTGCTTGTCGCCGCAGCCGTGTGGCTGGTGTGGACGGGCCTGGGGCCGGGGCTCGCACGCGATCGCGGGGCAGCGCAGGCAGAGCAGGCCGCGCGGGTGCTCGACGGCCACGCAGCCACGGATCAGGCGGTGTCGCACGGGGACGACTCGCCGAGCGCGGTGCACGTCCGCGAAGCCGTGGTGGTCCCGATCGATCCGCCGCCTGCCCAACCCACCGCAGTCCTCGAGGTTGTGCCAGCGACGGACCCAGCGACGGATCCATCGGCAGCCGCAGATCCACCGCGTGCCTCTGAACTCGCGCGCGCGGCCGAGCGGGCGATGACCGAGCACCGACCGCGCGACGCCATCCGTCTGCTCGATACGCTCGTGCGCAAGTACCCGACCCACGCGACGGCGAAGGTCGCGTTGCTCGATCTCGGCCGCTTGCTCCGCGAGGCGGGTCGGCGCGACGAGGCGCGCTGCGCCTATCAGCTGCTCCGCCGGCGCTGGCCCCACGACTCGAGTGACCTCGAGCAAGTGATCGCGGGGCTCGGCGCGGGCCCCGAATGCCGCGGCCTGCGTCCAGTACGAACGCCCTGACCGGCGTGCGCGGTCACTCCACCGTCGACAACGCCAGCGTCGCCGCTGCGGTGGGCGTGCCACCGCACCAGCCAAGGCCTTTGTCCTCGACATGCACCGCTTGCGGCAGACTCCCGAGCGCGTCACCGCGGTCGAGCGTGCCGTTGCCGTTGGCATCGTCCCAGAGCGTCGCGTGGAGGTAGCAGCTGCTGCCGCTGCCCATCAGTGTCACCACCGGCAGCGCGGGGTCTTTGGCGTCGATGTGTTCGCGGTCGGTGGTCGAGGGCGTCGGCGGGGCCTCGGCGGGCGGCGTTGCCCGCGGCGCCTTGGCGTCCATCGAATCGCAGACCGAGACGGACGCCACGTACAGCCGCGCCGGATCGATCGGCTGGCCATCGGCGCGGCGCACGGGGAGGTGCAGGACAACCCTCAGCGTGCAAGCTCCGGCCACGAGCAGCGCAACGACGACGATGGGGCGCAGGTGTCGCACTACGGGGTGTACGCTAGCATCCAAAACGCGGGCGGGTCCGGCTTGTGTCAACCGCGCTTGACATACCAACACGTTCATTGCTAATATTGCTAACGATGGATGCTCGCCTTCTTCTGTTCGCCAGCGTACTGGCGCTGGGCGGGTGCATCCAGGGCAAGCTCGATCTGCCGGACTTCCAGCTGACCGACTGGACCGGCGACCTGCCCGATCCGACGCTGGCGAGCCTCACTCTGACGAGCCCGGAGACGTCGCTCACTGCGACGTCGGTGTCGTCCACCACCGATGATCCTTCGAGTTCTTCGAGCTCGAGCACCTCGGATGACACCTCGTCGGAGAGCTCGACAGGAGAACCTCAGGCCTGGGCGTGTGATCCTCAACCGGAGGACATCGAGACCGCCGTGGTGATCGACAGTACGGTCGGCTGGGAGCACGAGCCCACCGATCTGCTCACGACGTGCGTGGTGACGTGGGTCGGGACGCTGGGTACGGCGCTGCACCTGGGCCTCGCCTGCCAGGACGGTCCGCATACCGTGGACGTCTCCAGCGTGGGGCCCAGCGCCCTGCAGATCGGCGATCTGATCGAGCTCGCCGTGCATATCGACGTGCCGTGGTGGGCCAACGTCCATGTCGTGATCCGACGCGGCGGTCAAGTGATGCTCGCCGCGATGACCGGCGACGCGCTTCCCGGCCAGACCGAAGGTGGGGTGGATCAGGACTTTTTTTCGCCGCTTGCGCTCGGCTTGCTCGACGACGTGTGTCCGATCGAACCGGACGCGGACGAGCCCTGCGACTTCATCTGTTCAGACCCGTGCACCGTCGATCGGCGCCAGGCGCTGGCCTTCATCGACGGCCTCGATGTCGAGGTGATCTACGACCGCGGCAGCGGTCAACTCGGTGCCACCGCGGTCGAGGTCGGCGAGGCGATCGATCACGTCGAGGTGCTATGCCCGGATGTCGCGGGCGCTTGGTACTCGTTCGTCGCGATACGCGGCAGCTGACGCACGCGTGGTCGGCGACGCGCTATGATCGCGCCCGACTTGCAGCCACAGAAACTACGTCGACCGTCACGAGGCCAGCTCGCCGCGATGCTGGTCGTGCTCGCGTGCGAACACGGCACAGGTGATCCGATGGTCGAGCCGTCCGCTGCGGCCGCGCCGACCTCGACGCCGAGCACCACACCAGCTCCGCCCGTCACCCCCGCGCAGCCGAGCGCAGTGCCAGCGCCACCCAAGGCCAACAGCCACGCCAAGGTGCCCGCCGACGCGCCACGCTTCGTGAAGGTCGCCGCGACCGCGGCCAACAGCGCCGGCGAGCTGCGCCTGTTCGCAATCGAAGGCGGCGCCTTCCTCGGAGTCGGCCCGGCGTTGCTGCGTCTGCACCCTGACGGCACCATCGAGCATGAGCGTCAGTGGGCACGCGGCCTCGACGGCGGCCGGATCGAGCTCGACGCCGTCACCGCCGGCATGAACTGGTTCGACACCGAGGCACTCGGAGGAAGCTGGCCCGAAGACACGATCCTGGCGATCCGTCCCCAGTCGGGCTCGCGCGGAATCGACGATGCGCCGCTGGTGTACCGCCGCAGCAACGCGGTCTGGACCCAGATCGCCACGCGCGAGCGGCTGTACGACTGGTATCCGCGCGCGTTCGGTCGCTGGAAGAGCGGCTCATTGCTCGCGCTCAAGGCGTTTGCGCCGCGCTATGCCCACCCCGGCGACGAAGAGGACGGCCCGCCCGCACGCGAGGTCGCCGCGAGCGCGCGCGCCATCGCGAAGCAAAAGCGCCTCGTCGTGCTGCGCGGCACGCCGAAGGCGCCCGCATTCGGGGCGCGCTCCGTGCAGGGCTTCGCGTCGTTTCCTGACGGCGAGATCGTGGCCGCGATCGCCAACGGCGATCGCGTGGTGATGCTCCACCACGACGAGACCGGCGCCCGCGATCGCGAACTCGCGCCTCCGGGCCGCGGCCTGCTGGCCACCAGCCCCATCGAGCTACGCGCACGCGCACCCGACGACGTGTGGGTGCTCGGCGAAGCGCCGTGGCGCAACGACGATACGCCAGCGACTCCCGGCGACGGCGCCTATCTGGCCCACTTCGATGGGCGCGCGTGGTCCGAGATCCCCACCGAGTGTGATCGCGACCCACGCGGCCTGGCGATCGATCGCGCGGGCTCGGCGTATTTTCTGTGCAACCTCCGCATCACCAGCGATGAACAGCCCACCGTGCTGTTCCGCGTGCGCGCCGGCGTGCTCGAGGAGCTCCCGCTCCCGGTCGTGCCCACCGCCGTGCTCCCGCTTGCCGAGGACGACATCTGGCTGGTGCACGACCCCAACGGTACGGCCGAGCTGCTGCACACGAGCGCAACCCCACGCCAGCAGCACATCCCGACCGCGATCCAGGCCGCGCACGAAGTGCTGGAGTTCGCCGAGCCCCGCGCGCTCGACAAGTCCTGCCAGACCGCCTGGATCCCGCTCGCGGCAGACACCGATCGTGCCAAGGTCACCGCGGCGCTCGACCAGATCAACAGCGCGACCGAAGTGGGCATGGCTGCGGAGCTCGTCGACGCGCGCGTACACGGTGAGGTCCGACTGGGTGTGATCGTCCGCCTGTTCGGCGCCGCGGTCCTGCGCGAGACCGCCAGAGTGCGCGCGCGACTCGGCGACGCGGCAGGCCCCGCCACGTGCAATGAGTATCCGCCCCTCGAAGGCGACAGCCACGACTGACGGCTCCGGGCATCGCGGTCGGCGCTATTTGCCCGCGATTCGACGCGGTTGCCGATACAATGGTGGCTGTATGTCGAAATCGCGCCGCCTGTATTCCTCGCTGTCGCTGCTTTTGCCGGGGTTTGCCTGCGGTGACGACTCCCCCAGCAACGTCGCGAGCCAAGGCGGTACCGCCGGTGAGACGTCAACAGCCGAGAGCGGGACGACCGCGGCCACGAGCACTGCCGACACCAGCGGCAACGGCAGCGTGTCGGCGACCACGACGACCACCGCGGCCACCGATTCGAGCACGTCGAGCACCACCGCGGATACCTCCGCCACAGAGTCCGGCCCCGGCACCTCCGGGTCCGCGGGCACGGGCACCACTTCCGACACCTCCGACAGCACGTCGGGAACCGGAACCTCTTCGAGTTCGGCCTCGGGTTCATCCAGCAGCGGCGGTGGCGACACCCAGGGCGTGTGCGCCTTCCAGTGCGCCGCAGATCTCCAATCGATCATCGATTGCAACGGCGACACCGTGGACGCCTGCGCGGAGGACGAAGGCTGCTTCGACGCCGATTGCATCCCCGATCCCTGCGTGGCTGCCCAGCTCACCGAGAGCTCGGTGGGTTGCGACTACTGGGCCGTGAAAACCGACCTCATCACCGACGGATCGGGCGCGTGCTTCGCCTCGTTCGTCGCCAACACCTGGCAAGGACCTGCGTTCCTCGAGGTCGAATACGACGGCCAGCAACTCGACCCCGAAGACTTTGTGCGCATCCCCCAGGGTCAGGGCGTGAACCTGGTGTATCAGCCGTACGACAGCCTCGTAGGGCTCGCGCCGGGTGAGGTCGCGATCCTGTTCTTGTCGCGTGCGCCGGGAGGATTCCTGCCCGACTGCCCCGCTCCTGTAGCGTTGGCCCAGGAGACTCAGGTCACCGGTACCGGCGTCGGCAACGCGTTCAACATCCGCTCCGATCGACCGGTGATCGCCTACCAGATGCTCCCCTATGGCGGTGGCAGCGTGGCCGCGACGTCGGCGACGCTGCTGTTACCCACCAGCGTATGGGACGATAACTATCTCGCGATCAACGCCTACAGCAAGAGTGTCGCGGTGCCCCAGGCGCAGCCGTCGCTCAACATCGTCGCGCAGCAAGACAACACGATGGTGACGATCTTGCCGGTGACCAACATCGTTGGCGGCGGTGGTGTCGCTGCGGCGCCCGCCGACATGCCCGCGATCTACACCCTCGATCGCGGTGAGCACCTGCAGCTGTCGCAAGACGTCGAGCTGACCGGCAGCCCGATCATGACCAGCGCACCGGTGGGATTCTTCGGGGCCGCGAGCTGTCTCAACGTGCCTGTCAACGCCGTCGCGTGCGACTCGGCCCACCAACAGATTCCGCCGATCTCCGCACTGGGCAGTTCCTACGCCGCGGTGCGCTATCGCAATCGCGCAGGTGCCGTCGGCGAGGAAACTCCACCGTGGCGCATCGTCGGCCTGGTCGACGGAACGGTGCTCGACTGGGATCCGGCCCAACCGATGGGCGCCCCACTGATGATCAACCAGGGCGAGGTCGCGGAGTTCGCATCTGCCGGCGACTGGGTCGTCACGAGTCAAGACGCGGACCATCCGTTCTACGTCGGCGCCTACATGACCGGGGGGCAAGACTTCGGCGGTGAGGGCGACCCCGAGTGGGTCAACGTGGTGCCGGTCGATCAGTACCTCGATCGCTACGTGTTCTTCACCGATCCCACCTTCTCCGAGACCAGCCTGGTGGTGATTCGCCGGCAAGAGGACGGAGCCTTCGCCGATGTGACGCTGGACTGCGCGGGCGTGCTCGATGGTTGGCAGGCACTTGGGCCCTACGAGTACACCCGCATCGACCTGGTCACCGGAGACTTCAACGACGTCGGCAACTGTTCGAACGGCCGCCACGAGATGACGAGCGACGCGCCCTTCGGTGTCACGGTCTGGGGCTGGGGCACACCGTTCACCTCGTTGTTCACCCAGTATGTGTCGTACGCGTATCCGGCCGGACTGAGCTTGGCGCAGATCAACGACGTGGTGATCGTTCCGCAGTGAGCGGCAGGGGTTCTGGCTCGGGGACGGCGTTGGTGCCGCCGAGTCTCCCACCTCGAGATGCGTACGGGCTTGCTCACCTGGCTCGACCGCGTCGACACTGGCTGACGGCACGGCGCGCTGGCGGTACCCTTGCGAGGCCATGCCTTACGATCGTCGCCTCGTCGGACTCCGTCGTTCCACCGTACTGCTCGCCGCGCCCGGCCTGGCGCTCGGGCTCGCCGGGCTGCCAAACGTCGCGCATGCGCTGTGCACCAACAACAGCGTCGACGACTGCAACCCCGACGGTACCACTCTCAATCCACTCGCGGCCTTCGTCGACCCGACGCCGCCCGACGGCTGGGACCAGTGTGCAGGCTTCATCAACACCGGCGGCGACGACGTCACCGAGAATTGGGAGAACAACTGCCTCGAGTTCAACGGCGGCGAGATGTGGCTGCGTGCCTACGACGATGGCACCGGTGAGCTCATCGCCGGGGCGCGCCTGTTCTCGCCGCAGGTCTGTGGTTTCGGCCCTACCGTGCTGACCTACGACACCGACTCGCAAGAAGGTGCCGGGTTCCTCGGGGGCGGAGGAAACTGCGATAGCGCCATCACGTTGGGTTGGTTTCCCAACGGAGGCAACTTTTGTGGGTGCGGCGCAGGCACCTGCAACGACATCTACGGCGCAAACTCCGACAACTCCGCGCTGTTCTACGTCGGTGGAGAAACCAACGCCCAGTACGAGGCGTTCTACGTGCTGGGCATGGGCCAGGGGAACTGTCCGTTCTTCGACGGCAGCGAGACGACCGCGATGCGCATCGCCCTCTACACCCCCAGCCTCGACCCCGACGATGACGACGACGGCATCCTCGACGTCGATGACAACTGCGACTTGGTGGTGAACGTCGATCAGCAGGACGAGGATGGCGACGGCGACGGTGACGTTTGCGACAACTGTCTGGGGCTGGCGAATGCGAACCAGCAAAACAGCGACGGCGACGCGTTGGGAAACGCCTGCGACAACTGCGATTTCGCGACGAATCCGGGCCAAGCAGACGCCGACGGCGACACGATCGGGGACGCCTGCGACAACTGCCCCGACGACCCGAACGTCGGCCAGCAAGACCAGGACAACGACGGCGACGGCGATGTCTGCGATGTCTGCCCGGGCGTGGTGATCAACGATCCCGACGGGGATCTGCTGTGCGGCGACGTCGACAACTGCCCGCTGGTCAACAATGCAGGTCAGCAGGATGCTGATGACGACGCGGACGGCGACGCCTGCGACAACTGCGTGGACGTCTCGAACTCCAATCAGGGCGACAGCGACAACGATGGGGTCGGCGATGTCTGTGACAACTGCTCGGTGGTATTCAATCCATCGCAGGCGGACACCGACGGCGATGGTTGGGCGGACGAGTGTGACAACTGCCCCCAGGTCGACAACCCCCTGCAGCAGGAGAGCGACTTCGACGGCATGGGCAATGCGTGCGATCCCTGCCCGCTCGACGCGACCAACATCGACAGCGATGGCGACGGCGCGTGCGACGAGGTCGACAACTGCGGCGGACTCGTCAACCCCACCCAAGACGACGCCGATGACGACGGCGTTGGCGACGACTGCGACGTCTGCATCAATGACGCGGACGACGATGCCGATCGCGATGGCCTATGTGCCGACGTCGACAACTGCCCGGACGACGCCAACGTCGACCAGGCCGACGAAGACGGCGACGGGATCGGCGACCCCTGCGACAACGGCGACGCGTCCAGCTCTTCAGGTGGCTCGGGGGACAGCGGCGAGGACACCGGCAGCTCCGGTGGCGTCGACACCACCACCGGCGGACAGCAATCCAGTGGGCCCGCGGACGAGAGTTCCGGCGGGCCTACGGACAGCTCTGGCGGCCCCACGAGCAACTCTGCCGGCGAGAGCACGGTCGGCGACACCACCACCGGCGACACCGCGGGTGCCGGGTCACAGGATCCCAGCGGCTGCGCCTGTTCGAGCACCGAGCCCACGCGGCCGGCGTGGTGGGCCGCGATCCTCGTGCTGGCGGCACGGCGTCGGCGCCGTCGGGTTTGAACACGATGCCGACCCAGGCGTGCTCGATGCCGTTCGCTGTTGCCGAGCTCGACCAGCGGCCTCGAGCCGCCGGCTGCTTATCTGCAGTAGTCGACGCGCGGTCCCGCGTTCGCCACGATGGCGGCCCGTAGGGCCTCGTCGGCGGGCTCGGGCTGGGCGTCATAGTAGTCGGCGCGCGTGAACACCTGCTCGGGCTCGAACTGTTCGATCACTGCGTCGTTCAACGCGAGGTCGTTCACGCTGAGGATGCGTCCCTTGGTGTTGTCCCAACCGCTGACCACCGCCCGCTTGGACACGAAAAAATCGTTGCCGCCGCCGTGCGGCGACGGATCCGGGCAGGCCGGCAAGCACACCTCGCCGGGTCGGGCCTCATAGATGTTGGCCTCGCTGAGAAACTGCGCGCCTTCTTGGCTGGTCGCGCCGAACTCGTACCACTGCTCCTGGTAGTTGTTGAAGTAGTCGGCCAAGCCATAGTGGAACTGGGGCCCGCGACGCGTGATGTGGTCGAACCAGTTGTGGTGATAGGTGACGCGCATCCCCGCAGCATCGCCGCCCTCGGTGTCCTGCCAGTGGAGCAGCGCCTTGGTATGGTCGAACAGGTGCGACCATGACAGCGTGATCGCCGTCGCTCCGCGGATGTCGATCAGCCCGTCACCGGCATGCGATAGCCCGAGGTGATGGAACCACACGTCGTGGGTATCGAAGTCGGACGGATCGGCCCCGCCGCCCCCTCGCAACTGGATGAGATCGGGGCCGCCGTCGTCGGCACCAGGGTCGCTCAACGCGATGTCGCTGAGGATCACATCATGGGTGCCTGACTCGAGACGCAGGTGCCCGTGAATCGTGATGTCCCGACCTCGCCCATCCACGGTCTTGTTCGAGGCGATCTCGATCGGGCTGTCGAGCTCGATCACACCTTCGACGTCGAACGCGATCCAGGCGCTGTCGGGGCTGGTCAGCGCCTCCCGGAGCGAGCCTTCACCGTCGTCAGCGAGCGACGCAACCAGCACGACGTAGGTGGGATCGCCGCCTGAGGTCGCAGCCCCGAACCCCAAGCGCTCGGCGAGCAACACGTCGGCCTGATAGGGGTACGACGCGCAGTCCTCACCCGGCGGCGGTCCGCCATCCTCGGACCCCCCGGTGCTCGAGGTCGTCGTCGTGGTCGTGCTCGATGAGGCATCGAAGGGGGCTGTGGGCGAAGTGTTGTCGGCTGTGCCGCTCGTCGGTCCTTCGGAGCCTTCGGCGAGCGCCCCCTCCGAGATGTCACCAGCCGCGGTGGACGTCTCCGGGTCGGTCGGGTCCGTGGGATCCTGGCCGGTCGGCACGTGATCCGAGCCCGAGCAGCCCAGGAGAAGAAGCGGGAAGAGGCCAAGTCGCACGCGACGATGTCCGAACCTCAGCGTCGGAGGTTCCCACGTGGCTCGCGCCGAAGGCCCGGGCCGTCCTCCTCGCCTATTTCGCGAACAACCCCGCCAGCGATTCCTTGCGCGGGCCTTTGGCATCGCACACCGCGAACTCGCCGCCTTCGTAGAGGGCCGCGCCGCCGTGGCGGCCGCGCTTGTCGACCGCGTAGAAGTTCACATTGAAATCGGGGCGGCCGTCTTTGCGCAGGAGTCGGGGGGCCCGCGTCGACTCGGCGATACGGCGGCACGCGGCGAGACAAGCGTCCTTGGGGTGTTTGCCCGCGCGCATGAACTCGACCACCGTGTGACTGCCAGCCGTCACGATGTTCGCCTCGCCGCGACCGGTGCTGCCCGCCGCGCCCACCGCGTTGTCGACGAACAAGCCGGCGCCGATCAACGGGCTGTCGCCGACCCGCCCCGCGAGCTTGAACGCCAGACCGCTGGTGGTCGTGACCCCGCCGATGTCACCCTTGGCATCGACGCCACAACAGTTGATCGTCCCGGTGATCCCGAAGAACTGCTTGACGTTCGCCGGCACGTCCTTGCCCTCCTTGGGCAACCAATCATCCGTCTCGGACAGCGTGGACTTCCAGTGCAGCCAGATCTCACGGGCCTCTGGCGTGAGGATGTCTTGCTCGGCAAACCCGTGGGCCCTCGCAAACGCGTTGGCGCCTTGACCGACCAGCAGCACGTGATCGGTGTACCGCAACACCGCGAGCGCAACGCGGCTGGGATTTTTGATCCGCCGGATCGCCGCAACGGCCCCGGCCAGACCGCTGGGCCCGTCCATGACCGACGCATCGAGCTCGACCTCACCATCCTCGTTGGGCAGACCGCCCAGACCCACGCTGTGATCGGTGGGATCGTCTTCGACCAGACTGACGCCCGCGACCACCGCATCGACCACGGCCTTGCCGGCGATGATCTCGGCGAAGGCCTTGGCCACGCACGCCGGGTGACCGTTGGCCGAGGCCACGACGATGGGTGCGACGCTCTTGCGCAGGATCGTGGGGGCGAGCGCGGCGTGGGTGTTGGGTGCGACCAAACAGCCCGAGCCGAGAATCGCCGAGGAGCGCAACAGAAAACCGCGACGACGCATGCGAGCCATGGATGGCCGGGAGCGTACCACCGCGACCTTCGCGGTGGCTGGTCGCGGCGCGCTAGCCCCCCGCGTGCAGCTCGGGGCCGAGGTGACGCTTCGAACCCGTGAAGCCGTCGGCGGGCACGATCTGCTCGAGCTGCCAGGCCTGCACGGCGAGCTGCCGCCGCAAAGAATTGAGCGCAGTGCGGGCGCGACCGATCGCGAGTCCGGCCATGGCCACGACGGCGACGTTTGCGATCACCAGCGCGGCCTCCGTCAAACCCGGCGAGAAAGTCGCCATGCGGGCATACGTCACGATCTGATCGCCGTCGATGGTGAAGCTCGGCGACAGCACCCCAAGGCGTTCGAGTGCCCATGGCACCACCAGGCTGGCGCAGCCGAGGGACACCAGTGCGCCGAGCCAGCGGGCTTCGTTCAACGCGAACATCGCGGTGGTCGCGACCACCAGACCCGGGACCATCATGAACGGACCGAACAGCCGCGAGGACAGACCCAGGACGATCGCCTGTAGCACAGCGATGACGAGCACATCGTAGTCGCCCGAGGCGCCCCGGACAGCGCGTCGGACCGAGTACGCCACGATGATCACCATCAGCGCGAGCACGGCCGCGTAGCTGATCGGGTCGCGCAAGCCCATGAACAGCGGAATGGCGAGGAACACGAACCATCCGCAGGCCGCCACCGCACCGACGCGGGCAGCGCGAACGCCTTCGACCTGATCGTCGTGCGCGAGCCGGCGCACCACCTCGGGCGGCATGCGCCGGGGTGGCCGGGTCAGCAGCTTGCCCAGTGCGGTCAGGGCCTCGCGATTGTCGGGTGCGAAGGTCAGCGCGCGGCCGGCCTCACGCAGCCCGCGAGCGCGGGCGTCGTGGTCTTCGTCGCTGCGCAGCTCGAGCGCGGTCGCGAGCGCGGCATGTTCGCTGGCGATCTCGCGTCGTCGCTGCTGATCGCGATCGCCGTCGAGAAAGCGGCTGACCTCCGCCAGCAGCTCACGCACATTGCCGTAGCGCTGGTCTCGCGCCAGGGCCGTCGCACGCACGCAAATCGCCTCGAGCTCGGGCGGGACCTCGCGCGCTGGCGCACGTGCGCTGGCGCGAGCATCGGCACCATCGAGCGTCGAGGTCGCGAGCGCCATGCTGTCGCCGCGCCGGTGCAGCGGCTCGCACGTCAGTAACTCGAACAAGATCGCACCCAGCGCGTAGATGTCGGCACGCTCGTCGACGGCAGGACCCGCGAGCTGTTCGGGGGGCATGTAGCCGAGGGTTCCCAGCACCGCCCCATGGCTCGTCGCACCGTCGCTGCTGGCGGTAGCACCCACGCTCTGCATCGTGTCGGGCCCGACGGTCTTCGCGATGCCCCAGTCGAGCACATAGACCTCGCCATACTCGCCGAGCATCACGTTGGCGGGCTTGAGGTCGCGGTGGATGACCCCGCGGTCGTGGGCATACGCGATCGCCTGACAAACCTGCACGAAGTCGGTCAGTAGCCGCCGGCGTCCGAACCCGCGCTCGGTCGCTTCATCACCTTCGGCCAGGTGCGCGATGACCTCGGCCAGGGTGACACCATTGACGCGTTTCATCGTGAACCAAGGTGCCCCGTCGGCGCGGCCCATGTCGTACACCGGCACGATCACCGGGTGCTCCAGGCGGCCTTGGATCCGCGCCTCACGCAGGAATCGATCGGCCGATCCAGCGTCGTGGCGCAAGGTCTTGAGCGCAACATCGCGACCCATCACCACGTCGCTGCACAGTCGGACCTCGCCCATACCGCCACGCCCGATCAGCTGCTCCACGCGATAGCGGCGGGCAAAGGCGCCGTCGTCGTCGATCGCGACCGGCGGTGCGACACCGGCGTCGCCGGCTGCTGCCATGGTGGCGGCAGCGGCCGTCTCGTCGCCGCTGGGGAGTGCATCTGACGGCGGCCGTTGCGGCGAAGACATCGCGCCATCGTACGCCGACCAAGCCCGCGGTTGCTGTGGGTCCACGCCCGAGGCGCTCGCGCAGCCCAAGGACGCCGCGATGCCAGCACAGCAGAACTGCGCCCACCGGACCGCGCTATTGATGTCGACGGTGGTTCTGGGGATCGTCGTGGCGTCGACCCTGGCGGCGGTGCAGGCCCCCGCACTCGAACCCCTCGTGTGGCACGCACCCGCGGTGTGCCCCACGATGCCGCGATGCGAGCAGCGGTGGCACGCTGGCTCGGTGGTCCGCTGCACGAGAACGAGGCTGCAGGTGCCCACGGTGTGGTCGCCACGCGCGAGCACGAACCCGGGCGCCCGATCGAGTTCGAGATGCGCGTGCCCGACGATCTGGCGCTCGAGCCGGCCACCCTGTTCGCCAGCTTCCGCGCGCGAACTTGCCCCGCCCTTTTGCGTGGCACTCGCTTCGGCTCCGCGGAGGCCGCGAGTGGTCGAGCCTGGCGGTCCGGCGTGGTGCGCTGGATCACCGACGCCAGGTGATCTCGTGGGAGGCGGGGTCGTAAGCGACGAGTTCTTTGCTGGCCAAGGAATGCGTCACGAGCAGGCTGCCCGTGGAGAAGAACGCGGGGGCGGCGATTTTTGTCTCACCGAAGTTCCCGATCGAAGCCTCCTCGATCACGCTCCCATCGGTGGGATCGAGCCGCACGATCTCGAGATCGCCGGCCTCGGAATTCGACCGGAGTAGCGCGACCGCGTGGGCGTCCACCTGAAACGCGCAGCGCATGAGGTAACCGTCGTCCCCGACCGGGATGCGCTTGGCCCATAGCCGGGTTTCGTCGCGCTCCGCGGTGATGAGCGCGAAGCCATCCGTGTTGCGAAGCGTGTAGAGGACGCCGCCGTGCCGAATCTCCTCGCGGTCGGAGACGCAGAGCGCCCCCACGGAGACGGCCGCTGTGAAACCGGGAACCTCGGGGTCGCGGAACACCTTTCCGTACGCGACGCGCTCGCTGGGAAAGTCGCATGTTCGCTGCTTGCAGCCCGGGATGGGGTGCACGCGGTGCGACCCGTCCGACTCGCCAATCCGCAGCTCGCCTGCCGAGCGCGTGAGGCTGTCAAGGCCCAGTTCGGCGGTCACGGTGGCGAGCGGTTCGCCGGACTGTGCGTCGAGCATCTCGAGCTTCGTGCCATCCTCGTTCGGGATCCCGAGCACGTGCGGCGCGATGCAGAATACGCGCTCGGTCTCCGTCTCGAGCGTTCGGTAGGTCTCGCCGGTCGAGCCGTCGAGCCACGCAATCGTGGGACGCGCGTTCAGGAGGAGCACCACGATGTCGAGTACCTCCGGGTGGCGGCCCTCGACCGTGCACGCGACTGCGCCAATCTTCGGCACCGTGGGATCGGAGCTCGCCGACGCCACGGATGGACTCGACTCGCCGCCCGAGGGTGTGTCGGCCGAGGTCGAGCGCGACATCGTCCAGCCGACGAGACCCGCAAGCGACAAGAACGCGAGCAGTCCGGCGAGAAGGGCACCGGGATGGGGCCCACGGGAGGCAGGTGCGACGGGCGAGGGCCACGGCACCACTGAAGGGCCCGTCGAGTGGATCGTGGGTGAGCCGGTCGATTGTGTCGCTGCGCCCCCGACGACGAGGGCATCGAGCTGCGAGAGGACTGTGAGTGCCGAGGACGGGCGCTCGTTCGGCGCCTTCGCGAGCAGCCGCAGCATCAGGTGCAACAATGCCGGCGGAAGTGTGTGCACGAGTTCGGGAGCGATCGGTGGCGGGGGCTCCGTGCACTGCGCGTTGAGCAACTCCCGCGTGGACTGCGATCGAAAGGGCGGCGCCCCCGTCAGCATCTCGTAGAGGAGCAGGCCGATGTTGTAGAGATCCCCGCGCGGATCGATTGCAACGCCCTCGATCTGCTCGGGGCACATGTACTGCAGCGTCCCGACGTCGGTCGTGGCCCTCGTGCCATCCCGCAGCACCTTCGCGATCCCGAAGTCCATCACCTTGACGGTGCCGTCGCCCGCGACCATCACGTTCTCAGGCTTGAGGTCCCGATGGACGATCGGAGGCTGCTGTCCATGCGCGGCCGACAGTCCGGCCAGGATCTGCCGCACGAGGTGTACCGCGTCTGGCCATGCAAACCGCCCGAGACGCCGCAGCACGCTGCGCAGCGTCTCGCCGTTCACGATCTCGAGCACCATCACGAGCTGACCATCGATCTCCATCGAGGAGAGCAGCCGAACCACGTTGGGGTGATCGATCCGGCCGAGAATCGCCATCTCGCGGAGGAACTGCTCGCGCAGGCGAGGCGAGGGGCCGAGCCCCGGCTGCATCACCTTGAGCGCGACCTGCTGCTTCGACAGGCGTTCCTCCGCGGCATAGACGGTCGCCATGCCGCCCTCGCCGAGGACCCCGAGCACAGTGTAGTCGCCGATCTGCTGCATCTGGTCTCTCCCGCTCAAGGTCCCCCGGGCGGAGGTGGTGCCGCTGGCGTCGGCGCATGGGCAACACGGCGCACGCCACAGGCATCCAGGAATTGCCAGGGTGCGATCGTTCCAATCATCACGAGCAGTGCGTCGTAGTCAACGGGCATGTGCCCCTGCTTGCCCTCGAGCACGAGCTGGGTTGGCCGGAGCTCCGCGACCTCCGTGCCCAGCGCGAGCGTGATGCGGCCCGCCTCGGCCAGCCGCTTGATCTCCTTGACGTTCTTCCCTTTGCCCCGGCGAAAGTCGGTGCCGCGGTACGAGACCGTCACGTGGCTCCCGGGCTGCTTGGCGATCGCGATCGCGGCCTCCATCGCGACGTCGCCGAGCCCCACGATGACGACCCGCTGACCCGCAAACGAGCGGGCATCCGCGAGGCTGTAGTGCACGTGGTCCTGCGCTTGCTCGGGGATCTCGAGCGGCAGCTTACGCGGGGAGCCCCGGCGCCCGAACGCGAGCAGGACGCGGCGCGCGTCCACGTATGTCGGTCGGCCCTCCGGATCGAGATGATGCACGCGGAGGTGCCCCATCGGGGGGCCACCTGCCATGCGCTCGATCGACGTCACCCGGTGGTGCTCGTGAATCGCCAGCTGCTCGACGTGTACGATCCGCTGCCACTTCGCCAAGAGCTCTTCTTTGGTCGCCTTCTCTAGCCAGAGTTCGCCGATGAGCGGGAGTCCGAGCGGTTGATCGAACACGAGCTTGCCGCGGGGGAAGCTCCGGATGCTCTCGGCGACGCTCGCCTGCTCGAGCACGACGTAGCGCAGGCCGAGCGACTTGGCGGTCAGGGCCGCGCTCATACCCGCAGGGCCCGAGCCGACGATCACGAGATCGAGCATCGATCCGGCACGACCCTCGAGGCCGGCGGCGATCGTCCGTGTGACATGGGTGCCCTGGTTGATCGCGTTGCGGATCAGCGGGAGCCCTGTGAGATCGCCGGCGAGGAAGACGCCCGGGGAATCGATGCACTCCAGCTTGTCGGTCATGTGGGGACGATCCTCGATCGGCTGACCGTCCGTGATCACGAGCGAACCATTGGGGCAGCGCTGCTCACACAGCGTGAGGCCGCAGCAGTCGTCCGGACGAACCACCTGCGCCACGTAGGCATGGACCTCGAGCACGTCGTACGGGCACGCATCCACGCACGAGTGGCAGCCGATGCACGTGTTCGTGTTGATCTGCGGGAGGCGCACGACCTTCGCGGGGAGCAGCGCGTTCTGGGGGAGCTCGGTGGCCTTCTTCGGCCGCTCGCGCGTGTGCCTCGCGAGGCGCACGAGGCCGAGCGCGAGCAATCCGGCCGCAAGGCTGGAGCCGACCCAAGCGGCGCCGAGACGGCCCCCGGATGACGTGCCGCCGGAGCTCGGTGCATCGATGATCGGGCGGCGGGCGGCGATGGAGCGCGCCGCCTCCCAGACGGCGCTCCGGCCTATTGCGGTCGCGGCGAGCATGTCGCGGTGCTCGTCGAGGCACAGCACCGGCCGCGCCGTCCCGAGGGCCGAATCACCGAGGAGGCAGGGCGCGATCGGGTCGGTCGCGTCGTTCGTCGCGTGGCAGCGCGCGCACGCGCCGGCCTCGGGAATTGCCACGGTGACGACCTCGCCCCCCAGCGAAACCGCCGGCGCATCGACCGTGGCCTCGGCACCGTGGCCGTAGCGAATCGAGACGCCCTGCGCCGTGAACCGGACGCCGCCGTCGGCCCCGTGGGGTGGGTGGCAATCGACGCACCGCAGCGTACCGGCCTCGAGAAGCGCGGCGTGCCCGGTCCGTCTCGAGGTCTGCCCGGCGTGGCAGCTACGGCAGCTGTCGGCGGCGTGCGCCGGGTCGTAGTCCTGAACGTGGCAGCTGTCGCATGCGATGGCGGCCGCACGATGCGGAAGCGACAACGCCCGCGTCGTGTCGCTGCCCCCATCGCCGAGGCCCGGCCAGAGGATCGCAGCGACGGCGACGGCGACGGCGACGGCGGCGGCGATCGCCGTCGCGAGCAGCACGCCCCGGAAGCGGGTGACGTCGCTCGTCTCGATCGCCTTTGGCGCGACGCGCCGCCGTCCCACCTCGGCGCGGCGATCCGTGACCAGTGCCGACCTGCCGGAGCCCTGCGTCATCGCCAGAGCGTCTCCACGACGTGGAGCACCAGCAGCGCCAGCAAGATCCCGCCCAGGATGACGTGCGTCGCCAGCCATCCGCGAAGCGCGGCCGTGAGCAGGCGCCGAGCCGGCAACGCCCGCATTTCCACGGCGACGCGGACCACGTCGTCGAGACCCGCGATCCGTCCCTCGCCCCTGCCCTGCAGGACGCGGTCGACGATCTCGCGCAGACGCTTCTCTTCCTGTCGCAGGTTTCGCCCCGAAACCAGCAGCGCCACGGAGCCGAGCGTGACGGACGAGTACGGCACGAGGATGCGATTCGCGATGTGCTTGACGAGATCGGAGCGCCCCGACAATCCCCGATAGAGGCGATCGATGAGGTTGTCGCGCTCCCGTGCGAGATCCTCGGGCAGCGCACCCTTGCGCTCGAGTCGAGCCAGGCGCCGCGGCACCAGTCGATAGCCGGCCGCGCCCCAGATCCCCACAAGCACCGTCGCGAAGAAGGCGATCTGCAGCGCGCCGCGTGGCCCCGACGGGATCCGCAGCCCGCTGTGCAGCGCGACGAGCCCTGGCACGAGCAGGCCGAGCCCGAGGTGCATGAGGTAAAAGGGCCGGACGCGGCTCTTCGCCCTTGGGGTCCGCGCGGAGGGATCGCCCGGCACCAACGCGACCTGCGAGTCGCCGCGGCGACGTCGCATCCACAGCTTTACGATCCGCTTCGGCAGCGTGTACCCGGCGAGCAAGATCATGCACGCGAACGCCACGACGCCGGCGACCCAGCCGAACCCAGAGGTCGCCGAGAGCACGCCGCGGCCGTGGAGGCCGAGCCCGAGGACCGTCGCCGCGCTCGTCGCCAGCAGCGCACCGGCGACCGCGAGCGCGCCGCCGATTCGTAGCTCCGCGCGCCCGCTCCGTCCCTCGGTGCCGAGCATGCGGGCGACATCGTGGAAGTCCTGCGTCGGCTCCAGCCGCAAGATCGAGCCGGTAGGGCAGGCCTGGACGCACGCAGGCGCCGAATAGTCGCGACACAGATCGCACTTCACCGCGACCTCGGCGAACAGATCGGTGACCGAGCGGGCCGTCGTGGTCACCGAGTGACGCAGGCTCTCAGCGAGCGGCGCACTCGCGGGACGCGGGGCCATGCGGATGTTCTCCCACGGGCACGCTTTGGCACAGCTCCCGCACCCGGTGCACAGCGCCTCGCGAATGAAGACCTCGCCCTGCGGGTCGCGACCGATCGCACCGGTGGGGCAATCGATCATGCACACGGGGTTCTTGCAGTGCTGGCACGAGTTGGGGATGAGGAGGTTCTTCTCGCCGTCGTCCGACCCCACGCGGGTGACCACCTTGTCGCCGCGTCGTACCAGACGCGCCACTCCGTGGACCGACGCGCAGCTCCACGCGCAATGGCCACACCGCACGCAGGTGTCCTGGTCGATCGTGAGCAGCGACCGCGCCATCTGCATGCGGTAGAGGTCCTTGAACACGTGGCGCGTCGTGTGATCGGACGCTCCGGCGACGACCGCACGCTGTGCGGCTTCGCGGTCGATCGCGAGGCGACGCAACCGCGGCAAGACTCCGGGATTGCGGTCGGCGAGGGTGCGCAGCGCCTGCGACGACATGCTCATGACGTGGCACGCACCCATCGCGACGGCGCCGAGCAGGCGCGGCTGCCGTTCGAGAAGCTCGTCATCGCCGAAGAAGTCGCCGGTGGTGAGGTACGCGCAGACGTGGATGTTGTCCTCGTCCTCCGTCTGCAGCTGAACGAGGCCGCTCGCGATGAGGTAGAAACGCTCCGCCGGTTCGCCCTCCTGGTAGATATGATCGCCGCGATCGAACGTCTCGTAGCGCACCGCGTCGAGCACGAGCCCGAGATCGGACTCGGGCAGCTCCGACGTGAACGCCATCGTCTGCAATAGATCGAGGGTGGCGCGACGCAGCAAGAAGCGCTGCTCCTGGTCGGCGGCCTCCTGTCCGCTGCGCCCCACCGCCCGGCGAAACACGTTCACGGGGATTTCGGCGACGAGCGATGGTTTCGCTGCGGTCGCCGTCATGCGCCGGATGCTGCCCGGCAAGGTGGCATCGTCGCCGAATGTGTCCGACAGCGTCGCGACCCGGATGATCATGGGCGACTCGGCGCCGCGACGCGTCGCGCTGAGGACGACCGCACCGGACGCCACCACGTAGAACGAGTCGCCGGTGTCGTTCTGGCTGTACACCACACCGCCGGCCGGAACCTCATATAGGCGACCGGCGGCGATGATCTGACTGCGGCCGTGCTCGTCCAGGCGTCGCAGCACCGGGGCATTGAACACGGCCTGCGGCCACTGGGGGCTCGCCGAAACGTTCATGGGATCGTCGCCTCGACGCGGTGGAGCTCCACGGGTTCCAGACGCTTGAGCATGTCGTGCGTGACCAGGGGTCCACTGGGGCGCAAGCCGGCCTCGGCCTGCCGAGTCTCGTAGTCGGCAAAGGCCCGGACCAGGAACGGCGGGAACGCGCGGAACATCAGCCGTGCCTCGGCGCGCAGCGGCGCCCGATGACCAGAGACGTCCAGCTCGTACGTGTAGCGCAGCGGGACGCCCGGTGGGGCCGAACGGGTGTCGATGATCGCGTCCGGACCGCGGACGACCCCGCGATCGGCGTCGAGCGAGCCGACCGGAAAGAACGTCTCGAAAAAGCGGTGGGGCCCGTCGAGGTTCGAATCGCACTCGCCTGTGGCGATGTCGAACGCGCCGTCCTCGTAGCGATCGGCCCGGTGCCGACGCTGGAAGAAGGTGGGCTGGCAGCTGCCGTCTGCCGCGATGGTCCCGATGCAGCGGACGCAGCGCAGGAATCCGTTCTGAAGGTTGACCAGGCCGCGCCCGCGAAATTCCGTGCCGCCCAGGAGCGGATCGGGATCCCACTGCGGGACGTCCGGCCCATCGGAGATGTCGGCGCCGAACAGACCGAGCGGCCGCCCCTGGGCGTCGCGTCCGTCGTCCGCGACGTTGATCTCGTCGAAGATCTTGTCTCGCAGGTCCTCGTCGTCGCGGTCGACTCGCCCGACCTCGTACACCGTGTCGCCCTCGGCGTCGGTGACGACGAGGTGCACCCAGAACTCGCGCTCCTGGCTGAACCCGGCCGGGACACGGTGGCCGGCGCCCACGTTCTCGAGCACGATCGGCAGCGCTAAGCGCTCGGCGGTGCGGCGCGGCGTCTCCATCTCGAAGCGAAACGTGCGCCCGAGCAAGAGGTCCCGGCGCTGGTGAGCACCCAACGGGATGCCGGCGGCGTCCAGCGTGTTCTGATCAATGAACTGATCGTCGAACTCGGGCGTGAGCGGGACGTCGACCCCCGTGAAGTAGTGCGTCGT
>CANLQR010000028.1 GCA_947492135.1 Deltaproteobacteria bacterium | reverse complement strand
GGCCGTGACCGCGATCGCTCCGTCGCTGCCGCCGCCACCACCGATGCCGGTGTCCAGCGCCGCAGCCCCAACCCCGACTCCGGCCGTGTCGCCGCCGCCCAAGCAGCGCTCGGTCGGGCGTCGCACCAAGTCGTACGCTCGCGCCCGTCGTGAGGCGGTGGACGAAGAAACCACGCTCGAAGCCGAGGTCGCTCCTGCGGCACCCGCGGTCCCGAGCGAGGCCGAGACGTGGCTGAGCGACGCCGAGCGAGAGTTCGCCGCCGGCCGTTTTGCCTCTGCGCTGGTGTACGCGGACCGCAGCCGTCTGATCACGGGCGACATTCGTGCGACCCGCATGGCCGCGATCTCGGCGTGTCGCACCGGCAACGCCAAGGCGGCCGAGTCGGCGTTTCGCATGCTGCCTGAGGCGCAGCGCACGGGCGTGCGCAATCGCTGTCGCGAACAGGGGATCGAGCTACCTTAGAGCTTCGCAGCGAGTCGTCGTCGCCGGACCAACGCGACGGCGACGATCAGCAAGGCCCACGCGCCTCGTTGCCCAGCCACTGTGCAGCCGCAGCCGCCGGCGTCGCCATTCTCGCCGTACGTCGTGGGCAGCGCGTCGTCGCCCGGGCCGCCCGAGCCGGACGTCGAGCTGGTGTCGGCTTTGCCGTCGTCACTGCCCGTGGCGTCCGTCTCGCTGCCCCCGCTGCCCCCGCTGTCCTCGCCGCAGCCTTCGTCGATCGCTGCGTCGCAGTCGTTGTCGAGGCCATCGTCACAGATCTCCTCGACGAAACAGCGCGGCGCGGCAGTGCTGATCCGGAGCGTCTCGTAGTACTGCGGAGCGTCCCAGCCACTGTCGTCGCTCCAGCCCGGCCCCGCGACCGCCTCGGTGGCGAAGCTGCTGCCGAGCGACGGCCAACACAACACACCAGCGGGCCCGCGCCCGCAAAGATCGGCCTTGCCGTCGCCGTCGACATCAGCGAGGCGCAGCGTCGAGAAGTGGCGGATGGCGCCCCAGCCGTCGGCGTCGGCCACCGCCGGCCCCGCGAACGTCTCGCCAAACGCGGTGCCTTCGAACAGTGCGCAGCGCAGGCCTGCGTCCGCCCGCGCGCAGACGTCGTGGTCGCCATCGCCGTCGAGATCCCCGACCCGGATCGTCGAGTAGTTCGAGTAGTCCCACCAACCGGATTCGTCCGACCACTCGGGGCCGCGGATGACGTCGCCGAACCCATCACCGGTCGCATCACCGGTCGACAGATGACAGTGCAGTCCGTCGGCCGCCCGCGCACAAAGATCCGCGCGACGATCGCCGTCGAGGTCGAACAGCCGGACGGTGCTCCAGTACTCGACGCGGTCCCAGCCGGCGTTGTCTGACCATTGCGGACCGACGAATGCGGCCCCGAACCCGTCGGGACCCGCGAGCCAGCACGCGATGCCGTCTTCACGACGTGCGCAGACGTCAGCACGGCCGTCGGCGTTGAGGTCGCCGGTGCGGATCGTGCCGTACTGCGACGGTCGGACAAAACCGCTTTCGACCGCGAGGTCGGCGACGATCCAGGCCTCCTCGACGAAGCCGTCCGTGGTCGCGCGCCAGCATGACAAGCCCGCGTCCCCCAACGCGCAGAGATCGTCACGACCGTCGCCATCGATGTCCGCCATCCGCAAGGTCGAGAACCGTGCATCTTGGTCGAACCCCGTCGTGTCGTCGAGCGTTGGTCCCATCACGACGTCGGCCAGCACGCCCGTCACCGAGGTTCGGCAGTGCACACCATCGTCCGCTCGCCCGCACAGATCGGCCCGACCATCGCCATCGATGTCCCCCGTGCGCAGCGTGGCGTAGTTGCTGGGATCATCCCAACCCGCAGCGTCGGACCACTCGGGCCCGATGACGTCGAGCGTGAACTCGTCCGCGGCGAGTCGGCAGCGGATCCCAGCCGCTGCCCGCCCGCACACGTCGGCGGCCCCGTCTCCGTCGAGGTCCGAGCTGGTGCTGGCGCCCTGGGCGTCGCTGTGCAGGCCAGCTTCCTCCCAGCTACGATCGCAAGAGCCCGGCTCACCGCTACCGGTCGCGAAAACCCCGAGGTGATTGGCGACCACGCGCGCCGCCCCGTCGGATGGATCGTTCACGACGCCGTCGCCGCCGACCCACATCGTGCTCGAGCCGCCACCATCGAGGTTGCTGGCGTCATGAGCACCGAGGTCGACCATCAGCGCAGCGAGCTCGGTGCAGGTCATTCCCACGCTGATGCCGCTGCGGCCATCGACGACCGCAAGGATCAGCGTTCGGCCGTCGGCGGACAGACCCGCGGCCGTCCGGGGATGGCGTGAGGTGCACAGATCACCTGCGTTGCTCGGATAGGGCTCGCCGTCCTTGACCAGCGCTCGCTTGCCCGAGACGACCTCGCGCATCCACGGCTCGGGATCGGCGAGTACCACGCCAGGCGCCCATACCTCGGCACGGCCGCGGCCGAAGGCAATGAAACCCGATTCGTTGCCGTCGGTGGTGTCGGCCCAGCGCTCGCTGCCACCGACGGCGAGTCCGCTGGTCGAGTAGTCGGCGTAGTCGAAAAAATCGCCGTTGATCGCGGCCTCGGCCCCGACTTGCCCCGCGAACGACGACACGGTGCGCTGGCGCTCGCCGCTCTTGGTGGCGCGAATCCCCACACCGTCGTGGCACAGGTCGATTTCGAGGGCAAAGATCTGATTCGGCGTGCCGGTCGTGCGATGCAGCAACCGCACCCCAGGATGCGGCGTGCTCCAATCGTCCGCTGCCCACAGCGGCGTCGTGAACGAGCACACCAAAAGTCCGCAGATCGCAGGGCACCAGCGCATGGGTCGAGGGTAGAGGCCGGCACTGGGCGGGCATATCCAGCGTTCCGCGTAGCGTTGGCTCTGGGATCGCGGGTGGGTGCGGCATCCGCGTCGTCTCGAACAACTCGTGGGTTGGCGCGCTAGCTGCCCGTACGCGGGGTTTCTTGCGCAGCGGCGTGCGACCACGGTTGCCGGGGCGCGTCCATGACGTCAGCTGGCGCAGGTCTGCACCGGGGTGGTCTTGACGCCCGCGAGCTTGGCGGCAGCACCGGCAAGTGCGACGAACTCACCACGCAGACACGATCGATCCTTGCCTCGTGCGCCCGCAGCCAGCTCGATCACCGAGGCCCAATTCGCGGCCCCGGCGTGGCCGGATTCGCGTAGCAGCAGGCCAAATTCAGTGACCGCCGCCGCAAACCGGAAGTCATCCGACGTGCTCGCAAGGGTCACGTCGCGATCGACGACCGAGAGTTCGAGTGGCTTGCTGCGGTCCCCGTCGGGGTCTTTGTAGCGCAGCGCGATGGTCATGATCTCGCCGGTCTGCGCGGCGCTCGTCAGCGTCGTACCGCCTTGATAGCGCAGCGGATCGACCTTGGACGGGGCGTCGTCGCCGTGTTCGACGGGCACGATCTCGTAGATCGCCGTCACAGTGTGGCCTGCGCCGATCTCCCCGGCGTCTTTGCGGTCGTCCTTGAAGTCTTGATGCTCCAGGCGGCGGTTGTCGTAGCCGATGAGCCGGAACGAGGCGACCTCGGTGGGGTTGAACTCGATCTGCAGCTTCACGTCCTTGGCGATCGTCATCAGCGTTCCGCCTGCCTCGGCGACCAGCACCTTGCGGGCCTCCTGGTCGGAGTCGATGTACGCGTAGTTGCCGTTGCCTTTGTCCGCGAGCAACTCCATGGTGTCGTCCTGGACGTTGCCGGTACCGAAGCCGAGTACCGACAGGAACACTCCGGAGGCTCGCTTGGCCTCGATGAGCTTCTGCAGCTCGGCGTCGCTCGTGGTGCCGACGTTGAAGTCGCCATCGGTGGCCAGGACGACGCGGTTGATCCCGCCCTCGACGAAGTGGCGCTGGGCGAGCCGATACGCGAGCTCGATGCCCGCGCCGCCGTTGGTCGATCCTCCAGAGCGCAGGCGGCCCAGGGCCTCCTTGATGTCGGAGCGACGGTCACCCGAGGTCGGATCGAGTACCACGCCCGAAGCGCCGGCATAGACGACCAGGCCCACGCGATCGGACGATCGCAGCTGGTCGACCAGCAGCTCGAGTGAACGCACCAGCATCGGCAGCTTGTCGGGGGCCTGCATCGAGCCCGATACATCGATGAGAAACACGAGATTGCGCGCCGGAAGATCGGCTTGGTCGATGACCCGGCCCTGCAGGCCGACGTGAACCAGCTTGTGCGTGGAATTCCACGGGCAAGGTCCGACCTCAGCCGCCACCGAGAACGGCACGTGGCCGGTGGGTGCTTGGTAGTCGTAGTCGAAGTAGTTCACGTACTCCTCGATCCGCACCGAGTCCTTGGGCGGGAGGCTGCCATCGCGGATGAAGCGGCGGGTGTTGCTGTACGAGGCGGTGTCGACATCGATCGAGAACGTCGAGCGTGCATCGTCGGCCACCGCGACGAAGGCCTGTTCGCCCACCTTGGCGTAGCCGTCGCCGGCGCTGGCGTCGGTGTCCATCTGCCAGTGGTGGGGGCGGGCGCCAACGCTGCCGAGCCCGATGGTGCCTTCACCGGTGCCACCTCCACCGCGACCCGTGCCGACCAGCCCGAGCCCACCAATGCCATACGACTCGGTGGTCTCGGTGCCGGACAGGCTACCCCAGACGCCTTGCGTATCGGCTTTCATGGCGTAGAGCCCGGACTTGTTCTTCGGGCTGGGCTTGCCCATCCGGCCCTCTTCGCCCGCGTGGCGCCGTGGTGGGGAGTCCGACTCGGTCTCGCCGAGATGTTCCTCCAGGAACTCGTCGATCTCGCCTTCGTCTGTGGTGACGGTCTCGAGTTGCATCGCGGCGGGCTCGCCGAGGGTCCATG
This sequence comes from Deltaproteobacteria bacterium, assembly GCA_947492135.1. GTDB lineage: Bacteria > Myxococcota_A > Polyangia > Nannocystales > Nannocystaceae > Xiheibacterium. The sequence goes on along the minus strand of CANLQR010000028.1, from coordinate 24,866 downwards.
GCGCGACCCGCGGTGCGTCGCCGAGAACCACGATCGCGGCAGTCGATCCACCGATCGCGGCGACGGCCAGCGCGATGGTTCGGGCCGAGTACCGCGGCCTGATGGCGGCGTGGAGTTCGTCTTGCGGGCCGCTGTCGCTGTGGTCGTCTTGGCTCATGCTCACCTCGTCCGGGACCAGACAGCAGCGCCGCGAGGAGGTTCCGCGGGCCACGAGATCCAAGCCAACTAACCCCTTGGGTCGGGTGATAGGGTCTACCCATGATCTCTCGGTTTCGGGGTGCATCGAGCGTGCTGCTGGCCGGGTCACTCGCCTGCGGTGACGATGGCGGCGCGGTGTCGGATGCATCGAGTGGCGGCAGTACGCTCGCGGACACGACGGGGCAGACAGCCGCCAGCTCGAGTACCGGCGGCGAAACCAGCACCACAGATCCCTCGGGCGACGATGGCGACGCCCTTGCGCGGTACTGCGGTGACGAGTCCGCGGCCGTCGAGGACCAGATCACGGCGTGGTTGGCGGAGCTCGACGTCGCGAGCAAGGTCGCGATGATGCACGGCGTGGGGCTGTTGCCCAGCGGCGGGAGTTGGGGCGTAGCGGGGAACGCTGCCGCTGGGATCCCCGGGCTGCACATGCTCGATGGCCCGCGCGGTGTCAGTAAGGTTTCGGGCGTCACCGCGACCGCGTTTCCGGTCGGGATGATGCGAGGGGCGACCTGGGACCCCGTGCTCGAGCGCGAGGTCGGAGCCGCCATGGGCCGCGAGATTCGCTCGGTGGGCTCCGACGTGTTGCTCGCGCCAACCATGAACCTGTTGCGCCACCCCCGGTGGGGCCGCGCGCAGGAGACCTATGGCGAGGACACCCACCATGTCGGGACGATGGCGGTGGCCTTCATCGAGGGCGTGCAGTCCCAGAACGTGATCGCGACCGCGAAGCACTTCGCCGTGAACAGCATCGAGGACACCCGCTTCGACGTCGACGTCACGATCGACGAGCGCTCGCTTCACGAGATCTATCTGCCGCACTTTCGCCGCGCAGTCCAAGACGCCGACGTCGGTGCGGTCATGAGCGCGTACAACTCCGTCAACGGATTGTATTGCGACATCAATCCCACGCTGCTGCGCGACATCTTGGGTAGCGAGTGGGGATTCGCCGGCTTCGTGATGTCCGACTGGGTCCAGGGGACCCATGCCAGCGTGGCGGCCGTGCGCGCCGGTCTCGACGTCGAGATGCCCAGCGGCAGCCACTTTGGATCTCTGGTCGGTGCGGTCGCCCAGGGGGATATCGACGAGGCGGAGCTCGACGAGTCCCTGCGCGGAGTGTTGCGAGCCCAGCTGTGCTTTGATCTCGACACCGACCCGCCGCAAGTCGACCCCGACGCCCGCGAGACCGACGAGCACCTCGCGTTGGCCGAAGAGGTCGCGCGGCGCGGGATCGTCTTGGTGCGCAACGAGGGCGTGCTTCCGCTCGACCGCGCGCTGTTGGGCGAGATCGTCGTGATGGGGCCCTTTGCCGATGTCGAGAACATCGGCGACGACGGTAGCAGCACGGTGATGCCTGCCAGCGTGGTGACCGCGCTCGAGGGCATTGTCGATCGAGCGGGTGCGGTGACCGTGACCCATCTGCCTTCGGTGTCACCGACTGCGTCCGATGAACTCGTGATCGCCGGTGCCGATGCGGTGGTGCTGGTGGTCGGGCTTGGGGCCGACGACGAAGGCGAGGGACTCGTGGCCGCCGGGGATCGCGAAGGGCTGTCGCTCTCACTGCCGCAGCTGGAGCTCATCCACGCGGTGGCCGCGCTCGGCACGCCGACGATCGTGGTGCTCGAGGGTGGGGGCCCGATCCTGGTCTCCGACTGGATCGACGAGGTCGCTGCGGTGATGATCGCCTGGTATCCGGGCATGCGTGGAGGCAACGCCGTCGGCGACATCCTGTTCGGTGACGCCGAGCCCAGCGGCCGGTTGCCGGCCAGCGTGCCGGTCGCCGAGGCCGACCTCCCGCTGTTCGACAACGTCTCGCTGGCGGTCACCTACGACTACTTGCATGGCTATCGTTACCTCGACGCGATGGGCGTCGAGGCGGCGCTGCCGTTCGGCTTCGGCCTGTCGTACACCGAGTTTTCGTACGATGAACTCATGCTATCCGAGAGCCAAGTGCCCGCATCGGGTACGGTGCTGATCGCGAGTGTCGACGTCACCAACGTCGGCACGAGGCGTGGGCGCGAGACGGTGCAGCTCTACGTCGCGGTGCCAGGCTCCACGACGATGCGGTCACCTCGGGACCTGCGGGGCTTCGCCCAGGTCGAGCTCGACCCTGGCCAGAGCGCGACCGTCGAGATCGAGGTGGCGATGCAGGACCTCCGGGTATGGAACGCCGAGGCCGGCGGTTGGGACCCCCTGGAGCCCACCGACTACCTCGTACAGGTGGGGCCTTCCTCCGCAACGCTGCCGTTGCAGGCCCAGTTCAGCGTCTCCGAGGGGGCCTAGCCCGGCGGCGCGATCGACTCGACATTGGCCGGCGGGGGCCTAGACTGCTGGGCGAGATGACCTCACTGGTCCACGAGGGCGCCGGATTCGCTTATCGGCTGCAGCAACAGCTGCTCGTCACCGTGTGCGGGATGACGCAGCGTCTCGCGCGGCGCGCCTTGCTCGATGAGCGCGAGGCATTTTCCGCCGGTGAGTTCCACTCGTTGCGTCGCCGCCACCAGGATCTGTTGCGCGACGATCTCGCCAACGTGGAGGCGGGCGTCTACCCCCGCGCGCTGCTGTTCGGCTTGCCATGGCAACGGTATGTTCGGATGCTGCCCCGGCTCGCTCGCGACGTGCCGAACATGATGAGCCGCAAGAAGCGGGGCGCCTGGAAGGAACTACCGGACACCGTCGATGTCCAGCAGTACCCGCCGTACTACCGCCGCACGTTCCACTGGCAGACCGACGGCTACCTGAGTCGGCACTCCGCTGAACTCTACGACGTGAGCGTAGAGTTCTTGTTCGGTGGCATGGGGGATGTCATGCGGCGTCAGTGCATCGTCCCGCTCGCTGCCCTGCAAACCGAGCAGTCGCGGCCGTTGAGGATCCTCGACATCGGCTGTGGTACCGGTCGGACCCTCGCGCAGATCCGACAGGCGTTGCCGACGGCGCAGCTCACCGGCCTCGACCTGAGCCCGTTCTACGTCGAGGCTGCGCGCCGCGAGTCCGGACCGAGCGCGCCATTCGAGGTCGTGTGCGGAAATGCGGAGTCGCTGGGGTTCGCCGATGCCAGTTTCGACGCGGTGGTCAGCGTCTTTCTGTTTCACGAGCTGCCCAAGAACGCTCGCCGCCGGGTGTGGTCCGAGGCCCTGCGCGTGCTTCGGCCTGGAGGGCGGCTCGTGATCATCGACTCGGTCCAACGTAGCGATAGCGAGGAGATCGCCTACTTTGTCGACCGCTTCAGCCGCGACATGCACGAGCCGTTCTATCGCGAGTACATCGGCGACGACCTCGCGCAGGGGCTGAGCGAGCAAGGCTTTGGTGTGGAGTCGGTGGCACAGGCGTACCTGGCGAAGGTCGTGACCGCTCGCAAGCCAGTGGAGGTCGCAACCGCGCAGCCGCACGCCGGCTCGGGCTTTGGGAGCGCGTGACCAGCTGCCTGACGGAGGGCCCGGGCTCCGCGATCGCGAGCCTCATCCATGAGGGCTTCGATCGGTTCTACTCGGAGTTTCACCGCATCACGCGGGAGGCTCGTTGGTGGTTCGATGCCCGCGAGTGGACGCTCGTCCACGACCTGCACCACCAGCGCATCGATCTCTATCAGCCGTACGTGACGCAGACGCTCGGCAAGCTCCGGCATCTGACGCGGGAGCATCCCGAGGATGTCGAGGTGTGGCGCGCTGCCCATCGGGCCTATGCCACCTTGATCCACGATCGCATCGACTTCGAGGTGGCCGAGACGTTCTTCAATGCGATCACGCGAAAAATCTTCCGCACGGTCGGGGTCAACCGCGAGATCGAGTTCCTCGGGCGTGAGTTCGACACCGTCGACGGCGCTACGGGGCCCGGCCAGATCCGTCGGATAGGCGCTGGCGCGCTGCAGGACATGTTTTCCGAGCTTCTTCGACAGCCGCGTCCCGCGATCCGTTGGGCAAACTCGGGCCGCGATGCCGGGTGGCTCGCCGAGCAGTTCGAGAGCCACTGCAAGACCCACGGGCTCGCCCCGATCCTCGATGCTATCGACGTGCTGACGCCGCTTTTTTTCCGCGCGGGTGAGGGCTACATCGTTGCCCGCGCAAGCGCGCTGGGTGTCCAGTGTCCGATGGTCATACCCATCCAGCCAACCACGGATGGGATGGTCGTCGACGGGGCCTTGTTCGACGTCGAATCGACCCTGCAGGTCTTCAGCTCGACGCGGTCATACTTCTTCGTCGACGTGCTGCGGCCGGCCGATACTGTGGAGTTTCTCGGTTCGCTGATGCCTCGGCTCACCGAGTCCGAGCTCTACATCGCGATCGCTCACCATCGCCACGGAAAGACGCTACTTCATCGCGAACTCATCAATCACCTGCACGAGTCGTCGGACCAGTTCATCATGGCGCCCGGCATCGCCGGTCTGGTGATGACGGTGTTCACGCTGCCGTCGTATCGCAACGTGTTCAAGGTGATCCGTGATCGGTTCGAGAAGCCGAGTGCGACTCGAGAGGGCATCTTGCGCAGCTATCGCGAGGTGTTCCGTGGGCGCCGCGTGGGACGACTGGCCGATACTCAGGAGTTCGAGCATCTCGCGTTTGCGCGGGCGCGCTTCTCCGAGGAGTGTCTGCGCGAACTCACCGCCAAGGCCGGCGGAAGCATCCGCGTCGAGGGGGACTCCGTCGTGGTCTCGCATTTGTACATCGAGGAAAAGATGGTCCCGCTGAACCTCTACCTGAACCAGGCAGACGGCGAGGCGGCCGCTCGCGCGATCATCGAGTATGGCGACGCGATCGCCGAGCTGGCCGCGAACAACATCTTCGCGGGCGACCTGCTGTGGAAGAACTTCGGCGTCACTCGTCATGGCCGCCTGGTGCTGTACGACTACGACGAGATCTGTCCGCTGCTCGACTGCAAGTTCAGGCGGATTCCGCCGGCGCTCAGCTACGAGGATGAACTGTCGGACCAGCCGTACTACGCCGTGGCCGACAGCGACGTATTTCCCCAGGAGTGGGCGCCCTTCATCGTGCCCAGAGAGCCCGCACTCCGAGCGGCCTTCCTCGAACATCACGGGGATCTGCTGACCCCGGAGTTCTGGCAGCGCAAGCAGAGGCAGGTGATCGCCGGGGAACTCACCATCGGGCTGCCCTACAGCCCGCGTTTCCCGCAGCTCCAGAGCCCGTCAGCGGCGGTGTGATCACATTTGGGGCCGAAACCCAATACACTCGTGACTCGTGGCGAAGCGCCGCCAACTTCGTGCCGTCGAGGGGCCTCTCACCGGCGCCACCTTCTTGGTCCGTGGGCGGACGCGGCTTGGCCGCGGAGGTGACGCCGACATACAGATCCTCCATGACGGGGTTTCCCGGCAGCACGCGCAGGTGGTCGAGGATGCGCTGGGCAACGCGGTGTTGATGGACCTCGCGAGCAACAACGGCACCTTCGTGGGTGACCAGCGCGTCGTTCGTCATCGCCTGGTGCCGGGCGACACGGTTCGCATCATGCGGGCGCGCTTCCTCTACGAGGAACTCGAGGTGGACGTGGTCGACCCGGACGCGGACGCCACGGTTTTCGCGGTGAAGGTAAACACCGCAGACACCCATCGCCAAACGGTTGACCACTGGCAGCTCGATCTCCCGGCGCCGCGGCGCGAAAGCAGCGAGTCGGGTGGCGCGTTCGTGGTCGAGCCCGGGGCCCAGCGGCATCGCGTGATCGCGTGCTACGCCGATGGCAGCACCTACCCGGGTGATCTGCTCGGAGACATTCTCGAGTATCGCAGCCTGCGGGTACGCTCGCTGCGAGGCGATGCCCTCGAGGAAGCCGAGATCCGCCGGTTTGGGTCGCTGCAGGGAGCGCTTCATCAACCGCCGGCGGCCGGCGACCCGCTGCAGACCAAGAGGAAGTTCCTCCGCTTTCGCTGTGGCTTCCCCGCGCGCTTGCGTCACGGCGAGCACTTCGGAGATCGCACTGCGCGCGTCACGGTGGTGGATCTCAGCGCCGGCGGCGCGGGCGTGCAAGTGGTCGGCGCGAACCTGGTGCTCGGCGACCTTGCATGGTTGGTGGTGGACTTGGTGGTGGGAAAACGCGCGCGCACGATCGTGCTCACGGGCCGCCTGGTCTCGACCGACGGCGCAGTCTACGGCCTGCTGTTTGCGGGCGCCCCCGAGTGGGAGCAGTGGCGGGGCCCCTAGTCCTGGAGCTGCGTGCTAGTTTCTGGGCTCGAGAACGGCGTTCTGATGCCCCGAGTCCTGCGCGCGATTGCCGGCCTGCCGATTGGAGCGACGTTCCCGGTCCAGGGCCGGACCTCCATCGGTCGTGCGCCCGACTCGGACGTCCAGCTGATGCACCCAGGGGTGTCCCGGCATCACGCGAAACTCGAAGTGGGTGAGGACGGTAGCGTGATGCTGGTCGACCTCGTGAGCCGCGCGGGCACGAGCGTCGACGGTACGCTCGTCGAGCGCGTGCTGCTCCGACATGGCGCAGTGATCGCCATCGGCGGATTCGCGATGCGCTTCGAGGAAGTGGCCCAAGCCGACGTCCCCGGACCCCGCGCGCCGCGGCACGCCGGCCTCGCTGCTCTGCGAGTCACCGCCGAGTTCCAGCGTGCGCGCGTCAGCACGACGGCGGCCACGGCAGCCGCTGCGACGGCCGTTCCCACGGACGCCGTGCGGCGCGAACCGACCGCGGTGCCGAGCCTTGGGAGCCTTTCGCGGTCGGCGTTGGTCAGCGCTGTCCACCGGCTCCGCACCGAGATCACAACGTCGGCACCCGGGCCGCAAGATCGGTTTTTCAGGACCGATGTCGCTCCCGGGCGTCGTCGTTATCCGCGCTTTGCTTGTCCGATCCAGGCTTGGGTTGCGCGGCACGAGGGCAGCCGTCTGGCCACCGCTCCGGTCGACCTTGGTGATCTAGGCGTCGGCGGGGCGAGGTTCTCGTGGCGCGCCGAGGCTCCGAAACTCGGCAGCGCTCCGTGGCTGATTGTCGATCTCGACAACGAAGACGACGCACCGCTCATCGTCCTTGCGGCACGCGTCGCCTGGGTCGCCCACGATCGCCCGGCCGCGGGCCTCGAGTTCGTCGGCGCAGGCGCCCGCGGTCTCGATGCTCTCGAGCTCATCGACGCGCTCGTCCCCCGAGTCTAGCTAGCGTTGACCCACAAACGCGCCGAAGGGGCGTCCAGGCCAACGCCCATGACACCCCTTCGGTGGTTTCGTGCGGGGTTTTTTCGAGCGGCCCCGCAGCCGCGTCGGGGATCAACCCGTCGAGGAGCCGCCGCCGGAACCGGAGTCACCGGAGCCACCCGAGTCGGAGCCGCTGCCGGAAGAGTCCCCGGTGTCCTCGTCTCCGCAGGTGTTTTCGATGTTGTAGTCGCCGTTGCAGTAGGCGCCGTCATCGGGCCAGACGCGACCGTTGGCGTCGACGAACCCGATGTTCTCGGGGTCGAACGCGAACGTACACAGGTCGCACTTGTCGCCGTACCCGTCGTAGTCCTGGTCGAACTGCGGCAGCAGGCAGACCCGATTCCACAGTGCGTCGAGCGACGCCACATCACCCGCGCCCAACCGCGGGTTGGTCGTGGCGGTGAGGCCCGCAGCCGTGAGTGCTGCGTCGCAGCCTGGTGGCGGACTCAAGATGCCGGGCTGGGTCGCCACGCTCTCCGGGAGCCGTCGGCAGGTTCGTGCGGTCGGATCATCCCCCTCGTCACAAGCGACGCGGATCGGAAGGTCATCGGGATCGAGCAGCTTGCGGCCGGTGATGGCGTTGAGCAGGTCGCCCGTCATTGGGTCCTCGGTCAGCTGCGCCGTGCAGCAGTTGCCGTTGACCGAGACCTCGAAGAAGCTGAACGGCCGAGGATCGGTGCGCAGCGTGCAGTCGGCGTTGGACTCGCAGACCTTGCCGACGAAGTCGCCATCGTCGTCATCCTCTTGCATGCCGCCATCGCTGACCTGGTCCTCGTTGGGTGCGAACGGACAGGTGTCGCAGAGGTCCCCGACGCCGTCGTTGTCGGAGTCGATGTGGTTGCAGATGCCAACGCCCTCGCAGGTTCGGCCCTCGCCGCACTCGTCGTCGGTCATACACGCAATGACGTCCACCGGCTGACGCGGGCAGAAGTCGAGCATGTTGTTCATCCCGTCCTGGTCGAAGTCGTCCGTGGGTGCGAGACCCACCGGGCCGCCCGAACCGGCACTCTCCATGCCGTCGCAAGCGTCACCGACCAGGTTCGTGTCGTCGTCGCGCTGGCACAGGTTGCGGTCGTCGTAGGCGAGCGGCTCGCCGACCTCGTAGGTGTTGTCGAGGCCATAGTCCTCGCAGTTTGCGGTTGTCACGCAGTTGTCGCAGACGTCGCCGATGCCATCTTCGTCGCTGTCGAGCTGCTGGGGATTGTTGCGAACCAGCAGCGACGGATCCACCGAGACGCCGTCCGCGTCATTGTACTGGTTGGTCGTCTGCCGGCAGCTGTCGCACTCGTTGCCGATGCCGTCCTTGTCGGAGTCGGCGGTGTTGGCCGCCGAGCTCTCTGCGGTCGGGCACAGATCGACGACATCGCCAACCCCGTCGCCGTCGGTATCCAGCTGATCAGGGTTGAACGACTTGGGCGCGTTGTCGCAGGACAGCTGGATGTTGTCTTGGTCGACGTCTTCCTTGCACTTGGGCTCGTCGATCGTGAACTGGTAGTAGAAGTCGGGGTCGTCGGCTCCGCCGAGTACCAGCGGCATGCCACAGGCATCCCAGAACGAGGCCTGATACGCCGCGTTGTCTTCCATCTGATCGCGATTGCCCAAGCCGGGTACCACGAGGCGATACGATTCCTGCACCTCGAGCACGGCACCGAACTCGGCGGCGTCGATCTCGACGGTGATGCCGCCCGTGAACTGGTCGGTGATGTTCGCCGTCAGGCACGGTGCCGAGCAGGGATCGACCTGTCCGTCGGCGTCAAGACGCTCGGCCTTGGTGTTGACACAATTGGGCCCGCCGGCGACGGGCGCTCCGACGGTGTCACACCCTTCACGCGGGCCGATGATCTCGTCGTCGGCCTCCGAGAGCGGATCATCTCCGAGCTGAACCCGGACCAGCTGCAGCTTGCGCAGGTTCTCCGGGCTCATGTCGTACTTGTTGGAGAAGCGCAGCCCGACGTCGTCGCACGCACCGATGCGGAGGTTGTCCGTGGGGAAACCACTGCCGGGCACGACGTGAAACTCGTTGGTCTCGAACGTGTACTCGCTCTTGCCTTCGAGCGAGTTGCCGACCTTGTCGACGATGAACTCGCGGTCGCCGGGCACGCCGAAGGTGACGGTGTACTCGGAGCCCGAACACATCGAGCGGTCGAAGTCTTCGAAGTTCTCGGGGAGGAACGCGTCGTTCTCGCGCCAGCCCTCGTGGCGGTTGCGTTTGCCGATCAGGCCCTTGCCCTCGGCGCAGCCCTCGATGTCGGCGCGGGGAATCCCGCCGATGTCCGCGGGGCGCCATTCGACGCCCTTGATGGCTGGGTCGTACACCACACCGCCGCGCCGCTGGACGAACAGCACGGCATACTCGCCCGCGCGGTCGTCACGAATGTCGCCGTTTTCGTCGCGGCAGCTCGCATCGACGATTTCCTTGCAGCTCGCGGCTTGCTCGACGTCCGTGCAGAGGCAGTCGCGGGTGACCTCGGGGAGCTTATCGTTGCGCGAATACCTCGGGATCGGCTCGACCTCAGCCTGGAAGTAGGGGTCGCAGGGCGCCCCGTCTGCCGTGGCGCCGAGGCTCTCCTGGCAGCACTCGGCCGCCGTGAGCACGGTGTCATTCGCGTCGCTATTGCACGCGGCGAGCTGGGTCCTGGCGTCCTTCTTCTTGTTGTAGGTCTTGCAGTTGTCGCCCTCGTCGTCGCACTGGCCCTCGAAGTTGGTGCCGTCGACGAAGTAGCAAGCACCGGCACCCGCGTCGGAGAAGCGACGGTCGACGCAGTAGCCGAGGTCGCCGCCGGTGGTGTCGGGGTTTGCCCGGCAGCTGACCATCCATTGGGCGCGGCAGAAACCTGCGGTGCACTCGGGGTCTTCGGCATCCAACAGACAGCTGTCGCCGTTGGGCTTCTCGCCGATGCATACGGTGCCATCGAGGCCGTGCACCGTGTCGCCGCACTCCTGCGTCGAGGTGCAGCTCGCGATCTTCTTTTCGAGGTGAGCCGGACGATCGTCGGGATGGGTTTCACGAATCTGGTCGAACCAGGGCAGCTTGAACGACTCGGCCTCGCAGCCGGGCTCGCTGGGCGAGCACGACCAGAAGTACTTGTAGTTGTTCTCCTCGTCGCCGCGATCGGCACCGATGACGAAGTCGGCGCACGCCTCGAAGGGGTCATCGATCCCGCCTTCGGGGTCGACATCGCACGGCAGGGCATTGTCCGGCGTACGCTTTTCGCCCGCAGCGTCGAGGCCGTACTTGGCCACCTGAGTGCCGAGCACGAAGTCACACTGCGTGCAGCAGCTGTCGTAGCCCTCTTGGGGGGTGTCGCAGTCGCTACCGAAAGCCGTCCAGATCCCGCGGAACGACTGCAGCTTGGCGTCAGGGGTGTCGCGACGCATCTTCATCGGCCACACGTCGCCGCCGACCTCCTGCGTGGTGTTGCAGGGATTGGTGGCCGGATCGGTGTAGCTGCTGCTGTCGAACGGCACGCCGTTGTCGGCGAGGTTGTCGATGCACGAGAGGTTGATCAGCCGCGAGACGGTGTCGGGCTCCTCGGAACCACCCTTGTTGAAGTCGCCGTTGTAGCGGGTCGTGGGACCGACGATGTCGATGATATCGGTCTTCCAGTCGTAGACCTCGAACAGCTTGGGCTGGTCGGGACGCTTGCGGACCAGCTCGATCGAGGTCGCATCGAGCAAGTTGTTGAAGATGAACTCGACGCCGAACGCGACGACCAGCGGCGAGATCTTGCAGTACTCCTCGGGGCCGCGGGGCGAGGCCAGAGCATCTTCGCTCTCCTCGCAAGGACCGAGCGATTCGACGAAGTACGAGCCTTTCTCGACCTTGTCGGGACAGCTGTCGCCCTTGCAGGTCGGACCCAGCACGTGGATCTTCTTCGAGGCGTAGTTCACCCCCGAGATGCTCTCGAGGATCAAATTGTCCGGGTCACAGATGCCGCAGTCCGTGTCACGGATGCAGGCGGTTTCCCCGAACACGATCACGCTCAGGGTTCCAAGGGCAAAGGCCCCACGGAGACGAGGGATATTGATCTTCGCGATGCTCATGAAGCTGTTCGTCCGTCGAAGGGGTGCGGTGGTCCGCCACCCGCTGGAACCGGCAGGGAGACTACGCCGGAACTCGTTTTGAGGTAACCAGAACCGCGGAGGTTCGGGAAGGTAGAAGGGACCGATTTGACTGCGGCGGCGACTCCGCCCAACTCGCTGCTAGCGAACCCTATTACGGGCCTTTGACGAGACTGCGAAAAACGCGCAGCGGGTTGGAGCCCAGGGACCCGCTTCAATATGTTGGCCAGCGCACATTCGTGCGCACCGCGCCCCTGGAGCGGCGGATCGGCGCACGCCCAGGGGCCAAGGCACAACGGGTGGCGTGTCTGGGGCTTACGCCCCAGGTATCCCCGCTCGCCAAGCCGCCCACGGACCTCGCGCCGTGCGGACCCACCGCGACGCGATCAGGTGAACTTGCACTCGATCAGCAGCGCGGTGACGTTGTCATCGCCCCCGGCCTCGTTCGACCGATCGATCAGCTCCGCGACTGCCGCCTCCGGGTCGGTGTGCGTGGAGACGATCTCATGGATCTCGGCATCGGTGAGCATCCCCGACAAGCCGTCGGAGCACAGCACAAAGCGATCGCCGTCGGTCACCTTCACCGCCGACAGCTCGACGTCGACGGTCTCGCGCATGCCCAGCGCTCGGGTGATCACGTTCTTGTGGGGGAAGTCGTGGATCTCTTGCTCGGTGAGATCTGGACGCGCGTCCTTCCAATCCTCGAGCAGCGAGTGGTCGCGGGTGAGCGAGTGGATCGACCCGTTGCGGATGCGATAGCACCGCGAGTCCCCGACGTGGGCGATGAAGGCCTTGGCACCGTTGAGATGAAACGCCACGATCGTGGTGCCCATCCCGCGCTGGTGGCGGTTGCGCATCGAGGCGTCGTGGATGCGCTCGTTGGCCAGGCAGATCGAGGCAAGAATGCGGTTCTCGGCGTAGGAGCGCGCGGGGTCGTAACGATACGGCCAGGTCGCATCGGGGTCACGACTGAGTCGATAGAACTCGCCGATGACCTCGGTGGACAACTTGCTCGCGACATCGCCCGAGGCATGACCACCCATGCCATCAGCGACGAGAAACAAGCGTTCCTCCTCGAGCAGGGCAAAGTAGTCCTCGTTGTGGGTGCGCTTGCGGCCGACGTCGGTCCGAGCTGCGTAGCGGATGCGCACGATATCGCATCGTAGTGCGCAGCTTGTCGCGAGTGCAACCCCCCGCTGGACGGTGGCAGCCGCACGGGCCGCAAGGGGGTGTGCGGCTGCGTGTGGGGCGCTTTTTAGCGGTCGAAGGCCCGCGCGAGGGCGTCGAACAGGTCGCTGGCGTCGAGCAGCTGGAGACGAAGGGGCCCGATTCCGATCCAGTCGCCGCTATGGACATCGACGGTCTCACCGGCCGCGAGCAGGCGGCCCGTCACGCTGGTGCCGTTGGCCGATCGGTGATCCGAAAGCCGCAAGCCGGCGCCATCGCCAGCCAAGAAGTGGGCGTGCAGCTTCGAGACGAAAGGGAATCGCAGGACCACATCGCAGTTGTTGGCCCGGCCGACGCTGACGCGCTCGGGAAAGGGGTTGCCCTCGCGCTTGACGACCTCGGCTGTGCGCCACTCGTTGGGATAGGGGTCCGCGTCGTCGAGCTCTCCCGTGCGGATCGCGACGGTGTGGTAGTCGAACTTCGGATCGAGCAGCGCGTTGCCGGCGTTGGCGTGCTTGAGCAGGTACCAACGCTGGCGCGCGCAGAATCCCGTGCGGCCGATCCGCAGCGCGGTTTCCCACAGCGGCTGCGCCTCGAGCATGGCCGTCATCGTAACACGGCGGACGCGGTGGGCTACAGGGCTCGCGTCAGCGGCGCGCCACCAGGAGCCGCTCGGCCCGGAACGGGCGAGCCAGCGCGGCCGACCCCGGCGCATGCTCGCTCCACCTCCGCGAGTCGGAGTCACGGATCACCTCGAACCCGTGCGCGCGGACCAAGGCTGCCGCCGCGGCTGGCGTCATGGCTCCGAACAAGCCTTCTCCGAGCCCGGAGAAGGCGAGCTTGGTGAAGGCCGCGATGCCGGGGATCGGCAGCGCGACGAGCTCGGGGATCGCGTAGGTCATCAGCAGGACACTGCCCGGCGCGCAACGGTCAGCGACATCCGTCAGGGTCTGTTCGATCGCCGCTGCGTGGAGGTACGGGGTGACGCCTTCCCAGATCCACGCGGTCGGGCGCGCCGGATCGTGACCCTCCTCGAGCAAGCGGGCGCCGACGCGTTCGCGCTCGAAGTCGACCGCGACGAAGGCAACGCTCGCGGCACACGCGGCGAGCTGCGCTGTCGCCTCGCGCTTGCCCAGCTGTGTAGAAGGATGATCGACCTCGAACACATCGGTGCCCGCGAGCTCGGCAAGCCGCCAGGCGCGAGCGTCGAGGCCAGCGCCCAGGATGACGAGCTGGGAGCATCCGTCGCCCAGGGCAGTGCGCAGCGCCGCATCGATCGCCGCGGTGCGCAGGCACACGTGATCGACCATCCCGAAGCTCAGCGCCCTGACGGCCGTTCGCGCACCACGGCGTCCGAAGAGCCGCAAAGCCGTGGCCAGCGGCGCGGGCAGCAGTGCGTGCGCGTGAGGGTCGGGCGCGTGGTCGTCGGTGCCGAGTCCGCGGCCGAACGCCACTGCCATCGCCGTGAGAGAGGGCCAGTCGCTGCGCATTGCGGCCGGAGGCTACCACCACCCGCCGTCGTTGCAGCGGGCGGCCGCGCAGTTCCTGCGGATCCGCCGTTGGATCGAGAGATGAGCGTAGGCGGTGCATTGACACGCCCGAGGGTGCTCTTAGCTTCAATGGCGAAGTCGGGCGGCGCTGCAACGAGCTCCGAACGCCCAAGTTTCCACTCAACCAAGAGGGGAGTTCACAAGATGTCCAAAGTCATCGGAATCGATCTCGGTACCACCAACTCCGTCGTCTGCGTCATGGAGGACGGAGAGCCCAAAGTCATCGCGAACGACGAGGGCGGTCGCACCACGCCGAGCGTGGTTGCCATCGAAGCCAGCGGCGCGGCATTGGTCGGCCAGCAGGCCCGCCGCCAAGCCATCACAAATCCCGAGAACACCGTGTTCTCGGCCAAGCGGTTCATGGGTAGGCGCTTCGACGAGGTTGCGGACGAACGCTCGCGGGTGCCGTTCGCGGTCAGCGAGGCCAAGGGTGGTGGCGTGCAGTTCACGCTGCGCGACAAACCCTGGTCGCCGGCCGAGATCAGCGCGCGCGTGCTCGGCAAGCTCAAGAAGGCCGCCGAAGACTATCTCGGCGAGGCCGTCACCAAGGCCGTCATCACGGTGCCGGCGTACTTCAATGATGCTCAGCGCCAGGCGACCAAGGATGCCGGGCGTATCGCCGGACTCGAGGTGCTGCGCATCGTCAACGAGCCGACCGCAGCAGCGCTGGCCTACGCGCACGCTTCCAAGAACAAGAGCGACACCGAGCGGCTGATCGCCGTCTACGACCTTGGCGGCGGGACCTTCGACATCTCGATCCTCGAGGTCACCAAGGATGTCGTCGAGGTGATGTCGACCGGTGGTGACACTCATCTGGGCGGCGACGACTTCGACGAATGCGTCATCGACTGGTTGCTGACCGAGTTCAAGCAGGCCAGTGGCGTGGATGTGTCGAAGGACAAGCTGGTCCGGCAGCGGCTCAAGGACGCCGCGGAGAAGGCCAAGATCGAGCTGTCGCAGCAGGCCGAGACCGAGGTCAATCTGCCGTTTCTCACCGCGGACGCGACCGGGCCCAAGCATCTGCAGATCAAACTGTCGCGCGCGAAGTTCGACTCGCTCATCGAGCCGTTGGTCGAGCGCACGTTGGGACCGTGCAAGCGGGCGCTGGCCGACGCCGGCAAGAGCGTCGGCGACCTCGATGAGGTCTTGCTGGTGGGTGGCTCGACGCGAGTCCCGCTGGTTGCGCGACGCGTCGAGGCCCTGTTTGGTCGGCCGCCGAGTCGCGGCGTAAACCCCGACGAAGTGGTCGGCCTCGGTGCCGCCGTGCAAGCCGGCGTACTCACGGGCGACGTCACCGACATGGTCCTGGTCGACGTGACCCCGCTCTCTGTGGGCATCGAGACCCGCGGTGGCGTGATGACGGTGCTCATCGAACGCAACACCACAGTACCGACGCGGAAGTCCGAGATCTTCACGACCGCCGCGGACGATCAGCCCAGCGTGGACATCCACGTGCTGCAGGGTGAGCGCAAGATGGCCAGCGACAATCGCACGCTGGCCAAGTTCGGGCTCGCGGGGATCGCTGCGGCACCGCAGGGTACGCCGCAGATCGAAGTGGTCTTCGACATCGATGCCAACGGCATCGTGCATGTCTCGGCCACCGACAAGGCCACCGGTCGTCAGCAGAAGGTGGAGGTCAAGGCCAACAGTGGACTCGCCGAGGACGATATTCGGCGCATGGTCGACGATGCGCGCAAGCACGAGGTCGACGATGCTCGGCGACGTACGCTCGCCGAGGAGCGCAACGCCCTCGAGGCACTTGCGCTGCAAGCCGAAAAGTTCGGCGCGAGTCCGGCGATCACACCGGCACTGCGAGCCGAGCTCGAAGGCACGCTGGCGGACGCCCGCGCGGCGCTCGACGGTGGTGACAGCGCGGCCATGACGTCCGCGCGCAAGCGCTTGACCGAGGTCGCTCATCGGGTGTCGCAGGCGGTCTACGCCACCCCGCAATCGGGGGCCTCGGATCCCTCGGGGTATGGCGCGAGCCCGCCACCGCCAGACGACTTCATCGACGCCGAGTACGAGGAGAAGGCTTCGTAGCTGCGGCGCTCGCGGCTTGGCCGGCCCCGGCGTTGTCCGCTGCCCACGCGCAGATCGGACAGCGCGCG
The DNA here is from genome assembly GCA_947492135.1 of Deltaproteobacteria bacterium. GTDB lineage: Bacteria > Myxococcota_A > Polyangia > Nannocystales > Nannocystaceae > Xiheibacterium. The sequence goes on along the minus strand of CANLQR010000028.1, from coordinate 8,645 downwards.
GGGTCGTGCCCGCGCGCGGGGCAGTGCGCTCGACCAAAGTAGATCATCTGGAGGTGTCTGCGCCCCCAGTCCTGCGCGGGGAACAGTGCCTCGAGATCGCGCTCGGTGGTGCGCACGTTGCTGCCGTCGGACAAGCGCCAGCGCGCAGCCAAGCGGTGGATATGGGTGTCGACCGCAAACGCGGGGATCCCAAACGCTTGAGACAGCACGACGCTGGCCGTCTTGTGCCCGACCCCGGGCAGGGCTTCGAGGGCGTCGGCGTCGGCTGGGACCTGACCCGCGTGGCGCTCGACCAGCAGCGCCGCGGTGGCGCGTAGATGCTTGGCCTTGGTCGGCGCCAGGCCGATGGTGCGGATCAGGGTGCGTATTCGGGCCACCGGCATCGCGGCCATGGCGACGGGGTTCGGGGCCTTGGCAAACAGTGCCGGCGTCACCAGGTTCACCGCGCGATCGGTGGTTTGCGCGCTCAGCATGACCGCGACCAACAGCTCGAACGCATTGACGTGGTCGAGCGGAACCGGCGGCTGTGCAAAATAGTGATCGAGGATCTCACCGATGCGTCGAGCACGGGCGCGAAGCTCGTCGGATGGGGCGTCTCTCGGCATCGCGGGGCGGTCGAGCATCGTCGGCGGGCCGCCGAGGGCGCAAGGACCGACCCGCTTTGACCGCGCAGGGCCCCACCAGGGCCCTGCGCAGGCGCGCCTGGACAAGAACGGACCGAATCGACCCCGCGTTGCCGATTGTTGGGGGCGCATTCGACCGTACGAGAAGTCGGATGTCCGACCGCACCGTGCTTGCGCTGGTCCCACCTCCAGCGAGCGATCCGCGGACGTATGGGTCGAGTCGGAGCCCGCCGCAGGCTGGCCAGTGCATCGAGCAGACCCGCCGGTATCGTCTGCTCGCGCCGATCGGTGAAGGTGGCATGGGCACGGTGTGGCGCGCGACCGATGAAGCGCTTGATCGCGAGGTCGCGATCAAGATCCTCAAACCCGATGTTCCTGCGGCTTATCGCCGACGATTCCGCCGTGAGGCGCGTTTGGGTGCCAACTTCGATCACGAGAACCTCGTTCGAGTGATCGACGCGGGCTCGCGACTGCGTGATCGCGACGAGTGGCTGGCCATGGACTTGCTGTCCGGCCATGACGTGGGCGCATTGATCGAGATGCATGGACGGATCGGGGTGCCGGTGCTGATCGACCTGTTCGCCCAAGCCCTGCGCGCCCTCGAGTATGTCCACGCTCGCCGACTCATTCATCGCGATATCAAGCCCTACAACCTCTTTGTCGCGCGGGGGCCCGACGAGCGCGGCTTCGTGGTCAAGCTGATCGACTTCGGCATCTGTCGCAATCTCGGGGTGCCGGAGCCGGCCGATGAGCAGATCGTCGGAGATCCGCGCTACATGGCCCCCGAACAGGCGGTCCTCGGGGCAAGTGTCGACGCGCGCACCGATCTCTATGCGTTGGGCATCAGTTTCGTTCAGGCGGCCACCGGGCGGCACCCGTTGGCCCACCTTTTCGACGCTCCGGTGCGCGAACTCTTGCGCGCGCACCAGGGCGTTGTGGCGCTGCAGCCGAGCGCGGGGCTGCCCGGCGGCATCCCCCGGAGTTTCGCCGCGGCCTTCGACGAGTTCGTCGCCACTGCCTGTGCGACCGAACCTGCTGGCCGCTTCGCCAACGCGGCGTCGATGCGCGCAGCGCTGGAGCGGCTGGCGACCGCCTGACGCTCGCGAGCTCGCACCCGGCGTCTCGGCTCGAGGCCCAGCGAACCGACCCCGAAACCCGCCGCTTTGCCGGGCCATCGGGCCGAGCTCGGTTTCGGAACCGCGCCTCGCGGCCAAGCTCTCGGCCTCATGAGGGAACTGAACGCGTGCGCCGGGGACAGCCGCTGTCGATCCTCGGGCCGGCAAGGGTTATCCTGCGGCTGCGTGGCCGAACCATCGAGTTGTGGGAGTTGCGGAGCCGAACAGCGGCCGGATGACAACTTTTGCGCGAACTGTGGGGCTCGCGTACGCAAGCCTTCCGCGGACGCGCCATGCCGCGCGTGCGGTGCGATGGTCCCGCTCGGTGGGCGTTTTTGTGTCGAGTGCGGCACCGACGGACCGCACCGTGTTGCCGACGCGCCCGATGCCGCAGGGATGCCGTCGAGTCCGCAAGTTGGAGCGGGTGGTGAGCAAGCTGCAGCGCCGCGTCGTCTCGCGGCGCCCCCACGGCCGAGCGCGGCCGTCGTCGCGCGCACCGCAAGCAGCGAGGTGCCCCGCCAGCGAAGTGGCACGGGCGAAACTCCGGCTGCGCCGACCGCTGCGCCGCGCAAACCAGTGGCTCGGACGATCGCTCCACCCATCGGTCGCGCGAGCGCAGCAACACCACGGGTCGAACCACCGCCCGCGACCTCGCAAGGTGCGGCGGCGTCGAGCGTAGCGGCCTCGGGCGCGAGCACTTCGGGCGCGAGCACTTCGGGCGTACCCAGGCCGGCGCCCCGCATCGCGACGGCGCCGAGCCCGGCGGTGGCCGCTCCTTCCCGCAGTTCCCGGCCGGTGACGGCCCCAAGCCCACGTACACCAATCGAGTCGAACGATGGACCTTTGGCTGCGCCGGTCGGTTGGCCGGACATCACCGACGAACTCGCGGAGGTTCGGTTCCTGCTGCTGCAGGGCTTCGAAGAGGAAGCGGCGACCATGCTCGCGACGCTGCGTGCTCGCTTCGTCGGTCATCCCGACCTTCAAGTGGTCGACGCCGCCCCGCCGCCGCCGGCCCCGATCAATCCCGCAGAAAAGCGCCGTCGCGATCAGGCGGTCACGGTCCGAACCGAGCCCGTCGCCGCTGCCGCTGCGGCCGCCGCTGCGGACGCCAGCCGCTCCGCGGGGCGAGGCGCTGCGGCGAGGGCAGCAGCTCCGAGCGCGCAGAGCGGGTCGACCGTCGTCAGCCCCAGACCCGCGGCAGTGGTGGCCGAGTCCGAGCGGCCCAAGCCAGTCGTGCCGGCGGTTGGACGGAACGCGGGCCGGCTACCGCCGCGAGGCCTGACGATCCGCAGTGAAGCCGTCCCCGCACGCGATGCGAGCCCCGCGGCCGCGGCTCCTGCTCCTGCTCCTGCTCCTGTAGCGGCTCCTGCGGCTGCGACTGCGGCTCCTGCAGCAGCGGCTGTTTCGGCTTCGGAGCCCGCCGTCGACGTTACGGCGACCGCCGCGTCGGTGGCCGACCCGGTTGTTGCGGTCCCGCCTGCCGCCGCGCTGCGTGCCGTGGGCCGCCCGGTCGAGACCCGCGCGGGTTCACCGAGTTCGTCGGCCCGCCTGGTCGATCCCGCGAGTCTGATCGCCGTGTCGCCGCTCGACCGCCCGTCGCCGTCGCCCGCCGACTCGGCCTCGGAGACGCTCGAGTTCGATGTCGACGCCGAGTTCGCCGACGAACAAGATTACCCGGCCGCGCTCTCGACCGCGCAAGGTGTCGGCTTTCCCCCCGCCTCGTCGACGATGAACTTCGAAGACTCGGGCGAGACGTTCGTCGATCTCGAGTTCGAGCGACTCGATCGAACCGTGGTGTCTCGGGCACCACCGGCGCCTCCGGTATTCGACGACGAACCCACGACCGGATCTGGTGCCTCGCTGACGCCGGAACCAGCTCAATCGCCGCCGGTCGAGACTTCGCAAGGGACCGTGATCGCTCGCGCCCCCTCACGCCCGGCGCCGTGGACTCCGGAGTCTGCGGGTCGTGACGCCGGGCGTCAGTCGGGTGGTCCAGGCAGCGGGGAATCACGCCGCACGGTGATCCCGGCGCAGACCGATAGGCCCTCGGTGCCGGCGCCATTCGAAGGCGTCCCGCCGCCGGGCTCGACGCTGGTTCCGGGCACCACGCCACCTGCGGGTGGCTTTGGCGACGACGACGAGGAGCACGACGAGGCGTCGACCATCGCGATGCCGGCGGTGACCGACGCGGTCATGGCGTCGCTCCAGGCGGTGCCGTCGCCATCGTCGCCACGGCGTGCGCCTGCGGTGACTGGCCTCACCGCGCCACAGTCGGCCGTGGCCGCAGCCGAGGTCGTCGCCGTCGCGCCACCACGCTCTCCTGGGCGGGGACGCGCGCGCAAGGACGGGCGGCAAACCGGCGGCGTTCGCATCGTGATGTTGGGCGCCCGTGGCGAGCCCGTCGCAGAGCGAACGATCGAGGCCGGTGGGTTTCTCGATCTCGGGAGCATGGGCAGCGAACCGTGGAGCGACGATGCCTTCATCGAACCGACGCACGCCCGATTCTCCGTCGCCGACGGCGGCGTGCGCGTGGACGAGCTCGTGCCGATGGGCGCGGTGTTTCTGCGCATCCAGGGCAGCCGCCCGTTGCGCGAGGACGATCAGGTGCGCGTGGGCCAGTCGCTGCTGAGCTATCGCAGGCCGCAGCATGGCGATCCCACCTCGGGGCCGTGGGGCAGCGTCGTGATGCAGGTCGCGCCCGATGGGGCAACGCACGTGATCCCGCTGGGGAACGCCGGCGTAACGGTGGGTCGCGAGTTCGGCGAGATCACGCTGCCGGGGGATACCTTCGTCTCGAGCACGCACTGCCGGGTCATCACGGCGGCCGACGGCATCCACATCGAGGATCTCGACAGCTCGAACGGGACCTACGTTCGCATGCGTAGCGGCGAGCGCATGGAGATCGGTCAGTGCGTACTGATCGGTCAGACCCAGTTCGTCGTTCGCAAACGCTGACGGGGTTCGTGGGCGGCTGCACCGGCAAACCGAGTACCATCTGGTCCGCAGGTCCTGGCGCCCGAGCACAGCGATGACGATCGTCGATCTCGAACTTCTTCACGATGAATTGCCCGGTGGCGACGTCGGCTTTCTCCGCGTGCGTCGGCTCCACCTACGCAATCGGCGTCAGGACGGCACAGTGTCGGCCGAGTACGTCTGCGACTTCGTGGTCCGACCCAAGGGGACCGATGCGGTCGTGGTGGTGCTCTGGCGTCGGGCTGGCGCCGCGGTCGAGGTGTTGTTGCGGGCGGGGTTGCGGCCGGCGCTGTGGTTCGGTCGGGATGCGGCCACGCTGCCGATCGCCGACGCGGCCCGCGCGATGTGGATGACCGAGGTCGTCGCCGGGATCGTCGAGCACGACGATCATGGCGAGCCCGGTGTCCGCCGCCGCGCGGTGATCGAAGCCTGGGAGGAGGCTGGATATCGCCTCGACGCAGACCGCGTCGAGTTCCTCGGCGCGGGCACGTTCCCGACGCCAGGATCCATGCCGGAGAAGTACTGGTTGGTCGCGGCCGAGATCGACCCCGGGGCAGTGCAGGTCGAGCCCGGCGGCGACGGCAGCCCGATGGAGCATGGGGCTCGCACCTGGTGGACCGCGCTCCCCGAGGCGATCGCCGATTGCGTCGCTGGACGGATCACCGACGCGAAGACCGAGCTCGCGCTGCGTCGGCTGCAGGATCACCTCTCGTCGAGGTGAGTCGCCCCGTTGTCGTCGGCGGCGCGGGCTCTTGGCAAGCACGCGCTTGCGTCGCCCCGCTAGAGTTGTGCGAGCACGCCGCTGACGAACATCTCGTCGTAGTAGGGGCCACCTGCCGTCCACCACTGGGCGCCACTGGCGTCGAGGTCGAGCCGCCACATCAGCGCGGCGGTCGACAGGCCGAAGATTGCCGCTTGGATCGCTTCGGGCGTGTTGGACTCGTTGGCCGCGGCACACAGACCGCAGAAATTGTCGCCGGGGTTCTGGAAGTCGCAGTGGTCGGCGTCGAGCAGCCGCACCGTGAGGCCGGTTTCGATCGCCGCAAACACCGGCACGCCGTTGCTCGTGCTGTTGCACATCGCGGGCTCAGCCACGATGTCGTGGGCTGGTGCACTCACGTCGGGTGCCGCGAGCGCACCGAGCCCGCCGGAGTCGACCATGTCGAGCCCGACCAGCGCGAGCGTATCGGGCTGTGCGGCTGCAGCGATCACCGCGGCGAGTCCACCCGCCGAGTAGCCGGCCAGCGCAACGGCGCCGACGTCGAGATGATCGATGAGCGTGACGAGGTCTGCACCGTTTTGCGCGTGGTCGGCGTCGATGATGGTCGCGTGGCAGAGGTTCGGCGTCACCACTCGCACGCCCCAGCTCGCCCAGTGATCGGCCCATCCCGCCATCGACCCGCGATTGCCCTGAAATCCATGCGCGAGGACCACGGTCGGCGCATCGGCCACGTCGATGGGCGCGAAGGTGTCGTAGGCCATCGTGCAGCCGCCGCCGATCTGCAGCTGGCCAGGCTCGGTCTGCACCTCGTGGGGGCCGCGCAGGCGAAAGTCGGGGCCCGGCTCGATGGGACCTCCCGTGGTGGCGGCGGTGTCGGACTCGTCCGAGCCGGTGTCGAGCGGACCTGATGATGTTGTGGTCGAGGTCGAGGTCATCGTGCTCGTTGTCGAACTCGAGGACATCGTGGTCTGCGATCCTTCGGTCTGCGCAGTGGTATCGCCGCTGTCGCCCGAGCCCTCGGAGCTGCTGACCGCCGAGTCGTTGGTTCCGGCCGCGGCGCAGGCCGCAACGCACCACACCAGGCTCAGTGCGAAGGTTCGAAGTCGGGGGGTCGAGAGGGTCATCGAAGTCCAGGGGGTCATGGGTGAAACTCCTCGTTCGCGATCAGTCGACGGGCTTGGTGTCTTCGGCCAGCGCGCGCAGCGTGGGCAGCAAGAGCTTGCGGCGCAGCAGCACGACGAGGCGCTCGCTGAGCGTCGTGGCCACCTCGCTGAGCTTTGCGAGATCCTGGCCGGCAGCCGGGACGACGCCAGCTCGAAACATCCGCAGTTCCACGCGCACGAGGTTTTGCAGCGCGTCGACGTAGGCGCGGAGGATCTCGGGGGGCAGCATCTTGGCCGACAAACCGGCGCGTCGAGCCTGGCCGAGCAGACGCAGCAGGGTGACGTCGTCACCCGTATAGCGCTCGATCCCGCCGGTCACCTCCGGCGAGACGATGCCGATCGCACGGAACATGGTGAGCTCCTCCTCGAGTACGCCGCTCTCGAGCAGCTGTGCGCGCGTCAACACCTCGCGCGGCGCAAGCTCGCCCAGGACCCGGGCGATGGTCGCCTCGAGTGCGACGTCGCCTGGGGTGACTTCGTTCTCGACGCGGTCGAGCACCTGACGAATCACATGCAGCGGGAGGTGCAGCGTGGTCTGCAACCGCTTGATGGCCTTGACGCGGGGGATCAGCGCGGCGTCGTAGTAGGCCATGTTCTTGCTCGTGCGCACGGGCTCGGGCAGCAGGCGCTCGCGCAGGTAGTGCTTGATCGTGGGGATCGGTACTCCGCTTCGCACGGCGAAGACCGACATCTTGAGCAGCTCGGGTTCGGTCGTCGTTTCCACGAGTGGGAAGTCCTACTGTCAACTTATCACGAGATCGGGACGCGCGTCAACCAGGCCAAAGAACGCTGTTCTTCAGCCTGGAGGGGCGCTTTCAGGCGGTGCGGTCAGGAGGTCGCGGCGCGGGACATCGCCCCGGTGACTCGTGGGTCATCGATGACGCTGCTCTCTTCGCGATACGGCTGGAAGCCCGCGTGCTGGTACGCGAGCAGGGCCCGGGGATGATCGAGCCCGCAGGTGTGGACCCAGACTCGACTTGGCTCGGGTTCGAGCGACCACGCCCGCTCGACCGCGGCGTCGATCAGATAGAGCCCGAGCCCCTGGCCGATGAACTCCGGGACCAGACCGCAATAGGTCAGCTCGATTTCCTCCGGATTGCGGGTGTCGAGCTCGATGAAGCCGGCCGGGCAGCCATCGACGTACAGCACGCGGATCTCGACGCGCGGATCATGGATGATCGAGGCGAGCGTCGCATCGTCGAGTACGCGGCGCTCGTACCACAACCACGGCGCGCCGACGGTTTCGTAGAGGTAGCGGTAAAAGTGGATCGGCGGAACCTCGGCGCGCAGCAGTGCGATCGGGCGATCGCTGGCGGGAACCGTCCGCGACTTGCGGGGACGCTGCCGCATTTCGAGGTAGGTGGTGACGACCTCGAGTTTTCCAGCCGGGACGACCATCGCGGCCGGCACTGTAGGGTTTGCGGTCGGCTGCGGGCAAGGGGCCGCGTCGACTCGGCCAATCATCTGGCCAGCTGATAGGCTAGGAGGCATCGCCACCATTCACATCCCCCGAGCGTCGCCCGGATCGGGCGTTTGGCGTCGAACGGCGCTGTTTGGAATCGCCAGCGTGGTGGCCTGCGGACGCGTCACCCCGGTTGGGTCGAGCGAGGCCGAGCCCCCGCAGCTCGTGCCTGCGGCCCCAGTTTCGCCGGTTGTGACGCGAGATCCTGTCGCGCCACCGCCGGTCGTTGCCGCGCCGCCATGGGTTCTGATCCGCGACCCGGCGACGCTGGCCACGCTGCAGGCACAGGGCCTCGGTCTGGGGCCCATCGGCTTTGGCCATGCCGCGACCGACAACGCCGAGTTGGCGCGCGACCCCTACTACGCGTCGCTCATCCGCACGCTCGGCCGCGACGTCGCTGCCATCGCGCGCAGCGACAGCCACGCCGGTGTCGGGCTGCGGCACTTGCATCGGCTGTTCGATCTGCGCTGGCTGGAGTCGGACCGCGCGTGGTTCGACCTCGTGGGCGTCGTCAATCGGCTCGATCGCCGCGGCTTTGCGGCGGGATCCTGCGGCGAGACGCGGCTGGTGTACCGGCTGTCGCATCGC
>CANLQR010000027.1 GCA_947492135.1 Deltaproteobacteria bacterium | reverse complement strand
ACCAGATGTGCGGGGACCAGTTCATCGCCGCGCGTGTCACCGGTGGCAGCTTGCACGTCGTCATCGAGATTCGCAAAGCGTCCCGCTCCTTCGAGGACCAGATGTCCGCCGGTGCGGACATCGGAGCGTGGGTGTTCTCCGCGAGCGGCGAAATCAGCACCAAGGCCAAGCAGGTACTGGGCACTGAAGAGTCCCGCCAGCGCGTGTTCCAAGCAGGCGGGCACTCTCGTCCCGAGAGCCTCGAGGAACTCGTACCGTACGCCTACCGATTTCGCGAGTACGTCACCGGCAAGAACGCGAGCGCTGCCGCCCCGATCTCCTTCGTGACCGCGCCGTACAGCGTCGTGGCATCAGCGTCACAGATCAATATTCCATCGCTCACGCAACAGCGCCGCAAGCTCAACGACCTTGCCGTCTGGCATGGAGAGGCGAATGCGAGGCATCGCGCGCTCGTCGAAGCCCAAGACGCGCGTGGTACCTGCAAGAACAAGGAGACGCGTTTCGCGGATGCCGTGGATGATGTCGAGGGGTTGATCCGCGCTTACGAAGTCGATGCGCAGACCTGCGTCGACGAGCCGATGAGGGGCTGTGGCGTCGGCAAGGCGCGTCGGATGTCGCGAGCGCTACACATGAACCTCATCCAGGAGTGCACCGGCACGAGCGCCGTGGATCAGCGAGCGCTGGCGGACAAGCGCGAGGCCGCGAAGCGCGAGGCCGAGCTTGCAGCCAAGCTGCGAGAGGCGAATAAGGGCGACACCGATGGTAGCCCCTGCGCCCTGTGGGAGGTGCGTGCCGTGAAGCCGAGACTCGGCAACGCTGCGGCGTGGGTGCTCGTCTCCGCGACCGCGAACGCCGGCGGTTCGCTGCAGGCGAAGGAAGAGCGGAAGCTCTTCGAGGAGTCTGGTTGGGCGATCAACCCGACGCTGCGATTGCCGACCGGCGCGCAGCTCGTCGTGGACGGAAAGGTCAACTACACGACCGGCTGCGGTCTCTTCGACGGCCCGTGTCTGATGAAGGACAAGGTCGTCTCGAGTCACGCGATGAAGCTCGGCCAAACGATTCCGAACGGGACCGTGAATGCCGACCAGTTCACACTGCAGTTCGAGTGCATCGAAGCCGCTGCGGGTGGTGCCGGCCGCCGAGTCGCGCCGCGACCGCGACCGACCGCACGCACGATGCCTCCGCCGCCGCAGAAGTGAACACGCGCCCATGGGCACACGTCGCTCCCCTCGACCCCGCCCGGTCGTCTTTGCCCGCGTCGGCTGGCTCGAGTACTACGACTCGGCCAAGCCGGACCCCACTCGCCCCACCGGCGGCGGCGCGTTCAATCTCCGCCGACGTGGCGCCGAGGTCGACAACTTTCACCCGATCCGTCGCCGCCTCTACGGCTACGTCAAGACTGGCTCGCGCACCTCCGGCCTCAACCTCGCCCGCCTCGGCGCGAAGGGCCTGGATCGCGTCGACGACGTGCTCGTCATCTTCGTCGCGGTCCACCCCGACGTCGAGGGCCAGCGCATCGTCGGTTGGTACGACGGTGCGACCTGCCTCGCCGAGCACGGCAATCGATCCGACCACGAGGCCGGCGCCTACGCCATCTACAACCTCGTCGCGCCATCGCACGCCGCCCACCTCCTCGACTCGCGGGAGCGCGAGTCTCACGACGCGATCCCGAAGGGCAAAGGCGCCCTCGGTCAATCGAACGTCTTCTACGCCGAGTACCCGCAACAACGCGGCAAGTCCGGGCGCTGGATCGACGCCGCCGTCGAGTACGTCATCGGCTACAAACCACCGAAGCGCGGCGCTAGAGTCGCTGGCCCACCGCTGCGCGACTACAAGCCCGTCCCCGAGCGCGCATCGACCCGTCAGCCGCTGCCGTTCACGAAGGACCCCGATCTCCTCGACAACGCCCTCACGAGTCACCGGCAGCTGCAGAACGAGCTCGCTCGTCTCGCGCGCGCCCGTGGCTTCCCCGCCCACCGCCCCGGCCGCGACTGGCCCGAGTTCGACGTCGGCTGGTTCCAGGGCAAGCGGCTCACCGTCGTCGAGGTGAAGAGCCTCGTCGACGCGAACGAGAACCATCAGCTCCGCTACGGGATCGGCCAGCTCCTCGAGTACCGCACGCGCGTGCTCCAAGAGGGACAGCAAGTCCGAGCGGTGCTCGCGGTCAGCCGCCGCCCGAAGGACCCCTGGCTCGACATCTGCCGCGCGGCGGGCATCGTCCTCGTCTGGCCCGACACATTCCACACTCTCTTCCCCGCACGTCTCCGCAAGCGCCGATAACCGAGGCTTTCGACCGGTGACCACCTGCGGGCCCGGATCGTCGTCAATGCCCCGGGAGCGTGGTCCCACGATCTGAACCGCTCGTGGCTTCGGGCATCCGATGGCACGCAGCGGACACACCCGTCGGGGGAGGCGAATCGCGGATGTGGCGGGCGCACCGCTGCAGGCGAGTCGAAAGACGACATCGTTATCTACCGAAGCCAGGAAAATTTCGCGATCTGTCTGCGCCCGCGCCGTTGGGCCGGCGCAGCCTGGCAAGCGTGGGCTAGGTTGTCGAACTCCCGGTCTCGGTGCCGGTGTCGGTGCCGATGCCGGTGCCGGTGTCGGTGCTCGTCCCATCCGAGCTGGTCTGGTCTGAGCTCGTCGATGTGCCCGAGGTCGAGGTGTCGGTCCCGGGCTCCGTCGTCCCGGTCTCGGTCGGACTCGACGTTGTCGACGAGGACCCGGACGTGGTCCCCGACGACTCTGGATCGGGCTGGGGCTCGGTGGGTGTGTTCGTGACGATGCCGTCGGTATCGTCGGGGCAGGCACAGGTGTTCGGGTTGGGGTTGTCGCAGCGCAGGTGACTGCACGCGATCATCTCGGTGTCCGAGGTCGCAGCCGCATCCGCGGTACACCCGGCAACGGCGAGTGCGAACACGAGTGCCTTGTGGGCGGGGGAGGTTCGCATGGGACGCGCGACCGTGCCCTCGTTGGGTGTCGGGAGTCAAACGACCCACAGTTGCCACGTTGCCACGACCGTCGTCGATCTCGTGGGGTACGACTGCGCGGCATCGTCCTGCACCGCGATACCGTGGCTACAGCTCGATCACGAGCAGGTGCGTGCGCCGAGTTGCCGTCGGCGCAGGCGTGATCGTCAGGGGTACGAGCGCCTCGATCGCTGCGGGATCGAGCCACACCAGCACGACGTCGGTTGCCGCCGCGCTCGCCGTTGCGGCACCGACAGCGCCGAACAGGTCGGGCTCCCAAGCGCGTCCGAAGGCGTCGGCTTCGTCCTCGGTGAGCCCCCGAGCGATCAGCTCGTTATGTAGAGTCTCGATCGCGCCGGCGATATCGGTCCCCGATGCGCCTGTGGGCGGCGCGGGGAGCAAGATGTGCGCGCCCGGGGCGATTCGGTCGAGCCGGTCGACCCGCGTCGATTCGCGGGTCCCCGCGCTCGTGACACGCAACGCAGTCGCCAGCACGGCGGCGCCGCGGTTGGCCAGTCGAAGCTGGCCCCCGTCCGGTTCGATCACGATGCCGAGATCCAACGTGTCGAGATCGGCACGGTAGAAGAGGTGCTCGAAGGTCTTGCCTGCGACCTCGAGGCAGACGCCATCGGCGGTCTCGACCACCGCGAGCTCGGCGACCTCGCAGATTCCATCGGGCGCGGCGCAGTCCGGATCTCCGAGCTTGGGATACGCGAAGCGCTTGCCGTCGCACGCGCGGGTGCTCGCACGGACATCCCGCCACGAGATCGTGGGGGCCACCGACGCGCCCGGCGTGCGCGGCCAGTGCTCGACGACGCGTCCGTGGGTCGGCGCGACCTCGACCGAGAACGTCATGTCCTCGACGCCCTTGCCGAGGTGCACGTAGAGCACGGGCTTCTTCTTTCGGCCCATCGGACTCGGGATGCGCGGCGTCGGGGCGGTGCCCGCGGGGCCGGCGACCAACCGCCCGTGGCCGAGCCGCTCGGCCGAAACGCTGAGCACGCCCCACTCGTGGATCTCCCACCCCGACGGGCGCACGGGGTTACCGGCGGCGTCGGACGCGGTCTGGATCCGCGGCGCCGAAGGTGTCGCGGCAGCCGGCGAGGCCTCGCGGGGCTCGGGTGTCGTGGAGGTGCAGGCGAATAGCGCGAGGGCGCCCACGGCGAAGTTGCATGCGGATCGGCAGGGGCGCACAGCGGGCATGGTCCGTAAACGGTCCCACGCGCAGGAGGATCTTGCGAGCGCGCCGACTCACTCGCCGAAGGCACGGACCAGCGCAAAGCCGTCGATGCCGCCGCTCAACCGGGTGGCGAGCACGCCTCGGCTTTGCCGCCAGAACCCGGCGAGGCTCTGTCCGGGCTCGAGATCGAGCTCGGCCAGCCATGCCCCGAGGCGACGCAGGGGCGCTGCGAGCTCGGGGACCGCGATCGGATCGTTGCCGTGCTTGGGTGCGATGGCGTTGACGTGGAAATTTCGCGTGCGAAACAGGGTGGGGGCTGCCGGATCGGCCGGCTCGATCAGCACGAACAGCGAGGTCCCGCGGTCGGGCCCGTCGGTCTCGAGGGCAGTGTCCGCGCGCCGCAAGTGCAGGCACACGAAGCCGAGTGGATCAGGGTCGGCACCCGCGAGATCGGGGACGTCCGCGCCGAGTTGCGCCTGTCGTCGCGACTGCACGGCCTCACGCTGATCGGTCAGCGCAAGATTCTGCACCAGACCCGAGGTCAGGACGACGAACGCCTTCTGGGGCCGCAGGGCGGTGGCCTCGCCCATCAAGATGCGCTTGCTCTCCCAGAAATAGTCGTCGCGATCGAGGTTCTGCTGATAGTAGAAGCGAACCATGCGAAGCAGGTCGTCGAATACGCCGCGGTGGTGTTGACGGTACGCTTGCGCGGCCTCGAGTTCGTCCTCGCCCGCGACGATCTGGGCTGCGGTGCGTGCCGCGTGCCAGCCCGAGTGCATCGCGAGCATCACTCCGGTGGAGAGTACGGGGTCGATGAAGCCCGCAGCGTCGCCGACCGCGAGCCAGCCGGGGCCGGCGTTGTCACGCATTCGATAGCTCCAGTCGCGCTCACTGTGGATCGCGCTGGTCCGTCGTGCGGTTGGTCCGAGCACCGCGACAAGCTCGCTGCACCCCGCGAGTTCGGTGTCGAAGTCGGGGCGTGGCGGTCCCTGACGGTGGGCGGCGTCGAGCTGCACGACACCGACGGAGGTCTGTTCGGCGGACAACGGGAACATCCACCACCACTGTTGGTCGGTGGCCACGAACAGGGCTTGGGCGGTGCGCGGCGCGGGCAGCCGGCCGGCGCCAGAAAAGTGGGCCCACATCGCCATGTGGCGCAGGCCGTCGATCGGCTCGCGCAGGCCCAAGGCCCGACCAATCATCGCAGATTGGCCAGTCGCATCGATCACGACTCGCGCACGGCTGATCCGTGGGGTCGACTCGTCCCGTCGCGCCCAGCGAACGCCGCAGACCCTGCCAGCTTCCCAAAGCACCTCGCGAACAACTGCCAGTTCGTGACGCTCGACCCCACACGCGAGCGCGTGGTCGAACAGGATCGCGTCGAACCGCGCGCGGTCGACCAACCATGCGGCGTCGTAGGCGTCGCTGTCGGCGAACCATAGATCCCATCGCGGGGTACGGCCCCAGCCCCACAGAGTGCTGCCGGTCTTGCGGCCAAAGCCGGCGGCCTCGACCGCGGCGAGCACCCCGAGATCGGCGAGGATCGGAATGATGCCGGGTAGCAGGCTCTCGCCGACGTGCGCGCGTGGGTGGGATCCGGCTTCGAGCAGCAAGACTCGCAGACCCGAGCGTGCAGCCTTCGCTGCGGCTGTGCTGCCGGCGGGGCCACCACCGATGACGATGACGTCGACGTCGTTCATGCCAGCGCCCCGGGCGGAAACTCGCCGGTCCACACCGTCACGCCGCGCGCGTGCAGGGCGTCGCGAAGCCGGGCCCGCTGTTGGTCTTGCCAGCTTGCCGATCGTGCGGCTGGGAACTCGGCGGTGTCGAACAACGGCCCGGCCTGCTCCTCACCCTCGAGCGTACCCAACGCGACCCCTGCGGTGGCGAAGCCCAACGCATCGGCGAGGGTGTCGACGTCGCCCGGCAGCAACGGCTGCACGACCGCGAACGTGGGGACGTTCACCGCCGCGAACCGGCGCAGTACATCGATGCGCTCGGCGACGCTCGCGGCGCGAGGCTCGAAGTGGCGACGCACACGGTCGTCGGCGGTCGGCAGCGAGACGCCGACCCACGCGCGGGGCAACGTGGACCACAGCGCGACATCGTCGAGGATCTCGTGCGCACGCGTGAGCACCAGCGTAGGCCAGACCCGCGAGCAGCGGGCGATGGCCTCGACGCAACCACGGGTGATCCGGAGCTGGCGCTCGACACCTTGATAGGGGTCGGCCACGACCGGACAGAACTTGATGGGCGCGCGGTCGAAGTGCTCGAGCTCGCCCGCCAACCGTTGCGGCATCTCGACGTGGGCATCGACCCAGCTGCCCCACGGGGCGGCAGCGAGCCCGAGCAACGCTCGCAACGGTTGTAGTCGAGACTGCGCGTAGCAAAAGCGGCAGCCGATCGTGCAGCCACGGTAGGGGCTCAACGCGTAGTGAGGCGGGCCCTGCACGCTGGCGATCAGGGCGCGACCGCCACGGATCTCGCGAACGCGCGCCCCGTGGTCCGCGGTTGCAGACGCGCGCAGCTGGGTGACCACGTGGTGCTCATTGGCCGCGATTCGCTCGGCCACAGCGCGACACAGTGTGAGCGCGGCGACGGGGTCCATCGTGCCGCCGCGATGACCGAGCGCGAAGTGGGTGGTCAGCACGCGCTCGGCTCGGGCCCCTTGGCGTGGCATCACCTCGATGCACGCGGTCGTGCCCGCGGCGGTGAAGACGTACTGGAGCGCGAGATCAGGGGTGACCGAGACCAGCTCGGCTCCGGCCAGGGTGTCACCGACGCGCAGCGGTGCGATCAGTCGGGTCGCAAGCTCGTCGAGTTCCCCCTGCGCCACGACGCTGAGTTCCCACCTAGTTGGGGCCCACGCTCGCGCGCGCGACGATGGCCGCCGCGTCGACATCGGCAGGCAGCTTGCCGTACACCGCAGGAGGTTCGCCGCCCAGCCGGGTCCGGCAGAAAGCATCGGTGATCCTCGGCTCACCGTGGGCGACGAGCAACGCTGCTTGCAGGCCCACCGCGAGGTCTTGGACCAAGGCGCGCGCATGGATCTCGAGCGCCCCGGAGGCCAGCGTGGTCTCGATGCGCCGCAGATGCTCGGCGAGCTCGGGCCGGGCGGCCGCGGCCGGTCGGATCTCTGCGAGTACCAGCTGCAGCGCCTCGGGCTCGCGTTGCAGCGTGCGCAGCACGTCGAGGCAGATCACGTTGCCCGAGCCCTCCCAGATCCCGTTGAGCGGGGCCTCGCGATACAGCCGCGCGAGCGGGCTCTCCTCGATGTACCCGGCGCCACCGTGACACTCCAGCGCCTCGACGATATGGCCGGGGGCGCGCTTGTTGGTCCAGTACTTGGCGACCGCCGTTGCGAGTCGGGCGAAGGCGCGGGCATCGGCACTGGCCTCGCCCTCGTCGAACGCACGGGCCACACGCATCACCAACAGCGTTGCGGCCTCGACCTCGACGACGAGGTCCGCGAGTACGCGCGTCATCATCGGCTGGTCGACCAGACGTCGACCAAACGCACTTCGGTGGCTGCAGTGGTGGATGGCCTGCACCACCGCTTGGCGCATCATACCCGCGGGCGCGACTGCGGCGGCGATGCGGGTGTGGTGGACCATCTCGATGATCGTTGCGACGCCCCGGCCTTCCTCGCCGACGAGCTGCGCCCAGGTGTCGTGGTACTCGATCTCCGACGAGGCGTTGCTGCGGTTACCGAGCTTGTCCTTGAGCCGTTGGATGAAAAAATTGTTGCGAGTGCCGTCGGGGCGAAACCGCGGGACCAGGAAACACGACAGGCCGCGTTCGGCCTGCGCGAGGGTCAAGAATCCGTCCGACATCGGGGCCGAGCAAAACCACTTGTGTCCGGTCAGCAGGTACTCGGCCCCGGGGCCACCACGACCGATCGGCAACGCGCGCGTGGTATTCGCCCGCACGTCGGAGCCACCCTGTTTCTCGGTCATCGCCATGCCCACCGTCGCACCGAGCTTGTCGGCCAGCGGAATGCAGCGCGGATCGTAGCGACGCGAGTGCAGCTTGGGCTCCCACACCGCGGCAAGCTCGGGCTGCACCCGCAGTGCCGGCACCACGGCGTAGCTCATCGCCATCGGACACAGCACCCCGGCCTCGACCTGGGTGAACATGTAGCCGAGCGCGGCGTGGGCCGCGTGCGCACCACGACGGGGCTCGGTCCAGGCGATCGACGGAACCCCGTGCTCGACCGCCAGGCTCATCAGCGCGTGGTAGGCCGGGTGAAACTCGACCTCGTCGATGCGACGCCCATAGCGGTCGAACGTCCGCAGCTGGGGACCATGCTGATTTGCGGTGGCGCCGAGCGCAAGGACCTCGGCGGTGCCGAGCCGCGCGCCGAGGTCGGCGCAGGGCTGCACGGCCCACGGCCCCGCCTCCCGCGCGACCGCGTCGCGCAGGCAGTGATCGGTGGCGAACAGATCGTAGTCCTCGAGCGCACCGGGCACGTTGTGCACGTGGTGGGTCGGCAGTGCATCGATCGGGCCGTGCGTGGGCATAGTTGCGCGGATTGTACCTTGATCATCTGCGGCTGCGCGAGGCCGATGGCCACCGCGGGTGGCCTCGCGACCGCGGCTGTGCCCAACCGCCGACGTCGACGCTATCCTGCAGTCGCGTGGCGGATCTGGTTTCATCAGCGTCGTCGGCCGTCGGCGCGGGCGCCTCGCAGGCCGAGACGTTGATCGGCGGAGACTCGACCACACCGCACGCTGCGCCGCCTCCCGAGGTCATTCGAGGCACCGAGATCGGCCGCTATCTGATCGTCGGCGAGATCGGTCGGGGAGCGAGCGGCAGGGTCTACTCCGCCTATGACGGCGACCTCGATCGCCGGCTCGCGCTGAAGCTCGTGAGCACGCCCATCGGCGGCGACCACGAGCGTCGGCGAGCGCTGATGCGGGAGGCGCAGGCGATGGCCAAGATCCGCCACCCCAACGTGGTCGCGGTGCACGATGTCGGCACGTTCGAGGGACGCGTGTACGTCGCGATGGAGTTCGTCGAAGGCGTCACGCTCGGGCGATGGTGTGCCGGGCCTGGTCGAACCATCGACGACATCCTGGGCGCGTATGTCCAGGCCGGGCGGGGCCTCGCTGCCGCCCACGCGGCGGGGGTCGTGCATCGCGACTTCAAACCCGACAATGCCCTCGTCGGTGCCGACGGGACCGTGCATGTCGCGGACTTCGGCCTGGCGCAGCCCAGCGGAGGAACCCCGCGCGGGGGCGACGTCACCAGTTCGGGAGCGGAGACGGTGGGAACGCCCGCGTACATGTCGCCCGAGCAGTACTGCGGCGTCGAGGTCGACGCCCGCAGCGATCAGTTCTCGTTCTGCGTGGCGTTGTTCGAGGCGTTGTGTGGTGCGCGACCCTTTCAAGGTGGGTCGCTCGCCGAACTCGCGGCGTCGACCCTCGATGGCCGCATTCGTGAACCCGTCGGTCGCGCGATGCCCAGGCGCGTCGCCGAGGTCGTGCGCCGCGGTCTCGCGGTGGTGCCCGGCGATCGGCACCCGTCGATGGACGCACTGCTCGCCGCGCTCGTCAGCGCCCATCGACGGCGCTGGCCATGGGCGCTGGGCGTCATCGCTGCGGCGGCGTTCGTGGGCACGGGCTGGGCCGTGCTGCGACCCGACCCGGGCGCAGCGGACGGCTGCGAGTCCGGCGCTGCGCGGGCGGCCACCGTGTGGGACGCCGAGCGTCGCGAAGCCCTGTCGCTGGCCGATCCCGCACTCACGGCGAACTTCGTGCGCGACCGTGAGGCTCGACTACGGACCACGCTCGACGAGTACGCCCAGCAGTGGGCGACGATGTACGACGAGCTTTGCCCTGCGCTACTGGTCGCGCCAGCAAGCGACGCGGTGGCGTCGGCGCGTCGCAGCTGCGTCGAAGATCGGCTGGCGTCGCTGGGCGGGCTCGTGGAGTTCTTCGCCGAGCGCGTCGTCTCCCCGCACCGCGTCGGAACCCTGGTGGAGACGCTCCCGCAGCTCTCCGAGTGTCGCGATGACAACGTCGTGATGGTCCATCGGGTGCCGACCGACCCTGTCGCCGCCGAGCAAGTCGGCGCGATTCGGGCCCGCCTGCGCGAGTTCTCGCGCACGGTCGCGTGGGATGCCAAGGTCGGCGCCACGTCCGAGGTCGAGTCGATTGTCGCGCAGGCGCGCAGCATCGATGAACCCCATCTGCTGGTGTCGGCTTTGCTGGTCCAAGCGAGGCTGCGCTATTTCACGGGCGAAGCCGACGGCGGCTCCCGTGTCCTCGAGGAGGCGTGGTTGACCGCGATCGCCTCGGGGCAAGATGCCCTCGCAGTCGAGGCCATCGCGGGGATGATGGAGCGGAGGCAGAATTCGTGGGCTGACGGAGCCGAAGTGGAACGGTGGTTCAATCTGGCGCTGGCCCTGACGCGAAGGATCGGCAACCGACCCAAGCTCCGTGCGCGGTTGCTGTTGTCGCGGGGCTCGTCGCTGCTCGCGGCGGCGGATCTTGCACGGGCGCTGGACGCGTTCGAGCAGGCCGAGCGGGCCTTCGAGATGGTCGAGGGCCCCACGCAAGCCTCGGTTGCCAAGGCGCTGGTCAATCAAGGCTTGGTGCTCAAGCGGTTGGGCGACAACGAGCGGGCCCGCGAACGCCTGGCGAGGGCACTCGAGTCCAGCGAGGTCGCGGAACCTGCTGTTGTCATCGCCGCGCTGCAAGCGGCGGCGTTCGTGGAACAGTCGCTGGGCGATCGGTCGGCTGCGGAGCCGATGCTTCAACGCGCCGTGGCGATCGCCCGCGAGACCTATGGAGAGCGGGGCCGGGAGTTGAGCACGGTGTTGTTCAACCTCGCGATGTTCGAGGCGGATGGTGGTGATAGCGACGCCGCGACGGAGACTCTCGCCGATTCACGACGGGCGTGGCCGGTCGTCGGGGACGGCAAAGCCGAAGCGGAGTTCGGTGTCGCCGAGGCTTGGCTGGCCCTCCATCGTGGCGACACTGCGGCGGTGTTGAGCTTGGCCGACCGTTTCATCCCCGACGTCGCAAGCCGCCCCGGGGGCAAGCAGGACCAGGAGTTTGCGAGCTTGCATGTCCTCAAGACGGTGGCGCTGCAAAAAACCGGCGAGTGCCGAGCGGCGCTCGACACCGCGGCGACCTTCTACGACCTCCCCG
This sequence comes from Deltaproteobacteria bacterium, assembly GCA_947492135.1. GTDB lineage: Bacteria > Myxococcota_A > Polyangia > Nannocystales > Nannocystaceae > Xiheibacterium. Next base: position 18,924 of record CANLQR010000027.1, on the reverse strand, counting down.
GCATCCATGTTACGAGCGCTGTGTTGCTGCGGATCGTCGCGAGGTCGGCGATTCCGTGCGCGCTCGCGCTTGGTGACCTTTCGAGCGCGAGGCTGTGGTTGGCGCGTCTCGACATTCACCCACCGGAAGGCACCGTCGAGGTCATCGCCTGGCGTTTTGGCCACGCACTGTTTCGGGGTCGTCGCGACGCCGAGGCCGTGGCCGAAGTGGCCCGCGATCGCGACCTCGCCGCACGCGAGTACGGTGAGCATCACGTCATCGTGGCCGAGCTCGACGCGTGGCTGGGCAAGCCGATCGAGCGGGATTAGTCCCTCGCAAGACCCGACTCGATGCAACCAACGCCGGCCTCGTCGGCCCTCGAGGTCGTCACTCACCGACCGGCATCGCAGGTGCAGGCACGATCCCGTCGTCGCCCGCACTCGGGCCCGCATGGTCGTCGGCGTCACCCGAACGCCACAGCCGCCCGAGATCGTCGACCAGCATGTACACCGAGGGAATCAGCACCAAGGTGATGGTCGTCGCGAACGCCACGCCAAAACCCAGGCTCACCGCCATTGGCACCAAGAAGCGGGCCTGCACCGACTGCTCGAAGATCATCGGTGTCAGTCCAAAGAACGTCGTCGACGAGGTCAGCAGGATCGGTCGGAAACGACGCACGCCGGCCGCGTGGATCGCCTCGACAGGAGACATCCCGTTGCGGCGGAACTCGTTGGCCGCGTCGATCAGCACGATCGCGTCGTTCACGACCACGCCGGTCAGGGCTACGAGTCCCATCACGCTGATCATGCTGAACTCGAAGCCCATGAGGATGTGGCCGAGCAGCGCACCGATCAGTCCAAATGGGATCGAGACCATCACGATGATCGGCTGGACATAGCTGCGAAACGGGATCGCCAGCATCGCGAACATCGCGAGAAGTGCCAGCTGGCCGCCGGTCAGCATGGTGGCCACGGAGCGCTGCTGCTCGCGTTGGGCGCCGCCGTGCTGGTAGGTGAGCCCGGGATACTTGGCGAGCACCAGCGGCAGCGTCGTGGCCTCGATCTCCGCGAGCACGACCGGACCGCTCGCCTCGCCCTCGCGGACCTCGGCGCTGACGGCCACGATGCGACGTCCATCCGAGCGCTGGATGAAGGGAAAGGCCCGTCCCGGCGCGAGCTCGACGACGTCACGCAGCGGCAGCTCGCCACCGGTCGGCGTCCGCACGGTCAGCGACTCGACGTCGTTGAGACTCTTGCGCTCGGCTTCGGGCAGGCGCACCACGACCTTGACCTCATTGCGCCCCTCTTGCTGGCGCAGGGCCTCGGCGCCGTAGAACGCGCCGCGGACCTGGCGCGCCACGTCGACCACCGAAAGCCCGAGGCTCGTCGCGAGCGGCGTGAGCGTCATGTCGAACTGCGGCTTGCCCGGTGTGAACCCATCGTCGATGTCCCAGACGCCTTGATAGTCGCGCAGCGCCGCGGCGAGGTCGCTGGAGGCGTGCTCGAGCACACTCATGTCGTCGTGCATCAGCTCGATGTTGATCGGCGACCCGGGGTTCGGCCCGGTGTCGGCGGCGAACGACAGCTGCTCGATGCCGGCGATGCGGCCGACCCGCTCGCGCCACTGCTGCATGAAGTCGTCGGTCTGGAGCTTGCGCTCGGCCGCGTCCACGAACAGCACCTGGACGGTCGCGACGTGGCTGCCACCGAGGGCCGCCGCTGGATTCCCGGGATTGGCCGGTGGCGGGGTCCCGAGCTGCGTGACGATCCCGCGGACGATGCCGGGCTCGGCATTCTCGGCGAGGATCTGTTCGGCCGCCTGCCGCAGGTGATCCTGCACTCGCTGGGTGTCTTCGAGCGCGCTGCCGAAGGGCAGCGAGACCTTCGCAATGGCCAGATCGCCCGAGATCGCCGGCATGAACCGGAATCCGGCGTGGCCACCGGCAACCCAACCGATGGCGGCCATCAGCACCGCCGCGCCCACCGACATCGTCGCGTAGCGGTTGCGCAGGGTCAGCGCGAGAAACGGGTTGTAGACCGAGTGGATGAACCGTTCGAGAGCACCCGCGACCTTCTGTTGGTGGCGGTGGACGAACGCAAACACCCCGCGCTCGGGGACCGGGCCGAGCGCACCGAGGTGTGCGGGCAAGATGAACAGCGCCTCGAGCAGCGAGATGCCGAGTACGGAGATGACGATCGCGGGAATGACCCGATACAGCTTGCCGCTGATGCCCGGCACGAACAGCATCGGCGAGAATGCGACCATCGTGGTGCCGACCGCGAAACACACGGGGATCGCGACGCCGCGTACGCCGGCAATCGCAGCCTCGATCCGCGAGACCCCGCGCTGACGGAGCTCGTACACGTTTTCGCCGACCACGATCGCGTCGTCGACCACCATGCCGAGCACGACGATGAACGCAAATAACGAGACCATGTTGATGGACACGTCCATCACCGGCATCAGCATGAGCGCGCCCAAGAATGCCGATGGGATGCCCATCGTCACCCAAAACGCGAGGCGAATCTCGAGCAACGATCCGAGGATCAACAACACCAGGCACAGACCCATGATCGCGTTGTCGACCAGCAGGTCGATGCGCTGACGGTAGATCTCCGACCAGTCGGTCCATGTCGCGACCTGGACCCCGGCGGGCAGGCTCTGTCGCAGGCGCTCGACGTGGGCCTTGACGGCATCGGCGACCTCGATCGGGGTTTGATCGCCGGCGCGAAAGACCCGCAGCATCACGGCGGGTTCGCCGTCGTAGGTCGCACTCTCGGAGGTGTCGGCAAAGCCCTCGGCGATCCTGGCGATGTCACCGAGTTCCACCTCGGTGCCCGAAGGGCTCGCGACGATCGGGATTGCCGCGAACTCGGCGGGCGTGTGGCGCCGCTCGGCGGTGCGCAGCAAGACCTCGCCCGACTGGGTCTTCACCGAGCCGCCGGGCACCTCGATCGCCGTCGCGGCGACCCGTGCGGCGACCACATCGAGCGTCAGGCCATAGCTGCGCAGCTGGGCTCGCGGCACCTCGATCGCGATCTCGCGAGGCGGTGCGCCAACCAGGTCGACCGTGCTGATCCCCGGATCGGCGAGCAGCTCATCGCGCACGCGCTCGGCCAGATCGCGCAGCGTCTTTTTGTCCTGATCGCCGTGGATCACCAGCGTGATGACCTCGAGCCGATTGTTGACCAGGCTCACGATGGGACGCTCGGCCTCTTCGGGCAGCGAGGTGAGTCGATCGACGGCGTTCTTCACGTCGGCGAGCACGGCTTGGCGGTCGACGTCGAGCTCGAGGAACACGTAGACTCCGGCCGAACTCTCGGAGGCGACCGAGGTGACGCGGTCGACGCCATCGATGCCACGCACCGCTTCTTCGACCGCGACCACGATGCCGAGCTCGACTTCCGACGGCGACGCGCCGGGGTAGGGCACGCGCACTGCCACGACATCGAGCTTGAAGTCGGGGAAGACCTCCTGCTTGACGCCGCGGCCCACCAGGATCCCACCGAGGATCACGAACAGCGCCAGCAAGTTGGCTGCGACGGGGTTCTTGACGAACCAAGCAAGCGGGCCGCGTGCACTCGACATCCGCTCAACCCTTGGGCGCGTCGGTCGCGGTGGCTGCAGCTGCAGCTGCAGCTGCAGCTGCAGGAGTGATCGAGACCTTCATCCCCTCGGTGGCACCGGCCAGGGCGCGGCCCACGACCCGGTCGCCGGGCTCGAGGCCCTTGCTGATCCAGACCTGGGCGTGTTCACGCCACACGATCTCGATCGTGCGCGGTCGCAGGCGCTGCTCGGGATCGACGATCCACACCCGCGAATCGTCGGCGATCGCCGAGCGTGGCACGGCGATGACGTCACGCATCGATCGACCCTCGAGCTCGACCTCGACGTAGCGACCGATGAGCAGCGGCATGCCGCGCTCGGCGATCGGGCGCGCCAACCCCATGGGATCGTCGACGGCGACGAACAGCTGGGCCATGCGTCCGCGCTCCTCGACCGTGGCGGCCAGGCGCACGGCGTAGCCGTCGTGCACGGTCTGGTTGTTCGACGACGTCTGGTGGACGACATGCGCGATCGAGCCGCGCTCCCCTTCGACGTTGACACCGGGGACCTCGAGCATCGCGAGCTCGTCGACCGGGATCGACACCTGCACCCAGAATCGCTCGGTGCCGGCGAGGCGCGCCACCGGGGTCTGCGGGCCGACCATCTGTCCGATGTCGATGGCTTCGTCGAGGACGATCGCGTCGAACGGCGCGCGCAAGGAGGTTCGCTGTAGATCGCGTTTGGCCTTGTCGATGCGGGTACGGACCGAGCTGATGCGCGCGTTGGCGGCGTCGAGGTGTGGCGCACGCAGGGCGAAGTCCAAGGTGTCCGCCGACACGTCCGCGCGATCTTTCCACTCGTGCTCGGCGACCTGCCGCAGGGATTTCTCCTCGCGCAAGGCCAGGCTGGCCTGTGACAGCTCGGCCTGGACCGCGGCGACCTGCGCCGAGTAGTCGCGCGCGTCGACGCGGATCAGGATGTCGCCCTTCGCGAGTCGGCCGCCTGCCACCATCTGGGGATGGGTCTCGATCACCCGCCCACCGACCTCGGGTTGAAGCACGACCTCGCGCTCGGCCCGGACCACGCCCATGGCCTTGACGCGCGCGCGGTGGTCTTCACGTCGGACCTCGATCACGTCGACGTACGTGATCGGCACCTCGACCTCGTGATGCGCCGCCTGGGGCTTGCTGGCGATTAACGCCTGCGCGATGAGTCCGCCCCCGACGAGGAAGAGCACCGGGAGCAGGGCTTTTTTCAGGCGTCGCAAGCGATGGTGGCCGGGAGATGATCGCGTGCCCGCGGGTTTGTGCAACTTTCCGAGAGGAGGGTCTGGCAGCCGGACGCGGTGTCGGGCACGAGAGTTACTCCGCGTAGCCAAAGCCGGTGGTCGCTCGCGATAAATGACTCGAGGTCAGTGACGGTGGCGCGCGGCTGCTGGGGAACAGCGGCCATCGTTGGAGGTCCCGGGGTCGCGATCGCTGGTGGGTTTGTTCGCGAGCGTCGTGCGTGGTGTGTGCGGGTTGTGATCCGCGGGCGCGGTTGACTTCTCGTGCAGAGCACGGCGGCCTTCGGCCCGCGGATCTGTGCGCATCGGCCTACACGACCTGGGTGGATAGGACAACGCGCGCGGCGAAACAAGAACGGCGGCGTAGGACGGGGCGGCGCTGGTTCGACCTCAACCGCGTGCACCCCGGGGCGAGCACTGCGAAGATGAGGTGATCAGGCCACCACTTCCGCAACGCCCGATGTTGAGACGCAGCTCAAGACCTTGCTCAACCGCGTGCAGACGCGCGAGGCCGCTGGTTGCCTGTTGCGGCGCCGCGAACATCTCAGTTGAGACGCAGTGCATCAAAGCTCGCCGATGTGCTCGAGTACAACCTCGTTCTCGGTGCTCGCGGGGAGCGTGGGACGAGATCGTCCGGTCACCGTCTCTTTGGGACACCTTGGGACACCTTGACGCTGACCGAACCACGAACTACAGCAACACAGCAACGGCGGAGTTCGTTGAGGAAGAACGACCGATCTGTTTCTGGGTGGATCATCGTCGTGCTCACTGCGAGCAGCATCATCACGGCGGCTGCCCAACAGCTGACTCTGGCGGTGACGCGGCGGGCCCGGACGAAGACCTCGAGTGGCGCGACGCGGCACCCAACCCCGGACTGCTCACGGTTGAGGTCGCGGTGCTTCGTGCTGCGGCGATGGTGCTCGGGCCGTCGACAGCGGTCGGTACGTTGGCCGGCATTCCGAGCGTCGACCCTCGCGGTCAAGCGACCTGGGCGCTGGGGCTCGACGTTGCGCCGGGTGTGGCCGGCATGACACACGAGCTTTCGATCGCGTGCGACAGCAACCGAGGCAACGGCGCGATAGGTGTTGGTTTCGGCTTGGGCGGTGCCCCGAGCCTTCGCCGCTGCAACCAGACGATTCTCGACGCGAATCGGCCGTGAACTCGAGATGTGGAGATATTCAAGGGTGCAACGGGTGCAACTCAAACAGTTTGGACTGGGCCTCGCTTCCGCCGATAGAGAGGATGACAGCGCATTCGCGTTTGAGACGCGCTACATCTGTGCACTTTACGAGCGGCACTTCGTATCCCCGCTGGGGTTCGAGTTGTGGAAAATTGACGTCGAATGTGCGCCCGCGGTGGTTCGTCCGGGCATTCGCTGTGCTCTCGGCATTGCGATGACTCAAGCACGCTTTGACTATTCGGCGTATCTAGCCGCTAGCGGTGTTGCAAGAGCCGTGATGGCTCTGGACGCGCTGCACGAGGGGTGCCTCGGAGTCGCTCGTAGCCAGGGGTGGTCAGAGGCTCCGTTTGATGACGCATATCGACGTGTTGTCGCCGACGAGTACAGAAACGAAGCCACCTCTCCGCCACTCCTCGGACCGGACAAAGCCCACGTTGCTGTCGTTCATAGTATCCACGATGCAGACCGCTACCGCGCGTGGCTCATTGTCTACGGCCGACACGGTGAAGAAATCGCCCGCACCCAAGTGATCGACGAGCTGCCGGATGAACTCATTTTCGCGCGGCGGCTCGGGCGAGCAAAATGGAAGGGGCCATCGCGTGTCGTGTTCGTATCGAGTGGTGACGAGGTTCTTGGTGCAATCGACATCAACAGATGAGGCAGATGAGGGGCTCTCCCGACACATTTGCGGCGCTCTGATTGGCCAGGTCGGAGACTGGGTCTTCGGGAGAAGCCACGGGTTGTCAGGCCCCGCATACTCCACGGCGTTCCGCGCCGAACTCTCGGCCATTGGCAGTGATGCGTCAACCGCTGGATCTGTGCTAAATAGGTTGCTGGCGCAGTGATGAAGTACTTCGACCTCTTGGATGATATGACGATTGCGGGTCGCTGGCACCTCGGGGAAGTTCGGTCCCGTTCCGGAACCGAGCCTCCATTGTGGCACGGGGTCCGTCTTGTCGACACGTCGGAACTCAGGGGCGTAGTGACTCACCGGGGGCGTGCGCTCGACTTCAGTCTGACAGCCTACGCTGTTCCAATAGTGTCAAACAAACTCGCGGGTGTGATCGCGGCGTCGGCGCCGGGAGACGTGCAGTGCGTACCTGTAGAACTCGCGGGGCGAACCGGGATGTTCGTTCTCAACTCCTTACGAGTGATTCGCTGCCTCGACGAGAGTAGCTCGGATTTTCTCAAGTGGACAAAGCAGGACCATCGGGCAGACCTCGCGGGCCAGTATCGCCAAGTGACGAAATTGAGCGTCGACCCCAGGGCTATTCCCTCGGGTGCTCACTTGTTTCGGATCGAAGCATGGCGCGTTGCACTCATCGTTTCTGAGCACGTGAAGTCCGCGATGGAAGCAGCCGGTTGCATCGGGGCCAAGTTCATCGACGTGACTCCTCTAACGAACTGACGGCTACGAGCACGCGCACCCCGTGCCCTGCCCAACGCGCGACGCCGGACTGCCTGCGCCGAAAAGTCCTCCAGGATCCCCAGCATGACACCAACCCACCGCCATCTCCGCGCCTCGCTCGTCGCAGCCCTCCTGCTCGCCTGCGGTCCGGGCAACGCCGACGACACGTCCGAGTCCAGCTCCACCGGTGGCGACGCGGGCCCGCACGCCGATGCCCGATGGACCTGGTGGTTACGCTCGAGCGGGCGCGTGTGAGCCCTGAAGGCGTGACGATCATCGGCGCGTATACCCACGACATCACAGCCGCTGGCGTCGACGGCATGTCGACCTACGCGCTCGCGGCTGACGGTACGCTGTATGGGCTGGGGGGCGTGGCGGACACCGAGCAAGGGGTCGAGTTCGGCGAAGACACCATCGTGGTTCGACTGCCGCCCTCCGGGCCGCCCGAGGTCATCTACGAGGCGACGTTCGGTGACCCGCATCATCTACCGCACCTCGTCACCGCCGGTACTGCGGGCGCCAAGGGCCCGGGATGACGACCCGACCCCGAATTCGGGCCTGATGAACCGATGAAGCCCGCCCCGCAGCGTCTCAGGCGAGGCCGTCCGGGCGATGGCCGTGATCCACAGGCGCGGTGATTTCTCATGCAGAGCGCGCCGCCCCCGGCCCGCGGATCTGTGCGCATCGACCTACACAATCCGGGCTCCTTGCCTCGACGGCACGCTGCAGCCGGCACAGGGCCCTTGTTCGAACGCGCGGCGTGTCGTCGCTGTCGTCGTCAGGGGCCGGGTTTCGAGACCGCAGCTCGGCTGATAACCTGGCTTTCTCTCGATGGAGCGCCTGTCATGACAACGTCTTTGCTACGCGTGCGTGGAACCACGGTTCTTGCCTTCACCGGTCTTGTCGCCCTCGGCTGCGGCGTCGATCCTGACGGAACCGGCACCGGAACCGCCACCGCCACCGCCACCGGCACCGCCACCGCGGCATCCCAGGCCAGCGAGACCAGCCTCACCGGCGCCGATGCGACGACGACCGACGCGACCACCGGCGACGGTGCGACTGCGCCGACCTCGGCGAACAGCGCGAGCGACGAGGACGGTGAGGCCTCTGGTTCGGTCAAGTACGACGTCGGCAGCGTCGTCGACTTCGGCGCCGGCGTCGTGCCCGGGCCCGGCTCGTGTCGCGCGTCGGAGATCTATGGCGCTGCGGGCGGGTTCCCGACGTTCCAGGACGAGGCCTACGAGGACTTCCTCGACCGAACCGTTGCCATCGTCACGCACCAGCCGCAGTTCCCGCTCACGAACGTCCTGACGATCATCGATATCTCCGGCGCTCCGCCGCCGCCCAACCAGAACTACCTCGCGCCCAAGTACTGGCAGCCGCAGTGGGACCAGACCAACCTCGGCAGGGTCTTTGGCATCACGCTCGATTCGTACGGCAACATCTACGTCGCTGCGACCACGGTGTTCGGCGCGAACCCGGCCCCGAACAAGATCCGGCGGATCGACGGCGTCACCGGTGCGATCACGGATTTCGCGACGCTGCCCAACAGCGGCCCTGCGTTCGGCAACCTGAACTATGACTGTGTGAGCGAGACCATCTACGTCTCGAACCACGAGGACGGTCGCATCTATCAGGTCGACATGAGTGGCGACGTCGTCAGCACGTACCACCACGCGACGGGCGACGTGACCCTCGGTCTGCCCAACGATCCCGGTGAGCCCAACGGCGCGTTCGCGCCGCTAGGCGATCGCGTCTGGGCCGTGCAATCCCACTTCGGTCGGCTCTACTACAGCGTGTGGGTCGAGCACTCGCAGACGGTCAACCCCAACCGCGACAACGAGATCTGGTCGGTCGCGTACGCCGACGACGACGGCGTGCCCGACCCCGCGACGGCCCAGAAGGAGTTCGACGTCCCCAAGAACGACGCGACGCTTTCGGTCCCGGTGTCGGACCTTGGGTTCGCGCATGACGGCTGGATGTTGATCGCGCAGCGGACCATGTATGGCGACTCGTCCACGAGTGCCCACCAGTCGACGACCTACGACTTCGCGTTCATGAACGGCCAGTGGGTCTCGCAGGGGACCAACTACGTCGTCGGCGAGCTGCTGCCCTACAGCGCCGCCGGCGGGGTCGATCACGACTTCGTCGAGGCGGGCTACGTGTGGATGACCGGCGACGCGCTCGATTTCTACACGCCCAACGTGGTCTACGGTCTGCAAGGCACGCCGTTCGGCGGTGGTGGGGTCGAGACCAGCACGCTCATCGACCTCGACGAAGAGGTCGTGTCGCAGGACAAGACCGCCTATGGCGACGTGGAGCTCCCGATCCCCGGCGACGTCTCCCCGGTGCCGCCGCCGGGATAGGGCAGGGGCGCCGCGAGCTGCGGATCGTGCCCAATCCGCAAGCGCCGTGACCTCGGTGTCGGCCGGCATGATGTCGACGGCGTGCGTGTTGTCGCGTGCTTCCGCGGATGCTACGAGCACCGCGATGCTTCGCGTGCTCATCGTCGTCGCCCTCACGTCCCATGGCTGTGGCACCGAACCGGCGTCGTCGCTCGCCGACGGCTCGAGTTCCGGCGTGGAACCCGGCGGTTCCACGACGACGGCATCGGTGAGCACCACGGCGGCGAGCGACCCGACCGCCGAAGCCACGACCGACACGACCGACACGACCGACACGATCAGCCCCAGCGGAACCGAGGCGTCGGGCAGCGGCGAATCGAGCGGTGAAACCACCGGGGATCCCGCGGCCGGCTGCCCGCCCGCGCCCGCCGAACTCACCCACTGGCTGGTGGGCGCCGATGCGGACGCGGACGTCTCGCCCCTGGGTCCCGCCCTGATTCTCATGGGCGGAGGGCCGGACGTCGATGCCGCGTTCACGTGGTGGCAAGCCTGGGTCAGCGGCGGAGATGCGATCGTTCTGCGCACCAGCGGGGAAGATGGCTACAACGACTATCTCTTCTCGACGATCGGCGGTGTCGACTCGGTCGAGACGATGCTCGTCGACACCGCGGCGCTGGCCGACGATCCCTATGTCGTTTGTCGCATCGCCCACGCCGAAGCGGTGTTCATGGCCGGCGGTGATCAGGGCCAGTACATGTCGCTGTGGAAGGACCGGGGGCTCGCGGACGCGGTCATGATGGCGTGGAGTCGTGGGGCGGTCGTCGGGGGCACGAGCGCTGGGCTGGCGGTGCTCGGTGAGTTCGTGTTCGCGGCGTACCAGGACACCGTCTACTCCGACGAGGCCCTCGAAGATCCATACAACCGCTACATGACCATGGACCGGGGCTTGTTCGAGTTTCCGCCCTTGCTGGGCGTGGTGACCGACAGCCACTTCTACGAGCGCGATCGCATGGGCCGACTGGTCGGCTTCATCGCACGGATCATCCAAGACGGCTGGGCCCTCGAGGTGCTCGGTCTCGGAGTCGACGAGGGCACGGCATTGCTGGTCGATCCCGATGGCCTCGGTACCGTCGTCGGTGTGGGGGCGGTCTACGCGGTGCGCTCGAGCGGCCCACCGCAGCTCTGCGAGCCCGGTGAGCCGCTGGCGTACGCGGACCTCGAGCGGATGCGACTGGTGGCGGGGGATACGATCGCGCTGCCGACCGGGACCACGACGGTCGAGAGCGAGACGATTTCAGCGGCTGACGGTGCCCTGCAGCCCAGCGATCCGTACTGATCGATGGATCGCGTACCGCTCGACGGACCACTGCGGCGCGGGAAACCAGCGATGGTACCCTGCCGATCGCGTGGAGGCACCGTCGGACCGCGAGCTGCTCGAAGCGTGGGGCGAGGGCGACCGCGACGCGGGTGAAGCACTGTTCGCCCGGCACTTCGAGCCGGTGGTGCGGTTCTTTCAAAACAAGCTCGATCGCGATCACGACGATCTGATCCAGCAGACGTTCCTGGGTTGCGTCGAGAGCCGCGCGCAGTTTCGTGGCGAAGGCAGCTTCCGCGCGTTTCTCTTCGGGGTGGCGCACAACGTGCTCGGCAAGCACCTGCGCCGGCGGTATCGCGAGCCTGCCGCGCTGGACTTCGCCCACGTGTCGATCGCCGAGCTCGGGGATTCGCCGAGCCTCGTGGTCGCCGAGGATCAGCGGCAGTTGATGATGCTCCACGCGCTGCGACGGATTCCGATCGACCACCAGGTCGCCCTCGAGCTGCACTACTGGGAGGCGATGACCGCCGCGGAGATCGCCGAGGCCCTTGGCGTGCCGGTGGGCACCGCGAAGACCCGGCTGCGGCGGGCCAAGCAATTGCTCGCCGCCGAGCTGTCCGATCTGGTGGCAGGCGTCACCGGGGCGGAGCCGACCGAGACCCGGCTGGACACGTGGGCCGCGGGCATCCGCCGTCGGATCGATGGTGCGGTCTGAACCCGCGCGTTGCGAAATTACTTTTGCGCCCCGCAATCTCTCCCGCCCCCACTCGGTACATCAGCCCCCGAGCCCGGATGCCCCCGCAACCCGTCATCGTTCCCGATCCTCCCCGTCCGCCCGCCATCGCCCCGCTGGAGCTCGAACGCCTGCGCGGGGCCGTGCGAGCGACGCTGTTCGACCGCCCTGCGGTGTTGCCGACCGTGGGTCGCTACACGCTACTGCGCTGCATCGGCCACGGCGGCATGGGGATCGTGTACGCGGCACGTGACGAGGAGCTCGGCCGCGAGGTCGCGATCAAGGTGCTGCGGGCTGAGCTCGCCCGCGAAGACGACCAGCGCCTCGCCCACGAGGCCCGCGCGCTCGCTCGGCTCTCGCATCCCAACGTCGTGTGCGTGTTCGATGTCGGCATCCACGAGGGTCAGCGCTTCATCGCCATGGAGTACATCCTGGGCGACAACCTGCGCCGATGGCTTGCCGCACCACGATCGCTGGGCGAGGTGCTGCGGGTGTTCGTGGGCGCCGGCCGGGGCTTGCATGCAGCGCACACCGTCGGACTGGTACACCGCGACTTCAAACCCGACAACGTCTTGGTGGGCGACGATGGGCGGCCGCGGGTGCTCGACTTCGGACTCGCCCGCCCACCCGACGCGCCTCGGCCTGGCGAGCCCCCGCGGCCACCGGTCCTGCCTGCCGGCATCGATCCGTTCGGCACCGCGCTGACCTCGGCCGGTCAGGTGCTCGGCACCCCCGCGTACATGGCCCCCGAGCAGTACCTCGGTGAACCCGCCGACGCGCGCAGCGATCAGTTCTCGTTCGCGGTCGCGCTCTACCACGCGGTGTACGGCGAGCGACCGTTCGCCGGCGAAGATCCGCATGAACTCGCGCTGTCGATCGTGCGTGGGCGGTTGCAACCGGTTGCGCCGCGCTATTCTGTGCCGGGTTGGCTCGAACAGCTGCTGGAACGCGCGCTGCGGGTCGACCCCGCTCAGCGCTTCGCGTCGATGGATGCGCTGGTCGCGGTGCTCGAGCAACACCTCGAGCGCGGCTCGTCGACCGAACTCGAGGCGCTGCCGAGCCGTGCGTTCGCGCCCGGCCGCCTCGGTCAAGGCGAGCATGCGGCCCAAGGGCTGACGTTGAACGAGCCGTGGGGGCTGACCGGATCGTTCGAGGTCGGCACGCCACTGCCCGCGACAGTGGCGGACGCACGCGGACCGACGCAGCTCGCCCTCCCGCCCGAGGTCCAGCTCGACGGTGTCGTCATGTCGCTCGCGACGCGACGAACCCTGCCCACGCGGCTCTCGGAGGCCGCGCTCGGCCGCGTGGTGGGCGAGCTCGAGCGGGTCGAGGGGCGTCGAGGCAAGATCGTGCGAATCGGCTCGGGCCTCACGTGGTCGACGCCCGCCCTCGAGGTTCACCTCGACCTCGATGGCAGCGCCACGCAGCTCCTGGTCTGGCGTCGGCTCGCGCCATCACTTCGCAGCCGAACCGTGCAGTGGACGCTGCTGGGGTTCCTTGCGGGTGCGCTCGCAATCCCCATCGCCGAGGGTTTCGGCTGGCTCGGCAATGGACTCGAGGCCGCAGTCGTGTTCGGACTGCTGGGGATGGGCAGTTTTCTCGGCTTCCGCACGGCTCGCGATCGCCACGAGCGTGCGTTGCCGGTCCACCGTGCCCAGCTCGAGTTCATCGCCGATCGCTTGCTCGTGGTCGCGGCCGCCCAGCCCGCGGCGCTCGGAGGCGAGCCCTACTGATGTTCGCGCTCGTTCCATAGCGCGACGACCAGAGCGCTGTAGCGCGCGGTCTCTTCAGGAAGTGCGCGCCCACCCAGCCACGCGTCGGCGGTCTTGCGGCCGCCGTTGTAGGCTGCGGCCGCCAGCGCAATCGTGTCGGCATCGAGTTCGTCGCCGCTGCCATAGTCGGCGATCAGCTCAGCGAGATGGTACGCACCGAGGTCGAGGTTGTAGCGGGGGTCGTCGAGCAGCTCGGCTCGATGTTCGACGAGACCGCGCTCGCGGGCGATCTTCTCCGCCGTCTTGGGCATCAGCTGCATCAGGCCGCGTGCGCCGATCGGGCTGCGGGCGTCCGTGACACCGCGCGACTCGACCCAGGTGACGATCGCGAGCAGTTCGGGAGCCACACCGTGTCGATGCGCTGCGGCGTCGATCTCCGCGGCGATGGGCCGCAGATCGTCCTCGAGCGACGCCACCGCGACGGTCGGCGCAAGGTCCTCGGGGGTCGCGGACGCAAGGACGGTCGCGGGCGCCTCGGTCGCGTCGTCGAGCGCGGCAGTCCGCGGGTCGCTGTCGACGCCGTCGCCGATCGTCAGACACGCGGGCACGACGAACGCCATCGCCGCGGACAGGACGACGCCGGCAAGTGACGGCGTGGCGCCGACGAAGTGCGACGGCGGCGATACGCGGCGGGGGTCGAGGATGTGGGTGATGCGGGACATGAGGGTGACTCCGTGGGCAGCGAGTGCAGGGGGGATGGACGATCGGGCGCCTTCGAGCTCGGCGAGGCCGCACGCGTAGTCGAGACTGTCGAGGGCACGCGCGACGGCGAGTTCGTCGCAAGCGAACTCGCGCTCGACGCGGGCGCGGGCCGACAGCCACCGCGCCGCGGGGTTGAAGAACAGCACCGCGTCGATGAGCGATTGCAGCACGTTGAAGAGGTAGTCGTGACGCAGCACGTGGGCGAGCTCGTGCGCGAGCGCGGCCTCGACCGCAGCCGAAGGCACCCGCGTCACGTGGGCCAGCGGCACCAGCACCAGCGGTCGCAGCACGCCCAGCACCATCGGCCCGTCGATACCCGCAGCCGCAGCGACAGCGACCCGCAGGCGCACGCCCATCCGGGCTTGCAGGCGCTCGAGCGCCTCGGTCCAGGCCGGCGGTAGCGGTTGCGCCCGTTGTCGCAACCGATGCACGCCGACCAGGCCAAGCGCGAGCCGGCTGGTATGGATGAGCGCGCCGATCGTCCACGCCCCGAGCACGACGAGAGCGAGGGTCTCGCCCGCCGCAAGCGTCGCGACCGAAACCGTCGCGGTCATGGGCACGTGGATCGGCGCACCCACGGCGTCGAGCTCGAGCGCCGTGGTGGCCACCACCGCGCCAGCGATGGACCACAGCGCGCCGTGAGCGATGCCGTAGCGGGTGGTGGCGCTGGCCTTGGCCGAGCGCAGCAGCAGCAACGCCGCAACCAGCCCGATCAGTGCGCCTTGCCACAACGAGTGGAGCAGGGCCCACGCAAACGCAACGAGCACCGCAGGGATCATCGGCGCCTCCCGCGGGTGGCAAGCAGCTCGTCGAGCATCGTGCGGATCTGGGCGAGCTCGCGCGAATCGGTGGGGCGCTGGGCGAGCGCGCGCATGACCAGCTGCGCGGCCGAACCATCGAAGGCGCGATCGATGAGATCGCCGACGAGCTCACCTTGCACGGTGCCGCGGGCTTGCACGGCGCGGTAGACGTGGCTGCGGTCGCTCTCGTCGCGCTCGACCAGGCCCTTGCCGGTCATGATCTGCAGGAGCTTCAACACCGTCGTGTAGCCGGTGCCGCGGCGACCGGCCAACGCGTCGTGGACTTGTCGCACGGTGCAGGCCTCGCGCTCCCAGAGCACCGCGAGGATCTCCATCTCGGCCGCAGTGGGCCGTGGCGGGGCTTGGGCGCTCACCGGGACAACCTACGATGGTTTTCGTAGGTTGTCCACGAAGATCTTCGTAGATTGCCCGACCGAAGGTCCAACTACGCGGCGGGCTTGAGGCTCAGGCAGGCTTCCATCACGCACTTGGCGTCGGCTTCGGAGTCCTGGATGCGGCTGCACGAGTACTCGCCATCGCCGACCTTCTTGCGGACGTCGACGGCATGCTGGACCTTGTTGGGGTCGGTCATGCTTTCTTTGGTGTAGTAGATGGTCCAGTTCGAGTCGTCCTTCTTCTCGTTCTTGAGCATCTCCTTCTTCTTTCCCATCTGACCCTTCTCGATGTCGGCGATCGTGGCGTCGTAGGTCTGGAAGAAGGACATGTCGTCCTTCTTCGACAGCATCACGGTGCAGCCACCGTTGGCGTCGCTGATCATCAGGCTGGTGCCCGCGCCGTCCATCGCGGTCGAGCCCTCGGGAACCTCGATCTGGAGGCCGAACTTGTCGACCTTGAGCCAAGACTTCTTCGCGACGGCAGGCGCGGCGTCGGCGGCCTTCTTGTCGCCGTCCGCCTTCTTGTCGCCCGTGGCCTTCTTGTCGTCGGCTTTCTTGTCGTCGGCCTTCTTGTCGCAGGCGGCCAGGGAGAACGTGAGTACGAGCGCGGAGATGATGCGGAGCATGGGGTCCTGTAGCTGCGTGGACTGACGAGACGAGGCCGGCCAGGTTGCAGGCGCCCGCCGTGTTGTGATTCGACAGATGCGTTCGCACACGTCGAGACGACCCGTACCTCGACTCAGCCGGACCAATCCCACACGTCGAGGCGCTCGGCGACGTTGCCACCGAGCGTGCCGTCGGCGGCGATCGTCGCGAGCGTGCTCCACCAGGTCTCGCTGGCGGCGAGGCGTGCGAGCATGACCAGCGGTCGAGGCTCGGCCGGATCCCATCCGGGCAGGACCCCGCCCGGTGCGCCAGAGAACGCCAGCGAAGGTCCGGCCGGCGCCCCATCGGCCCAGCCCCACACGACGATGCGATCGGCGACGTTGTCTCCGAGCGCGCCATCGGGTGCGATGGACGCCAGCGTCGCCACCCACGAGGCGTCGGCGTCGATGCGCCCGAGCATGACCACCGGAATCGGTGCGTCGGCGTTCCATCCGGGGATGGTGCCGCCGATCACCGGGCCATCGTAGAGCAGCGGCGGTGCATCGTCCCAGCCCCACACGACGATCTCGCCGGCGACGTTGTCGGACAGCGCACCATCGTCTGCGACGCGCGCGAGGGTTGCGATCCAGATCCCCGCGAGCTGTCCGAGCATGATCAACGGTCGTGGTGTCTGTGGATCCCAGCCCGGGATCGTGCCGCCTTGCACCGGTCCGCGGTACAGCTGGATCGGCGCGCCGCCTGCCACGCCCGTTGGGTCGTCGCCCGCGTCGGCGCTCGAGGTGTCGGTGCCCCCGGCAACGGGCCCGCTGGCTTCGGCGGTCGCAGTGACGAGCGTCGTGCCGCCCCCGGATTCGCTCGCAGCGGACGCCGAAGCCTCGGTGATCGCGGACGCCGAAGCCTCGGTGATCGCGGACGCTGAACCTGCGCTGTCTTGGCTGCAGGCCGTGAGCAACAGCGAGATCGAGAGCACGGCTTGGCGCGTCACGGTGACCAACGTAGCACGCATCGGCTACTCTGCTCGCAACATGGATCCGTCGAACGACGCGCCATTGGCCGGTTTGCGCATTCTGGACTTCACCCAGAACCTCCCCGGTCCCTACGCGACGCTCGTGCTCGCGTCGCTCGGTGCCGACGTCATCAAGATCGAGCCGCCCGCAGGCGACACCGCGCGGCTGACCTCGCGATTGTTCGAGATCGTCAACGCCGGCAAGCGCAGCTGCGTGCTCGATCTCAAGCGCGACGACGCTGGCCCGACGCTGGTCGGACTGCTCGGCAGCGCTGACGTGGTCCTCGAGGGGTTCCGTCCGGGGGTCATGGCCAAGTTCGGCTGTGACGCGGTGTCAGCCCGCCGCATCAACCCGCGGCTGGTCTACTGTTCGATCAGCGGCTACGGTCAAGACGGCCCGTACGTCGAGTTTCCCGGCCACGACCTCAACTTTCAGGCGCTGACCGGCGTTTGCGACCTGGGTCGCGATGCCCACGAACATCCGTTTGGTTGCGCCCTGCCGATCGCCGATCTGTCGAGCGCGCTCACGGCGGTCAGTGCGATCCTCGCGGCGTTGTTCGCCCGCGAACGCACCGGGCAGGGGCGGGCGATCGACGTGGCGATGGTCGATACGCTGCGGTCATGGACGCATGCATGGGCCGACGGGCTCACGCCGAGCGACGGGCGAGCCTCGAGCCTCGTCGCCGGTCTCGGGCGCCGCTTGCACGAGCACGCGCCCCAAGGCCCGCTCGGTGTGGTCGCAAAGCGCGTCTCGGGTTGGCTCGCGCATCCCGACGTGCTGCGCGGCGCAGACGCAGTCGGCGAACGGGCCAAGCGCACGGGGACCTTCCGCAAGCTGGTGCGCCTGCGTCTGCACGCGCTGCCGCACTATGGGTTGTTCCGGACCCGTGACGATCGCTGGTTGTCGGTGGCGATCGTCGACGAGGACAAGTTCTGGCGCGCGCTGTGCGAAGGCCTCGGCTTGCCGCGCATCGCCGGCGTGCCGCTGGCGATGCGGATGGTCGGGGCTGCGCCGTTGCGTCGCTGGGTGGCCGGTGCGATCGCTCGCCACGATCTCGAGCATTGGCTGGTGCGTTTCGATCGCGCCAAGGTCCCGGTCGCGCCGGTGTTGCCGTACGATCAGGTGGCCGCAGATCCGCAGCTGGCGTGGCGGCAGGCCCGAACCGGCGGGCCCGCGGGTGCGCCGGTGCCGTTGGTGAACGCGACGCTGGGGCCGGCGCCGCGGCTGGGTCAGCACACCGAAGAGGTGCTCGGTCTATCCTGAGGTCATCGTCCCACAACGCCAAGGGCGAAGAACCACCCTCATCCCGTGGTTGACCAAGCCCTCGACCCCGGCCCATCGTGAGGTCATGGTGGACTTCGAGCTGCACACCGATCGCCTGCACCTGCGCCGTCTGACCGCTACACATGTCGGTGACCTCGTCGCGCTCGACTCGGACCCCGAGGTGATGCGCTACATCAGCGACGGCCAGCCCAATTCACGCGAGCGCTACGACGAGGTGCTATTGCCACGCATGCTGGCGTGGCAGGACCAGCCGTATGGTTTCGCGGCCGCCTACGAGGGCCAGGAGTTTCGCGGATGGTTTCATCTGCGGCCGAGTGTCGCCGACGCCAGCATTCTCGAGCTTGGCTACCGCTTGTGCCGCGCGGCGTGGGGACGTGGCTTGGCCACCGAGGGCGGAATGGCGCTGCTGGCCCACGCCTTTGATCGGCTCGACCAGCCCGCCGTCGACGCGTGCGCTCACCCTGGCAATGCCGCGTCGATCCGCGTGCTGGTCAAGTGCGGAATGCGGCCGGCGGGCACCTTCATGCATCCGCGGATCCCGCTCGAGGTCGTGCGGTATCTGATCGA
>CANLQR010000026.1 GCA_947492135.1 Deltaproteobacteria bacterium | reverse complement strand
GCGGCCCCAGCCGCTCGGTACGCGTCGCGGGCCTCCGTCGCGAGTCGCGGCCAGCGCGTCGGTTCGCGCTTGGCAGTCCAGAGTGCCTGCGCGAGAAGGAACTTCAGTTCAGCGAACTCCGCCTCCGTGCCGCCGACCTTCGCCCGAATCGCGAGGGCTCGCTCTGCGTCGACGACTGCCTCGGTCGGTGCTTGGTCCCCACCGCGCACCGGTGGCGTCGCTGCAGACGGCGGGCGGCGTCAGCTCGGAGTGCACCCGGAGGCCGCGAAGGCTGGGCGTGCCGGTCGCAGTTCCCGCGGGCAAGCGCGCGAAGGCAGAGGCGCTAGTTGTGCTAGGCTGGTCGCGAAGTGATTCGCGAGGTCACCATCACCGGGTACAAAGCGCTTGAGTGCGTGAGCGTCACGCTTGAGCCACTGACGGTGATCGTCGGCGCGAACGCGAGCGGCAAGTCGTCGTTCCTGGATGCGCTCGCGCTGCTTGCGAACGCCTCGCGAGACCAACGGCAGATGAAGGCATTGGTCGATGCGGCCGGCGAAGGCACCGTGCGGACCCACGGCACGGAGCAGTTGCTCGAGATGGTCGCGCTCACGGACGACGGACGATTGCGTCTGCGTGTGAACGAGAACCGAGGTTGGGCGAACACATTCGAGCCGCACGACGGCGCTCTTCAAGACCTCACGACCTGGAGAACGCCGCCGAGCACGGACGAAGTCGGGGGAGTCCCACCGGCGATGCGCTTGCGCCTCGATCTCTCGGTGCTGATGAAGCCCGCGCTGCTCAGGCTAGGCTACTCGGAGATCCTCCCCAATGGAGAGGGACTCGCGGCGGTTCTGCAATCGATGCAGCTTGCAGAGGACGGGCGCTTCAAGCAAGTGAGTGATTCGCTTGCGCGGGTCGTTCCCGGCATCGTTGGTTTGCGGACGACACAGGAGAACTTGCGCTTCAACAACCAGCCCGACGTGCACGCGGTCGTCGAGGCGCGTACGCGAGCCGGGGGCTGGTGCCGCGCCACTGATCTCAGCGAAGGCACGCTCGTCACACTCGCGATCCTCACATCTGTGCATAGCAAGCGCTCCACGAGCCTTCTGCTGGTCGACGACATCGACCGAGGACTCCATCCGCGAGCTCAGTCGAAGCTCATCGATTGTGTACGCGGCGTGACAAAAGAAGACCCAACCCTGCAAATCATCTGCACCACCCACTCCCCGCACCTCGTGAACTGCTTCGAGCCCCGCGAGGTTCGAATGTTCTCGTTGAACGAAGTGGGTCACACGGTTGCACTCAGGCTCGAGGATCACCCCGAATGGCCGCAATGGAAGGACACCTTCGCGAGCGGGGAATTCTGGGCCGCGGTCGGCGATGAGTGGGTCGTCGAGGCGACCGGCTGATGGAAATCCGCGTCGCCGGCGAGGACCGCGGGCACCTCGAAGTCCTGAAGCGGATCGCCGCTCGCCGACTGGAGGCTGCGATCCCGTGGCTCGCAGACGTCGAGATCGAGTGAGTATTCGAGAAGCTTACAGACGCCGCGAAGCGCGTTAGGAAGCGCCCGCGCGGGTTCGCCATTTTAGGTTTCTTCGACGGCGAACGCGGCAAGCCGGACGCTCAACTCGTAAGGTATCAGCTCGTGCTGTGGGGCGACGAGAAGTGGAATTTCGACGCCGCGATCGTCGCGCGGGACGGAGATCGACATCGCGACGATGCGGGAGCGCGGCAGGCACTTCGCGACACACTGCCGCAGCGGCCGGTCGCCGTCGCGTACGCAGTGCCCGAGATCGAAGCCTGGATTGTCGCGGGGTTCGCTCCGCGAGATGATCGCGAGCAGGCGCGTCACCAGGAGTGTTGCCGTAGGGTCAGCTTCGACCCGTTGACACAGCCCGAGCGGCTCACTTCCACCGTGCGCGAGGGCGACCGTGACGCGAAGCGCGTGTGTGCGGAACTCGTTCCGGACACGGCAGAGAGATACGATCGGTGCCTCGATGTCGAAGAGGGCGAGTGGCGCAGGCGGACGGCACAAGCCGGGGGACCGGAGTTTCTCGATGATCTAACAGATCGGCTCGTCCCCGAGCTTCGTAAGCCGGCTTGATGGTCGCGTGCGTCCCGGTCCCGGGCGGGTACAAGCCCTGTCGGCACCCGTAGCTTACAGGCATCGGCCGGCTTCGAGAGTTGCTCACCCCTACACCGCTCGTGCTGTCTGTGCTCGCCTCTGTAGTGCTCCAAAGCTGGTCGTCCGGCTACACCGGCTTCCCCGCAACCACCTCGATCGCAACCGGCACCCCGGAAAACGCCGCAACCCCCGACAACTCATCGATGCGCTGCTCGTCGGTCAAGTCGTTGATGCTCACCCCGGCGTGCGCCCGCGCAACGCCCTGCCCGGTACCTTCGCGATGGTGGCCAAACCCGTGCGGCAGACTCACGACCCCGCCCATGATGCCATCGTCGAGCTCGACCGGCACGACCACGCTGCCGATCCGCGACGCGACCCGCACCGAGTCACCGTCACCCACGCCGAGTCCTCGCGCGTCGCTGGGATTCATCAGCAGCGTGCAGCGGGGCTTGCCGGTCATGAGCTTGGGCACGTTGTGCATCCACGAGTTGTTCCCCCGCAGCTGCCGACGACCGATGAGCACGAATCGCTCGCGAACCTCGGTGTCCGCGAGCAGCTGCGCCGCGAGCCGCTCGACATCGGCGACCAACGCCGCCGGCGCGAGGTCGATGCGGGCCGCGCCGCCGTCTCGACGCGCCGGCAGTCGGCCCGGCAGGCAGGGCTCGAGTGGCCCGAGATCGATCCCGTGCGGGGCGGCCTCGAGCTTGGCCCAAGACACGCCGCGCAGTCCCTGGCGAAGCCCACCACCGAAGCCCCAAGGGCCCGCGCGCAGACCCAACGCGATGATGCGCTCGGGGCCCAGGCGCTCCCGCAGGCGCAGCTCGAGGCGGGTCGCGAGGCTGGCGTTGCGCCGCTGATGCAGACCACGCTCGATGCCGGTG
Organism: Deltaproteobacteria bacterium; assembly: GCA_947492135.1. GTDB lineage: Bacteria > Myxococcota_A > Polyangia > Nannocystales > Nannocystaceae > Xiheibacterium. Next base: position 27,302 of record CANLQR010000026.1, on the reverse strand, counting down.
AGGATCTCGTGGTCGTGCCGCTGATGCGCTTTGGCCGGGAACACGGCCGGGCTGTACTTGACGGTGTTGCGCACGGCGATGGCGTGGAACACGACGTCGAAGTGGCCGTGCTCGAGCGGGCCCGTCGGCGGCAGGATCAAATGGGCGTGGCGCGTGGTCTCGTTGAGGTAGAAATCGATGGAGATCATCGACTCGAGCCCCGCGAGTGCGGCTTCGAGTCTCGGCCCATTGGGCGTGGACAGCACCGGGTTGCCGGCAATCGTGAGCAGCGCTCGGATGGGTTCGTCGCCACCTGCGGCGATGTCCTCGGCGAGGGTCGCCACGGGTAGCTCACCACCGAACTCCGGCAGCCCACGAACCTTCGAGCGCCAGCGACCAAAGCTGCCGCGGCCAACGCCCAGCGGCGGTGGGGATCCGAGCACATCGAACGCGGGCAGCGAGAACATCGCACCGCCGCGCCGATCGAGATTGCCCAGCAACACGTTGATCGCGTTGACCAGCCAGTGACACAGCCCGCCGAACGGGTGCATGGATACCCCGACGCGACCGTAGACCGCCGCGCTCGGAGCCGCCGCGATCTCGCGGGTGATCCGCCGGATCGTCGAGGCGTCGATACCCGTCGCCGACGCGACCCGATCGGGTGTGAACGCGCGGGTGACCTCGCCGAGCACCTCGAGGCCCTGCACGAGCCCGGCCAGGTGGCCCAGGTTGATCAGGTCCTCGGCGAACAACACCTGCACCATCGCGGCGAGCAGCAGCGCGTCGCTGCCGGGACGCACGAAGACGTGTTCGTCGGCGACCTCGGCGGTCTCGGTGCGGCGCGGATCGATGACCACGACCTTACCACCACGCTGACGGATCGCCGCCAGCCGTCGCTTCATGTCGGGCGCGCTCATGATGCTGCCGTTCGACACCAGCGGATTTCCGCCGAGGATCACCAGGTGTGCGGTGTGATCGACGTCGGGCACCGCAAGCAGCAGCTGGTGCCCGAACATCAGATACGAGGCGAGCATCTGCGGCAGCTGATCGACCGAGGTCGCCGAGTAGCGGTGCTTGGTGCCCAGCGCGCGCAGAAACGACGGACCGTAGAGCATCGAGCCGAGGTTGTGGACCACCGGATTGCCCAGGTACACCGCGAGCGCATGCTTGCCGTGCGCACGTTGAACCTCGTGGATCCGCTGCGCGGCCTCCTCGAGCGCCTCGTCCCAGCCGATGGTGGCCCAGCCCGAGCCGGTCCGCCGCAATGGTTGGCGCAGTCGGTCGGGATCGTCGTGCAACGCCGCGATGGCGGGACCCTTGGGGCACATGTAGCCGCGGCTGAGCGGATCGTCGGAATCGCCGCGCACGGCGACGACCCGCTCGCCATCGACCTCCAAGGTCAACCCGCACATCGCCTCGCACAGCGAGCAGGTGCGGTAGTGGGTACGGACGCTCATCCTGCGAGCGTACGCTGCTCTAGTCGCGGCGAGCGCTTCGTCGCACGCCGAGCGATCCGAGCACTCCGAGCATGAGCAACCCGAGCCTGGCCCCGCCCCAGCCGCTGGGCCCGCTCGCACAGCCGCAACCCTGGGCCTGGCCCTCGCCGTAGCCGTCGGGCAGCGCGTCGCGACCGTCATCGCTGCCGTCATCGCTGCTGGCGCCCGACCCGGAGTCGCCGCTCACCGAGACCGACCCGGATGCGGACCCCGAGCCGCCGTCCGACGCTGCGGTCACGCCGGTCGGATCGCCCCCGTCGCTGCCCCCCGAGCCATCACTGCCACCGCTCTCGCCCGCGCCGGGCACGAACGTCAGTCGCACCGCGTCATAGCCGAGCCGACGTCCGAGCGCGATGGCCTCGCCGGTGTTGTCGCCGAGCTCGATGCGCTCGTCGGGCGCCCCCGAAAAGCTGAACACCCCGAGCTCTTGCCAGCCCTTGGCGATCGATTGATCGAGCCCGATCTGCTCCGCTGCGCCATCATGGTGGACCTGATAGACCGCGCCGATGGCCTCGGCATCGGCGTCGGGCACGAACACCTCGACACGGTAGTCTCCGGGCACCGCGACGCCAAAGCGCCATGTACCCGTGCTCGCAGGCTCGGCCGCGTCGGTCGCGAGCGTGTAGAAGTGGTGGTCATCGTCGCCCGACATCGCGCTGGACCAGGCCGTGGTCTCGCGCACGAAACACCCGGGATCGAGCTCGCTGATCGTCGTCTGCCCGCCTTCGAGAACAAGCCCACACGCCGGACAGTTGGTGCTCTCGATCGAGTCGCCCTGCGCAGGGTCACCGTAGTCGGCAAAGCTCGCCGGCAACGACTGGCAATACGAACCGCCGCACTGTTCCATCACCTGCAGGTGCAGATGATCGCCGCACACGTAGCCGGTCAACCCGACGCGACCGATCAGCATCCCAGGGGTCACCGCATCACCGACGCCGAGCGGCGACGTGTTCGCCCCGAGGTGCATGTAGACGATCGCAGTGCCGTCGTCGTGGTCGACCACGACATAGTTGGCGTCGCCGCCGTACGACGAGTCGCAGCCACCGGTGGTGCTGTCCATGCGAATGAACGACACGATCCCAGCGCTGGCGGCCCACACCTCCTCGTCCTCGTCGACATCGAAGTCCCACGCAAACTCGCTGGTGCCATCATGGCTGAAGCCATTGTGGCCTTGGGTGCACGGCTTGGTGACCCCGCACATCCACGGCACCTGCAGCGACGGGCCCGCAAGCATCACCCAAGCCATGACCGTGAGACCGAGCATCTTGACCTTCGAAGGTAGCGCACAAAGGTCGCGGGGCGCGAACGTCCAAGCGGCGCCAACGGCCTCGATCTTGCGGGGCTACGCAGTTTCTCCCGAGTTCTTTTGGGTCACCGTGGAACATCAACCACGGCCGACGCGTACGGCCGGTCCATGGGCCCAAGAATCCCGACCCGCCGCATCGACTGGCTCTTTCCCTCGATCGCGGTCATCGCCGCCGCGTGGATCCCCTCGGCCACCTGGGAACGGGTGAAGACGAAACCCAAAGAACGAGTGATCCAGGTGACAGGATCGGCAAAACGCCGCATCGTGTCCGATGCCATCGAGTGGTCCGCGCAGGTGATCGCCCGGGACGCCGAGCGGGTCTCTGCCTATCGCAGGCTGCACGATGACGTCGAGCGCAGCGTCGCTTTCCTGGTCGCGCGTGGAATCGCGCGTGACGAGATCCGCGTGCTCTCGGCCACGGTCACCGCCCTCACTCGCGTCGAGATCATCGGCGTCGGCGAAGACCGGATCGAGCGCGAGGTGCCCGGCGGCTTCGTGGCCGAACAACGGATCACGGTGAACTCGGGCGAAGTGGAGGCGGTCGAGAAGGCCTCACGCGAGGTGACCGAGCTGCTCGAGGTCGGAATCGAGGTGTCCTCGGGCACACCGGAGTATTTTTACACCGGGCTGGGCGAGCTGAAGATCGAGATGCTCGCCGAGGCCTCGAAGGACGCCCGCACGCGGGCCGACAAGATGCTCGAATCTGCGGGCGGCGACCCGGTCGCGCGCCTGCATGGCGCGGACATGGGCGTGATCAACGTCAACCCCGCCAACTCGACCAGCACCTCGTGGGACGGCAACAACGACACGACCTCGCTGCACAAAGACATCATCACGATCGTCCACGCCAGCTTCGAGCTGGCCACGCCGTAGGCGTCACTCGGGCTGCGGCCCCGCGAGCAATGCGTCCAGCTCGGCGGCCCGGGCCTTGGTGTCGCGCTCGAATCGCACGCGCTGCTTCGCTGCGATCCCGGCGCGTTCGATCGCCCGCACCGTCGCGGGGTCGACCCATCGCCCGCTGCGCTTGACGCCGAAGTGCAGATGCGGACCGGTCGACAGCCCGGTGGTGCCGACGTAGCCGATCACGGTCTTCTGCGCCACGCGCATCCCGACCTTGTGGCCGGCGGCAAACTTCGACAGGTGCATGTAGACGGTCTCGAAGCCGCCATCGTGCCGCAACACGACCATGTTGCCGGCCCCGCCCTTGTCGGCGCGAACCACGATGTCTCCGGCTGCGGCAGCCCAGATCGGCGTGCCGACCGGTGCCGCATAGTCGACGCCAAAATGCCCTTTGACCTTGTGCAAGACCGGATGCATCCGCTTGGGGTTGAAGCCCGACGACATGCGGGCGTACTTCAGCGGACTCTTGAGCAGCGTTCGATCGAGGCTCTTGCCCTCGGGCGTGTACCACGAGCCCGACTCGCCACCCGGCGGCTTCCACCACAGCCCGCGGACGGTCCCGACCTCACCGCGGTACTCGGCGGCGAGCACCTGGCCGTGGCGGATCAGCTTGCCATCGAGCGTGTGCCGCTCCACCACCAACGCCACGCGATCGCCGGTGCGCGTGTCCGTATAGAAATCGATGTCCGAGGCGAACACGTCGACGACCGCCGCGACCAACCCCGCGTCGCCACCCGCATCGACGAGCGCAACGTACAGCGAGCTGTCGATGGTTGCGGCGATCGTGACGGTGTCGATGGTGGTCTCGGCCTCGACCACCGCGGCGGTCAGCTTGCCGTCTGGCTCGCGCGTGACCATGACGGTGGTCGTGGGCCCCCGCGACAGCGAAAACCCCAGCAGTGCACCCGACGCGTCGATTTGCAGCGCCCAGCGCTGGCCCTCGCCGATCGTCGCGGGGTCCATCACGGGTGTCAGCGCGGCAACCAGGTCTGCGGTCGCGCGCGGCGACATGCCGACCGAGGCCGCGATGCGACTGAGACTGTGACCGGCTTCCACGGTGCCGCGCTGCCACCCGTCGTCGATGGGCTCGGGCTGCAGCGCGGGCTCGACCTGCGCCGCGGGCTCGACCGGACTGCCGACGTCGACAGGCTCCACGCTCGGCGGCGCTGTGGAAGTTTGCGCGGGGACCTCCACCACCGCGGGCAACTGCGCCGCCTCGACGGGTGCCGGTCCCTGCGAGGTGCTGGGTGGATCCTGCGGCAGCGAGCGGGCTTCGGGCGTCCCGCCGTCACATGCGGCGAGAACCAGCCCAATCGCGAGGCGCCATGGCCGAGCCACTGGATGTGAGCGTACCACCTGGCGTGGGCGGGGATTCACGTCACTGATCCCGACGCGGCTCGACATGATGCGGCTAGGATCACACCCGATGCGTCTCTACTCCTTCCTGGCATTGGCCGCGATCGCGTGCACTCCCGCTGCTGCAAAACCGCCGAGCGCCCCACCGATCGACACCACCAACGACGCCCACTGCACCGATGCGCGGCCCGGCCCGACGCACGAGTGTGTGCAGGAGTGCGGCCCACCGGTCGCCCAGCAAGGAGATCCTCCCCCGGGCTGGCAGTGGCTGACCGCGGCCGACGCTGCGAGTCGTCGGCAATACGGCTGTCCGATCTGCCTGCCCGAGGACACCCGCATCGCGACGCCTCAGGGCGATCGGCCGATCACCACCCTCGCGATCGGCGACGAGATCTGGACCCTGGACGAACACGGTCGGCGCGTGCGCGCTCGCATCATTCACGTCGGCTCGACACCCGTGGGCCGTGCCCATCAGCTGGTGCAGGCGACGCTCGCGGATGGCCGCGTGATGCGAGCTTCGGCGGGTCACCCCGACACTGCGGGTCTCGCCGTGGGCGGGTTGGCCCACGGCGCGACGTTGTCCGGCTCCACAATCGTCGCGATCGAACGCGTGCCGTACGACGGCGCGCGCACCCACGACGTGTTGCCCTCGGGTAGTACCGGCATCTACTGGGCCGATGGCGTGGCGCTGCGATCGAGTTTCTCGAGCAACGACGACTGACCAAGCACCAGGGCCGAGGATCGCGGCGCAAAAGAAAAGGGCCCCCTGGTGACCAGGAGGCCCTTGAAGCACGGGAGGCCGTGCGTTCGGGCTTTAGCCCTCGGCCGCGCCGCAGTGACCTTCTTCGGTGTGGCCTTCGCCGCACTTGGCCTCGGCAGCATCGCCGCCGCCGGCATCGCCCGCTGCGTCGCCTGCTGCGTCGCCTGCTGCGTCGCCTGCTGCGTCGCCTGCTGCGTCACCACCGCCGGGAACTTCGGTCGCCTCGGGCGTCTTTTCGCAGCCCGTAAACACCATCGCGCCCGATCCGAGGATTGCGAGCGTCGTCGCGATTTGCTTGAGGTTTGCCATGTTGCGTCTTCTCCTGATCGCCCGATCCAACGAATGGGCCTGCGTAGGGTGAACGAGCCAGCCCACGATGTCCAGCCGTCGGCAGGAGTTCGGCCAAAAGCCCGTGGCGCGTCGTGTGCGCGGTGCCAGGGGAGCTAGCCGACTTCGCCCCATGCCCCGAGAAAGCCCGGCAACCGGCCCGCCCATGCGGCTTCGTTGTGCGGAGCGTTCGGTTCATGGACGTACTCCAGGTCTTCGGGCTCGTTCCAGCCCAGCGTGCCGAGCAGCTCGCGCATCTGGACGTTCACGCAGTAGTTGTCGGTGTCATCCGGACACGGCCCATCACCGCCGCTGTCCAGGTAGATCCACACGCCCACCGGCGGCTGCTGCTCATACAGCTCGAGGATGCGGTCGTTGTCCGCGCCCATTTGACCCCAGTCCAGCGTCCCGGACATCGACCCTGCGAATCCGAAGACCTCTGGGTAGCGCCACGCGATGTACAGGCTCGCCAGACCACCAAGACTCGAGCCCAGGACCGCGGTCGCTTCAGGACCCGTGCGGGTCGGGTACTGCGCGTCGATGAATGGTTTGAGACCCAGCGCGATGAAGTCGGCGTACTCGTCGGCCCGCCCACCGACCGGACCCGAGCCGAGATCGTCGAGCGTCGGCGTGTACTCGTCGAAGCGATCGGAGGTGTTGTCGATCCCGACCACGAGCATCGGCGCAACCTCACCCGCAGCGATGGCCGCGTCGATCGCCGCGCCGACTTGCCAGCCACCGAAGAAGGCATCGGGTGCGAACAGGTTCTGGCCGTCGTGCATGTACAACACCGCGAGCTCGGGGTCACCGGCCAGCTCTCCTGCAGGCACGTACACCACGATGGTACGCGGTTGGAGTTCGCCAATGCCTTCGGCGAAGCCGAGATAGCGCTCGTGGTGCGAGGCCTCGGGCCGCGCATCGGTCAGCGAGAATTCACCGAACTCATCCCAGGCGTACCGTCGCGCCCACGGGTCGGCGAAGTACGTCTCACCGTCGCGGACGAACTTGTAGATCGACCCCGCCATGGGCTCGGTCACCGCCACGTCGGCAACCTGCAGCGCAAAGCCGTCGACCAGCGGCTGCAGCGGATACGCGCTGGGGTCCCACTGGGCGAACTCTCCGGTGAGAGACACCGTGCCCTCGGACTCGTCCCACAGCAGCGCGATGAGCCGACCTTCGCAGCGGATCGGGAAGCCGTGTTCGGAGCGCATCGTCGCGTCGACGAACGCAGCGGTGACGTCGGTTCGGCTCGCGGGGTCGGCGTCGACGAGTGCCGCCGCGAACGCGTCGTAGTCGGCGCAGCCGTCGATCGGCGGCCCTGCGACATCGGTCGGCGGTACGCCATCGCTGCTGTCGCCTTGCGCCGACGACGAGGTGTCGGTGCTGCCCACCGAGGTCGTCGACATCGGCGTATCCCCGGTGTCCGGCGTGATCGTCGTCAGCACGCCGGTGCTGGACGACGAACTCTCCTGGCTCGCTGGATCGGACCCGCTGCACGCGAGCCCACCGCCAAGGGAAGTTGCCGCGAACCAGCAAAAGGTTGCATGGAATCGGACGAGCTGTGAACGCCCGCACACGACAGGTCGAATCGCGAGAGTTCGTGAGCGACGGGGGTCTTGCATGACGGCGGCGCTAAGGTAGCATCGCCTCCATGCGAACGTTTGCGCTGTCCACTTCGTTCCTCGTCGCCCTTTGCGGGCTCTTTGGTGTCGCTTGCGACAGCAAGACCACCAGCGACGCCAAGCTCGCCGATGGCAAGGTCAAGGCGGGAGGTGTCGAGGTCAGCAAAGACGGTGTCAAGGCGGGCGGCGTCGAGGTCACCAAAGACGGCGTCACGGCGCCGGGCGTGGCCGTCACCAAAGATGGCGTCACGGCACCGGGTGTGGCGGTCACCAAGGACGGCGTCAAAGCCGGCGAGGTGAACGTCGACATCAACAAGGATGGTTCGGTCACGGTCGACGCCGGCAACGTCGATGTCGCCCTCGACGCAGCCAACAAGAAGGTCGAGGTCGGTGGGGTCAAGGTCGACGGCACCAAGACGTCCGTCGAAGTCGGTGGCACCAAGGTCGATCCCAGCGGCGTCGAGGTCGGCGGTGTGAAGGTCGGACCGGCGGGTGTCGACGTGCCGGGTACCGGCGGCGGTGCAAGTGCGGGCACGTCGAAGTCGACTACGTGCAGCGACGGCAACTGCAAGCAGAACTGCGCCGATGGCGGCTCGTGCAACTTCACGTGCTCGGGTGGCAACTGCACGCAAACCTGCGGAGCCAAGGCAACGTGCAACCTGAGCTGCTCGGGTTCGAACTGCTCGCAGACGTGCAAGGCGGGTGCGAACTGCGACCTGAGCTGCTCGGGCGGGAATTGTGCGCGCGAGTGCAGCGGTGCGACGTGCAAGAAGTCGTGCAGCGGCGGCACCTGTACGGGCTAGGGCACCATCATCTGGGTCTGCGGCGGCTGCATCGCCGACAACGACCTGCACTTCGTGCTGCTCGACCCCGCTGCGATCGTGCCGGCGAGCGAGGTCGTCACGCAGTTGCACGAAAACAACGGCATCGTCGCACCACTGGTCGCCGGGATCGGTGCCGATCTCCTGACTGCCGCCTCGCTCGACCTGCATGCAGTGACCCTGCCCGCCACCGGCGCGTTGCGGTGCGAGCCCAGCGGCTAGGTTGAACAGGCGCTGCAGTCGTCAGGGCCGAGCGAGCACCGCACCGCGAACCAAGAGTTCGCTGCCGACACCGGGTGGCAACCGCAGCAGCAGCCCCATGTCCTCGGTCTGCGCCGCCGCGGCGCCAGGTTTGCGAATCGCCTCGACACCCTCGACGTGCACGGTGACGAGCGGATCGCTGCCGACGAGGATCAGCGAATCACCCACCTCGACGCGACCCGCGATCAGCCTGCCCATGGCGACCGGACCGCGGCCACTGATCTCGAACACGTCGTCGATCAGGAACTCCGTGCTCGCCGCACCCGTGGCCGTGGGCATCGGCGTGGCCACAGGCGCGACCGAAAGCACGGCGGGCGGCTGACTACCGCGGCCGTCGATCGTCTCGGGCATGCGGGCCTTCGGACCGCACGCGCAAACCAGCCAGGCCAGGGTCGTGAGTGTAGACGGACGCATACTATGTCACCGCCAGACTAGCGGCGCTCGCTGCACCGCGTCCACCACGCCTGCACCGCGCCGCCATGCGACCCGGGCTACCCGCGCGAGTGCAGCGGTCGCGCCGCGACACCACAACCGATCAACACGAGCAGGCCCAGGAGGCACGAGCGCATCGCGGCCCCGAACGCGACCGGCCGGGCCAAGCTTACATGCGCACCGGTGGACCGCACCTGATCCGACTCGATCCGACGTACATTCCCCGCATGCCCGAGCGTACCCGCGAGGTGTTCGTCGGCCCGGCCCCCGATCACGTCCGCACCGAGCAGGGGCTGGTGCTCGCCGTGCCTGCTGGTTGGGCGCTGCTGCCTCCAGGCGACGCCGGACTGACGCGGCGCGTCAAGGCTGCCGGTCCGACGTGGACCGTCCGCGAGAAGCGTGGACGCAAGCTGTTCTCGCGCGGTGTGTGGGCGCCGGCCGAGCACATCGCGTCCGCTCGCGCAGCACTCGAGCTCGAGCGACAGGACCCCAAGTGGGCCCGTCGACTCGAGAGTGGACGAGCGCGGCGCGATGCGGCGCAGCAAACGTATGTCGTCGAATTCCATGCCGCGGTGGTCCAGTTCCTTGGCTTCGCGCCGCGGCACGCGATCTTGGCCGACGAGGTCGCGAGCGCGGTGACCGAGCACGCGGTGCCTGTCGGCAGCGGAACCGTCGCGCGCACGCAACGGATCCCGCTGCCGCAACGTGCCGAGGCCGCCGTCATCGCGTGGTTGCGCCACCAGACCACCGGCTACGACACGATGAAGATCCCGCGGATCCGCGGCATGCGTCGCGAGGTTCGCCGCGCGCTCGCCGAGCAGTCGCGCCGCGTGCTTTCGGGGTATCGCCGCGACGTCGCGGTCGATCCCGCGCAGTGTGTGCTTCGCCGCGCGCTCGCGGCTCGGCCGACGGCGCCGGAGATCGAGATCGAGGTCGACGAGGACTTCGATTTCGAGTGAGACCCGAGCGCGCGAGCCGCCACAGCCACTCGAGCGGGCCTTGGTCGAAGCGCCCCAGCCACGCCCGGCTGATCAGTACCTGCGCAGCGAAGATCACGATCGCGACGAGAACCGCAGCGCTGGCCCCGAGCCGGCCCCAACCACCAAGGCCATAGCCGTAGAACAACCCCGCCATCACGGCGGACTGGCCGACATAGTTGGTCAGCGACATGCGCCCCGCGGCACCGAGGCACGCATCGATCCGCCGACGACGGGGCCCGAGCACGATCGCCACGGCATAGACGACAGCGCCGGTTGGCCCGCCCACGCACGCCAGGACATCGGTCAGCCAGCCGAGCAGCGTGGGGGGACGTGGGGGTGCGTCCCCGCCCAGGAGTCCTACCGCGACGTTGGCGACGAGCGCGAACGGCCACAACGCGGTTGCGAGCCTGACCAGGACTTCGGGCCGATGCAACACGTCGGCACGGATCGCAGCCACGCCCAGCAGGAACATGCCGAGGATCCGCAGCAAGCGGCTCGACAGGACGACGAGGTACCAACGGTCGAGCAAAAATGCCCAGTTCGCGTCGAACACGTCCGCATAGCTGCCAGAGGCGAACGCGCCGAGCATCGACGCGGGCCCATGGCCTCGACCGGAAACCACGCCCCACAGCTCGTCGGCGGCGAGCCACCCGCCGCCGAGAACAATCGGAGCACCAAGACACGCCACGCCGGCGAGCGCGAGACGGCGGGGCGAGGTGTCGACGACGACCAGCAGCACGACGCCCGTCACCGCATACAGGCTCAGAATGTCCCCGAACCACAGCAGCGTCGCGTGGGCACTCCCGAAGACAAACAGCACGGCCAGACGGCGGGCAAAGCTCGCCGGTGTCCCGTGACGCAAGCCGAGCGCAAAGCCTGCCCCCAAGAGCAAGGAGAACAGCGAGTAGAACTTGCCATCCACGACGATGTGGACGAGCGTCTCGACCACGGCGTCCACAGCCGGCATCGTGAAAGCCGCGCGCGCCTGCGCATCGGCCACCGCGAAACCCGAGAACCACATCACGTTGCCGATGAGAATCCCGAGCAAGGCGATGCCGCGCATCGTGTCGAGCTCGGGGATCCGTGGGGCTCGATTCACGAGCGTGCCGCCAGGGCTTGCGCGAACGTGCGGCCTCGCAACGCGCGATGCAGCGCGTGCAGGTAGATCGCCGTACCGACGATGGGCAGTACCAGCAGCGCGATCAACACCGAGTCGACGCCAGCGGCATCCCACAGCGAGCCCAACGCGATCGGGACCGACACAGCGGCGAGGCTTCGCGCGGCATCGGTGGCCGCGAGCATCCGGGCCTTCGCGGCCGCAGGCACTCGCTTGGACACGTAGGTCGGCACGACGATCGACGCGATGATCTCGCCGACTGTCCAGATGACGGTGCAAGCCAGCAGGGCGCCCACAGAAAACCCAAGCACCAGGACGCTCAAGCCCACCGACCAGCACACGCCGGCCACGGCCATCATCGCCAGCTCGTCTCGCGCCCGAACCCAGCGCTCGACCGCGAAGCTGAGCGTCAGGATGCACGCCGCGTTGAGACTGTAGACCAAGCCGACGAAGAACAACGGCGCGCCGAACTCGGTCTTGACGAGGATCGGCACCGCATACTCGAGGCCCATCAGCGGCGCGACCACAAAGAAGCTGGCCGCACAAAATGTCAGCAGCGTCGGGTGGTTCCGCCACACCGCGAGGGTCGAGCCGCGGGGCGGCGGCCGGCCGGCGTGCGGCGGCACCAACCGCAGGCCGGCTGCAAGCACAGCAAAGCAAACCACTGTCGTCGCGATGTCGCCGACAAAGAGCCAGCGATACGAGGCGGCCGCGAACAGCCCGCCCAGCACTGGCCCGAGGCCCATGCCGACGTTGATGCACACGTAGTTGACGGTGTACGCGAACGGGCGCGTGGCCTCGTCGGTCTCGTCGGCGATGATCGTGTTCGCTGCCGGGGTGTACATGCCCGCGCCGAGCAGGGCCACGAACAGGAATCCCGCGTAGGCCCAACCCGTGAGCTCGGCCCCGGCGAGGCCGGTCAGGCCGAGCACGTTGACGACCAGCGCGGCGAGCAAGGTGCCCTTGCGGCTCCATCGATCGGCCAGCCATCCGCCGGCGAGGTTTCCGACCAGGAGGCCCAGGCTACCGACCGAAACCACGCGACCCGTGGCGGCGAAGGTGAAGCCGCGTGTCTGCGTCAGGTAGATCGTCAGATAGGGCACCACGAACGTGCCCAGCCGGCTGACGATGGTCCCGACGAACAGCAACCGCAGCGAGCGCGGCAGTCGGCGGAGCTCACTCATCGTGAACCACGAGCTGCGCAAGCTGACGATTGTTGATGCGGTATCCGTCCGGCGCCTGCCCTCGCGCCACGGCGGCACCAAGCGCCCTGCCCTCGGCGATATAGTCGTCGAGCACGCGCTGGCCGGCTTCTGCCTTGAGGTCGCGGACCAGGTGGCCCATGAACACCTCGCCCAGCAGCGACAAGCTGTAGCCCCCCGCTTTCGCGTGGACGAGCCCTTCTTGTTCGAGCGCGCCCAGCGTTGCGAGCTGAGTCGGGGTGCATGCGCCCGAATCGCGGAGCTCGGCCAGGCGCTGCGCGGGCAAGCCCTCCCAGCGCAGCGGAAACGTCCACAGCGCCATGTCGCCTTGATGGGTCGTCGAGCACTTGGGCGCGAAGATCGGCTGCGCGCCGGCTTCGACGAGGTCACACCACTGCGCCACGTCGACGACATTCTCGAGGCGGGCTCCGGGCACGCTCGTGACGGCCTGCGGCCCGACACCGAGGAGAAACGCCGGATAGTGGCTCGCGCCGATGCACTCGTTGCCCGCCATGCGTTCGAGCTCGGCTGCGGTGACCCGGCGTGGGTCGACGTACGTGTTGGTCCCGCGCCGTACCCAACGCGCGCGTCGGAACCCACCGATGGTCGCCAAGCGCATCAGCGCCTGCTCGAGTGGATCGGGCGCGACAGGGATCTTGCCCGCAGCGGTTGCCGCGAGCAGCGAAGGGGCCGCGCCAGGGGTCAGCAGGTACGAGCTGATGGCGTTGATCCCCGGATGGCCCATCAGGTGTTCGAGGTCCTCCTCGACCGAAGCGAGGGTCTGCCCGGGTAGCCCGGTCATCAGGTCTGCGTTGACGACCGGGAATCGTCCGTCGAGCCATGGCATGACCCGGTCGAGGTGGTCGAGCGTTCGTGGCTGGCGCATGTGGCCGCGTACAGCGGGGTCGGTGGACTGCACGCCGAACGACACCTTGGTGACGCCATGCATCGCCAGCATGTCGAGAAATGCCGGGCGCACCGTGCTGAGCGTGAACTCCACCGCGAGCTCGGTGGCATCGGAGAATCCGGGTAGGCGACGGACTGCATCGAGCACCGTGGCAATCCTCGGCCCGAGCAAATCCGGACTCCCGCCGCCGACGTTGACCGCGCGGATGGCATGGCCGTTCAGCGGACAGCGACGCATCAGCGCGTGCAGCTGGACCACCAGGAGCGTCGCGTAGCGCTCGGCGAGCTTCGTGTCGGGGCTGTTCCCGCCCGAGAACGCGCAGAAGCGGCACCGCTGGGCGCAAAACGGGACGTGGATGTACAGCGACAGCGTCGCCGCCGGCAGGATCGGCGCGGCATCGAACGCAGCCATGGCGGCCTCGGGTGTCATCGACGGATCGTCGGAGACCATCCAGTAGTCGATCGTGTTGCTTGCGAGCTCCCGATAGCGGGTGCCGAGCAAGGATGCGGCGCGGGTATGCACGCCGACCCATGTTGTTCGCGACCGCAGCTCTTGCGGTCAGAGCGAGAAAAGCTCGAGCGCCAGAGAATCGGACAGCGGCGTCACCTCGTAGAGGATGAACGCGCCGAGTTCTCGGCGGAAGAGCTGCAATCCGCTGTCGTCGGGGAGCAGCGGGCGTGGATCCGCGTCGCGCGGCTCGACACACACGAGCAGACGAGGCCCCTGGGGCCGCACGCGAAGCTGCACGAGTCGCGCAGCAGGGAGGTCGTAGCCGTCACAAGTCGGCCCACCGAGTGCCCCACATTCGCCAATCACCTCGAGGGCGTCACTGGGCGCGAGCCTCGGTTCGGGCGCACTACCGTCGCAGGCCTCGGGGATCGGCGGGGCACCGAGGCAGTCCGCGTCGTCCAGACGTGCCAGCGCGGTGCCCGACACGTAGAAGCGGGCAAGCTGGGCCCCAGCTTGCTCGCGCGGGCCAAACACCGGAGCGACGATCGGGTCCGCCGCAGGCTCGAACACAGCGGCGCTGTGCTGTACGCGCGTGGAAAGCAGGAGCGCGGCCGCAGCGGCAGCCGCGGTCGCGGCGATCGTCGTCCCCCAAACCCGACGCCTTCGCGGTGACGCCTCGCGCTGCGGTTCGACGGGCGCCAGCGCTGCAGCAGCCGCAGCGGCGGCGATCTTCGCCTGCAACCCGCCCAGGTCGGGAGGCGCGAACAGGCGTCGCAGCGACGCGTCGACGGGATCGCGTTCGTCGCTCATGCGTGTTGCTCCTGCTTCGTCGGGACGTCGTCCACCAGCAGCGCGCGCATGTGGGCGCGCGCCCGATGGACGTGGCTCATCGCCGTACCCGCTGGGATCTCCAGGGTTTGGGCGATTTCTCCATAGTCGAGTTCGAGCACGGTCTTGAGCAGAAGGCAGGCGCGCGCGATCTCGGTGAGCGTGCCCAATGCAGCGGTTGTTCTGGCGTCGAAGTCGGCGCCGCTGCTCGGCGCGGGCGCCGGAATCCCGAGGTCGGGTGCGGCGCTGGCAGTCTCGCTTTGGGCGCGCCGCTGAAGCTTGCGTCGATGGTTCAGCGCGGTGAAGCGGACGATCTGTCCCATCCATGCCGCGAAGTTCGAGTTGGGCACGAAGGCGCCCAGCTTGCTCAGACCCGTCATCGCCGCTTCTTGGAGGACGTCTTCGGCGTGCGTGCGTTCGCCGAGCACAGCTGCGGCGATGCACCACAGCGCCGGCGTGCAGTGGCGAAAGCTATCGGCAAACACCGCGGGAGTGAGGCTCCCAGGATGATTCGGATCTGCGGGCATGCCGACCTGACGACGGACACTACCCCATGTCAGCGGTCGGCCACCGCATTGCAGTTCGGCGCGAAAAACTCGGGGACCCCGCTGGCCCGCGCGCCTGAAATGCGCTGCCTCGCTCGGGCGTCGGGGATACGATGCGACCGCGAACGATCGAGTTCTGCACGGGCCTGGTGCTGCTTCTCGGGCCTCTGGGCTATGCGCTGACCCTCGAGACCGAGGTGGTCGAGGTGGTACGAGCGCCGGACGTCGTCGCTGCGCGGCCGATCGTCGAGCCCGCAATGCCCGCAACGCCCGCGACCTGCGAGCCAAGCGACGCTCCGGACGCCGAACCGGCGTGCGTCGCTCCCGCTCCCGTCACGCCGACCCCCGACGAGCCCGCTGCCGTCGCACCAGACCTCGACGGTCGGATGCCCTTCGCCTTCGTCAATGGCGCGGGCCTGGTGCTGAGCACGACCGCCGATCCGGCGTGGGGCAGAGGTAGCCTGCGCGCCCACGGTGGCCCGGGTCAGTACCGCGCAGCCAAGCAGGTCGACGTCGCGAAGCTTCCCGAGGCGTTGTGGGCCCAGCGTGCGCGCACCTTCGATGTCTACGGGCCCAGCGGCAAGCTCTGCACCGCGCGCCTGGGCGAGCTTTCGGTGCTCGCCCAACACAACGGCCCATCGCTCTTCGAGGTGTTCCACGGCAGCATGGACGCCATCGAGTGGGACGTTGAGTCGGGCGACGAAGATCCGCTGGTCGCGTTCGAGCGGGAGAGCCCCACGGCCAAGCAGATCCGCGCGAAGGTCTGGTCGTCTACGACGTCGGGCATCGACTCGGTGTGGCTGGTGGCAGCGCTGGAAAGTGACACCTCGTGCCAAGGCGGGTTGTGGGCCCGTGATACCGAACTCCCGCCGCCCGTGACCCTGCACCGTGCGCCTGGGCCCCTGCCGATCACCGAGCAACGCGTGGACGCCCACGAGACCTCGGCTGAACTTGCCGCGGTCAAGCGTGCCTACGAGGAGTGGCGCAACGAGATCCCCGAGGACAACCGCGCCGCCGTCACCGAGTGGGCGACGATCGAGCGCGAGCATCCTGCCCGAGCGCACGCCTGGCTCGACGATGCCGAGGTCGCTCGGCTGGTGGAGCTCGACTTCGGTCGCGAACCGGACGGCTGCGGAGACCTCGATGCGTCGCGCATTTCCTCCGTGGACATCGTTGTCGACGGCACGTTCGAACCCACCGAGCACGCCATTGACCCGCTCGCGGTGTTCGACGTCGACCTCGATGGCCGCTTCGAGATGCTCTACGCCGACACCCTCGCGAGTGACACACCCGAGCTGGTTCAGCACTGGATGGTCTTCGAGGAGTACTACTGCCCCTGCTGAGCGCTGTCACACGATCGGTACGAGCCGCTGCACGCTGAACCACTGCGCGTTGTCGGTCCACACCTGCGCGACCGCCAGCCCTGCATCGGCGGCGAGTCCGGCGAACCCATCGAGCGTGTACTTGTGCGAGTACTCGGTGATGATCACCTCGTCGCGGTCGAAGTCGAAGCGACGACCCGCGACGTTGGCCCGCTGGGCACACGTGGAGACGAGCGTCATCACGATGCGACCGTGCTCGGTATCGTAGTACGCCCGATGGCGGAACCGCGACGGATCGAGGTCGCCGCTCAGCTCGCGGTTGACGCGGACCAGCAGGTTGAGATTGAAGGCCGCAGTCACGCCCGCGGCGTCGTCGTAGGCGGGTTCGAGCACGGCGAGTGACTTGCGCAGATCGGCGCCGATCAGCACGCAGCCATCAGGCCCGACCTGTTGCCCCATCCGGCGCAGCAACGCGCTGGCCGCCACCGGCTCGAAGTTGCCGATGGTCGAGCCGGGAAAGTACGCGACGCGCGGGCCGGCCAGGAGCATCGGCAGCTCGAACGGCCGCGTGAAATCGGCCACGACAGGCGCGATCACCAGCGCCGGATATTCGAGGCGGAGCTGGGCACAGACCGTCTCGAGGTGCCCGCGGCTGATGTCGACGGGCACGTAGGCTCGTGGCCGCACCATGGCTTCGAGCAACAACCGGGTCTTGGTAGAGCTGCCACTGCCGTACTCGATGACGCTCGCGTCGGGGCCGATGTCGGCCGCCATCTGCGCGACGTGGGCGCGCATGATCCCGAGTTCGGTGCGGGTGAGGTAGTACTCGGGGACCTCGCAGATGTCGTCGAACAGCGCGGATCCACGATCGTCGTAGAGGAATTCCGTCGGCAGGCGCTTTTGCGGCGCCGACAACCCGGTATGCACGGCGGCAACGAAGCGCGCCCGCTGCTGGGCGATGTCGTCGTCGCGAAGCATCAGGGATCTCTCGCGAGCCGGATGCCCGAGAACTGCCAGCGGGTGTCCGGCGCGAAGTAGTTGCGATACGTCGCGCGCAGGTGTGACGCCGGCGACAGGCACGATCCACCGCGCAGCACGTATGGACCGCACATGAACTTGCCGTTGTACTCGCCGAGTACGCCAGCAGTCGGTTGGTAGCCCGGATAGGGGGAGTAGGCGCTGGCCGTCCATTCCCACACGTCGCCGAACAGCTGCCCGCAGTGGCTCTCGGTCTGGGAGTCCGATCTCCCCGCGTGGGGGGCCAGCGCGCCGGACTCGACGAAGTTGCCGACCACGGCGGCAGCCCCCGCCACAGCCTCCCACTGGGCCTCGGTCGGTAGCCGTGCGTTGGACCAGCGCGCGAACGCATCGGCCTCGAACCAGCTGACGTTGCAGACCGGCGCCTCGAGATCGAGCGGCATCACGCCGGCCAGCGAGAACGTCGACCAGGCCTCGCCGTCGAAGCGCCAGTACGCCGGCGCATCCCAGCCGCGCGCGCGCGCGAGCTCCCAGCCCAGGGACATCCACAGCTCGGGGCGGTGGTAGCCGCCGTCGTGCATGAACTCGAGAAAGTCGCGACAGCTCGCCGGCCGCGAGGCGATCGCGAACGGATCGAGCCAGACCTTGTGGCTCGGACCTTCGTTGTCGAACGCGAACCCGCGGCCAGTGTGGCCGATGTCGAGCAAACCTCCACCGTGGCCGATCCATCGCAGCGGCGCGCTCGGGGTCACGAGCTGGGGCGCCCGATCGCGGTACACCGGTGCGATCGGGTTGCACGAGAACGCGTGGCAGAGATCGGTGAGGATCAGCTCTTGATGCTGCTGCTCGTGGTGGAGACCGAGCTCGATCGTGGCGTAGGCCTCGGGGCTGAGCGCAGGTCCAGCGATCAGGGCCTCGATCGCAGCATCGACGTGGGTGCGATAGGCGAGCACCTGTTCGACTCCGGGCCGCGACAGGACCCCGCGAGCACCACGGGCGTGGGCTTGGCCGACGCCGACGTAGTACGAGTTGAACAGGGTCGCGTAGCGTTCATCGAGTGGTCGGTAGTGCGCTGCGTAGCGGCGCAGCACGAACGTCTCGAAGAACCACGCGGTGTGGGCGAGGTGCCACTTGATCGGGCTCGCGTCGGCCATCGACTGGATCCCGAGATCTTCGGGGTCCAGTCCCACCGTCAGCTCGACAGTCGCCGCGCGCACCTGGCCAAAGTGTGCACTCAATCCCGAAGGCTCCACCTCGCGCGAACGCGCGGCTCCCCCCTCGAGTGGCGAAACCATGTCGGCGGCAAACGTCACGAGCGCGATCCGAAGTTACGCGAGTTCTGCTCACGAAAGCGCGAGCATTCGCTCGATCGGCTTGCGCGCAGCCTCACGCAGTTCGACCGGCATCTCCAGCTCCGGGGCGCCATCGCGCAGACACACGTAGAGCTTCTCCAGCGTGTTCAACCGCATGAATGGGCATTCGTTGCATGCGCACTGCGCCTCCGGCGGCGCCGGGATGAAGGTCTTGTGCGGGGCCTGTTTGTTCATCTGCGTCAAGATGCCGGACTCCGTGACGACGATGAACTCGTCGAACTCCGAGCGGACGGCGTACTCGAGCAGGCGCGTGGTCGAGCCGACGAAGTCGGCCATGGCGAGCACATGCGGCTCGCACTCGGGATGCGCGATGACCTTGGCGCGCGGATGATCGACGCGCAGCCCGGCGAGCTTCCGCGCGCTGAAGGTCTCGTGCACGATGCACGCTCCGGGCCACAGGATCATGTCGCGCCCGGTCTGCTGGATGAGGTAGCGACCGAGATTGCGATCGGGTGCGAACAGGATCGGCGTGCCTTCCGGCACCGAGTTGACGATCTTCACCGCGTTCGAGGAGGTACAGATGAGATCGCTGGCAGCCTTCACCTCGGCCGAGCAATTGATGTAGCTGATGGCGACGGCTCCGGGATGGCGGTCGCGCCACGCCCGGAAGCGATCGCCCGGACAGCCGCTCGCCAGCGAGCAGCCGGCGTCGAGATCGGGCAGCAGCACCGTACGCGTCGGATTGAGGATCTTCGCGGTCTCGGCCATGAAGTGAACCCCGCAGAACACGATCACGTCGGCGGTGGTGTCGCGTGCCGCCTGGGCCAGCTGCAGCGAGTCGCCGAGAAAGTCGGCGAGTTCTTGGATCTCGGGCTCCTGATAGTAGTGGGCCAGGATCACCGCGTTGCGTTCGCGCTTGAGGCGGGCGATCTCGATCTCGAGATCCAGCCGTGGATCGACATGGGGTTGTTCCATGGGCAGCGGCGAGTGTACTACCGCCAGGCGGCGGCGCTACTGCGCCACACGCCGGCCCCACGAGGATGGCCTAGACCAGCCCTGCCAGCGGCCCTTGATCATACTCGGGGTCGCCGAACGTCTCGATATCGCCGGCGCCGAGGTGCCCGGCGAGCGCGAGCCACAGGCCGGTCAAAGACTCACCGTCGTGTTGCAGCCAGCGGTTGCCCTCGAGCCCGCCCCCCACGATCACCACGGGCAGGTTGCTCAGGTCGTGGACCACCGAGAGCCCGCTCAGAAGCACGCACGTCGTGTGGTCGAGCAAGGTGCCATCGCCCTCGTCGACGGCGTCGAGCGCGGCGACCAAGGCCGCGAAGCGCTCGACGTACCACCGATTGCTGGCGGCGAATTGTTCGTGCGCCACCTGGTCCTCGCCGTTGGCGAGGTGCGCGACCGAGTGGTAGTCGGCGTCGATGCCCTGCCAGGTGTGGCGGAGCCCGTCGTTGCCCGACGAGCCCCACTGCAGCGTCACAACCCGGGTGAGGTCGCAGGCCAACGCGGCGGCGACCAGTCCGTTGGTGGCATCGACCAGCGCAGGCACGTCGGCGTTCGCGGGATGGCTCGCGGCGTCGATCACCGGTGGCGGGCTCGGCATTACGCAACTCGACGGCAGCGGGCGGTCGACGAGCGCCCGGGCCTCGAGCACGTCGATGGCTGCGCGATGGCGTTCGAGCTTCTCGCGATCCTCGACGCCGAGATCCTTCGACAAGGCGTCGATGCGGCGGCGCGCCCAGTCGCGGGCCTCGCCTCGGGCGACCGTGAGCGCCTCGCGTTGATCCGGATCGAGCGCGAGCTCCCCGAACACCCGAGCGTAGGCCGCAGCGGGATCGTCATCGGCGCGCAGGGGCAAATTGCGATCCTCCGCGGACAGCGCAAAGCCTTGGGTACGCACGCCGAAGTGCAACGCGCGATACAGCGGCGCGGTGCGGCCCGCACTCGCGGCCAAACGCTCGGCGATGCGTCGATCGATCGAGGGGCCGCCGGGCAGATAGTGGCCGCCCGCGCCTTGGTCGGTGGCCAGCGCGGTTGCGGTGAGCAGGGTCCCCAGCGCGATGTTGTGGACATCGCCGATCTGAGCGCGACCCACCGCGTTCACGAGTCCCTCGAGCTGCACCAACCGATCGGCGAACGGTTGCAATGGTGCGAGCGACTCGCCCAACGACCACGCGCTCGCGTTGCCCTGCGGACGCCAGCGGTCGAGTGCGACGCCGTGGGCAAAGTGAACGATCAGCAGGCGTCGCGGGCTGCCGTCGGCGCCCGCGTGGCTCGGCAGCAGCGGAATCCACGGTGCCGCGGCGGCGCCCAGGCCCAAGGTCCTAAGAAACTGCCGGCGCGAGCTCATTCGCGCCTCCGGTGGATGAAGGCGTCGCTGCCGACGATGAGCCGCAGCAACGTGGGGATGTGCCCGCCGCTGTCACGAAATCCGAGCTGCAACGACGTGAGCATCGCGTCGTCCTGGGCGTCGTCGATGCGTCCGATGGCGTAGCGAAACCATTGGGTCGCGTAGCAGCGCTCGACCTGCTCGCTGCCTGCCAGCGCGTGCGCCAAGCCGACGGCGTCGTCGATGGAGCCGACGATATCGCTGTCGGGGACCGTGCCCTTTGCATCGATGGGATTGCCGGCCGCGTCATGCGTGCGAAATCCGCCCATCGCGTCGTAGTGCTCGAAGGCGAGCCCGACTGGATCGATCAGCGCGTGGCAGGCTGCGCACGCCGGATCCGCGGTGTGCTGCAGGAGCTGTTCGCGGAGGCTCGAGCCCGGCACTGGCGCATCGGGTGGGATCGCGACGTTCGGCGGGGGCGCGGCCAGCGGTTGGCACAGCAGGCGCTCGCGCACCAGCACGCCGCGATTCACGGGATCGCTGCGATCGGGCTTGGCGTGCGCGGCCATCACCGACAGCAGCGTCAGGACCCCGGCGCGGTGTTCCGCATCGAGCGTGAGTTCCGAGGTGGCGTGGGGTAGCTCGGCCCAAGGGCGCCGGGCGACGACGTCTTGGCCGTACCAGAACTCCACGGCAGGCGAGCCGACCGTCACATTGGCGGTCAACAGCGAATGCAGGGTGCCGTCGTGTCGTCGTACCACGCGGTCGACGAACTCGGTGAGCTCGTCGTCGAAGTCTGGCCCGAGCGCCTCGGTGAAGTTCGGATACAGGTTGCGATCCTTGACGAAGTAGCCGAGCGCATCGACCGACAACCACTGCCGATGCATCATCGCCAGCCCCTCCCGCGCGGCCGGTTGCTCGAGCATGCGCTGCAGCACTGTGGCGCGAAACCCCGGATCGTGCAGGCGACCCGCCGCGGCGTCAGCGGTCAGCAGCGGATCTGGCATCGAACCCCAGACCAGATAGGACATCCGCGCGGCGATCTCGTGCCCGGTCAAGCGCACGGTATCGGGCGCCTCATCCTCGGCCTCGCCGCGCTCGATCCGGTAGAGAAAGTCGGGACTCTCGAGCAGCGTGGCAATGACCCGCCGAACCCCGAGATCGGCGTCGTCCGCAGTTGCAGGCGGCGAGGTCCACATCATCGTGGCGAGCGCTTCGCGTTCGTCGGTGGTCAGTGGTCGACGCAGCGCTCGCGGCCCGAACGCGTCGACGAAGCTCGCGGCGCAGGCGGTGTTCGGGAGCGGATCGGCCAGACAAGCCTGAAGCTGACCCCGCCGTGGGGCCACGTGGTCGGCGATGAGCTCGGCGACGCGCTCGTACTGCGACAGGGTGGTTTCGTTGATCGCCGTCGAGTTGGCAGCGAAGCCACCGTCCTGGTCGTCCACCGGCAGCATCGCGGCGAACTCGAGGTCGACCGGCATGGCCTCGCCGAACAAGTCGAACGCGGTGCGCGTGAACTGGGCGCGGGTCAAACGCCTCAGCGGGATCACGCCCAGGCTCTGGGGCTCCGCTGAGGTTTCGGTGCTCTCCGAGGGCTCATCCTCTTCGTTGGCGGGCGGCGCCGGAAGATCGATCGAGCACGCCAGCACCCCTGTGCTCAGCCACGCAGGCCATCGCAGGCGATTCATCGAACTCATCGGGCCAGCCATCGATCCACCTGTGCGCGCTCGGGCCCGTAGAGCCTACCCTCGAAGAGCTCACGGGCCTGGCGAGCCTCGCGGACCGCACCTTCGGACTCCCCCCGAGCGCCGCGAATCTGCGCCCGGACGAAATGGGCGGTCGCACGCGAGCCTTTCTCGACCTCGACGAGGGCTGCGAACTGCAGGATCTCGTCGGCCTGCGCGAGCGCCTCGTCGACCCGGCCCAGCGCGAGCAAGGTGGTCGCGAACGAGGCCATATTGTCGGCACTCGCGGGATTCCGCGCGTTGGCCGGTGCCGACCAGATCATGCGCGCGGCCTCGAAGTGTGCGGTCGCCCGCTCGTTGGCACCTCGTGCGTGTTCGACGTCGCCCAGCAGCGTCAGGCTCGCGGCGACCTCGGGATGGTCGGGCTCGAGCGCTTGGCGTACGAGCGCCAGCGATTCGGTCGCGAGCTCGAACGCGCGATCCAGGTGTCCGCGCCGGAGCTCGACCCACGCGATCGCCTTGGTCACCAGAGCGGCCTCGGCGACCGCGCCGGGCTCGGCGGTCCACATCGCGCGCACCTGCTCGAGCAGCGGCGCGGCACCGTCGAGATCGCCGGTGGCGGCCAGCGCGAGTCCGAGGTTCAGCCGGTTCGGCGCGAGCGCCACCTCGGTATTGCCGTGGTCGGTGCCGATCTTCAGCGAGATCTGCAGATCCTCGATCGCCCCGGCGAGGTTGCCCACGTAGTAGCGTGAGAGTCCACGGTTGTTGTGCAGCATGCCGACCTGCTGAGCCTGCGGGTCGAGCAGAGCCACGGCCTCGGCGATCGTCGCGTCGTACTGCACGAGGGCTTCGGCGTGCCGTCCTGCTGCATCGAGCGCCGCTGCCAGCTCGATCGCCAGCGGCAACCGAGCCCTGGGTGTGAATTCCAAAGCATCAGCGAGACCGAGCGCGCGCTCGACGGCCTCGACCGCAGTGTTGGCATCACCCGCGGCCATCAGATACTGCGCGCGAGTGATCTCGACCGCGATCTGGGTACGCCGTGGTGCCGCCCCCCGCGCGACGTCCGCTTCGGCGTGCCGCAACCACAGCTCGGCGCCGGCGCGGTCGCTGAAGACCGCTCCGGTGAGATACGCCAGCGACAGTGCGATCGACGACGCGGTCTCGTCATCGCCAGCCGCTCGCGCCGAAAAATACGCATCTCGCAGCAGCGTCGTGGCCTCGTCGCGTTCGCCTTGTGCGAGGGCCAGCTGGCCCAGTACCCACCGCGTCTGTGCCGACAGCGGTGCCCACTTGCTGGCCTCGACCTCGACGAGCAGCGCGTCGAGCCGCGCGCGTAGACCCGCGAGTTCGCCCAGTTCGAGGCGAATCTGGGCCTGCGCGAGATTGTCGCCGAGTTCCGCGACCCGCAGGCGCACCGCAGGGTCGTGCGGTGGTGCGACGCGGGCGAGCAGGTACTCGGGGTCGGCGCAGCTGCTCACATCGGGAAGATCGGCCGCGAGGGTCTCGACATGTTGGCGCGGCGCTCGATCGCTTGCGAGCGCCTGGATCACCGCGGCCACCCGAGCCAGGCGGGACTCGAGGCACGCGACCTGCCGGTCGAGCAGAAGCTCGCTCTGCGAGCCGTCGACGCGGGTCGCTTGGCACCCGGCATTGCGTGTCGCGGACCACTGTCCGATCCAATCGTTCAGCAGCGGCTCGGTCGAGGTCCACAGGCGCGCCGCCAAAGCCCCG
Organism: Deltaproteobacteria bacterium; assembly: GCA_947492135.1. Taxonomy (GTDB): domain Bacteria; phylum Myxococcota_A; class Polyangia; order Nannocystales; family Nannocystaceae; genus Xiheibacterium. The sequence goes on along the minus strand of CANLQR010000026.1, from coordinate 2,649 downwards.
TCTTCGACGAAGGCAGCGGTCAGTGCTCTGCGCCGCTCGGGATTCCACACCTGATCGGCGGCGGCGGCGGCGTCGGTGCACGGGGTGTGCCGCGACGACGTGCCCACGCCGATACCGACCGCCACCGCCGCGGCGACGCCGACCAGGCCCGCGGCCCAAAGTCGTCGCGCCCGTGACAAACCCAGGCCGTGCTCGAGCGCTGCAACCAGCGCGTGCATGTCGGGGTAGCGCTGCGCCGGATCGAGCGCGAGTGCTCGATGCAGCACACGACGCAGCCAGCGCGGGGTACCACGGCCTGGCGGCACCATCACGCGGTCTTTCGCAGAAGCGATCCAGTTTGGCACGGCGCCGAACGGGCGCTCACCGGTGATGGCTTCGTGGAGTGCGACGCCGAACGCGAACTGATCCACTCTGGGCCCCAGCGGCACCTTGCTGTTGAACTGCTCGGGGGCCATGTATGCCGGGGTGCCGAGCACCGAATCCGAGGCCGTCAGGGTCGGATTCGGTGGCGCCGAGTCGCGTTGCGCCACGCGCTCGCGTGAAACCTCGAGGCTCCCGAGGGTGCGGGCGAGGCCGAAGTCGGCCACGCGGGCCCGACCGTCGAGTCCAACCAACACGTTGTCGGGTTTGAAGTCGCGATGGACAAATCCTGTCGCGTGCGCAGCCGCGAGCCCGCGCGCCGCCTGCAGGTAGACCTCGACGAGCGCTCGCCAGCCGCGGGGCTGGGCGCCCTGCCACACGCGCAGCGTCGATCCATCGACGTATTCCATCGCGATGTACACCGAGCCGTCGTGCTGACCAACCTCATACACCGCGACCACGTTCGGGTGCGAAAGCTGGGCCATGGCCTGGGCCTCGCGCTCCAGTCGCGCGGTCGCCTGCGCGCTACGTCGCCCCACCAGTTTGATCGCGACCTCTCGGTCGAGTCGGAGATCCCGCGCAAGGAACACGACGCCCATCCCACCTTGACCGAGCTTGCGGACGATCTCGAATTGTTCGGCGACGATGGAGCCCGTGCCGAAGCGCGGCCCCGCCGGCGTACCCCCGAGGTCGCGAACCACCGCCCCGAGCACGCTGTCGACGTCGGAGAACGAATCGCCCGGCGACAGTTGCGTGCTGACCGGGCCAACGACCTCCCTCGGGCTGCTTGCGTCGCCGGACACGCGCCCCGAAGCGTACCCGAATGCCCGCGCTTGGTCGCTTGGTCGCTTCGCCGGTCGTTGTGCCCGAGGGCTCGGCGTCGTCGGCGGAGCAAGTCACCGTCATGCTCACCAGCAGGATCAATGGAGTCGACAACGCGCGCTCATCATGGCGCGATCGGAGCCCACCACCGCAGCGAAGGGCCTCGAGCCCGCATCTCCGGCTATGCTTGGGCTTCGATGGACCAAGATTCGGCCGCAGACCAAACCGTCCCCGGCCTGGGCTCGCTGGGCGAGGCGCTCGAGCAGTCCGAGCGAGTCGCGGTCCAGCGCGCACGGGCGGCTCTGCTGGGCGGGCCCAGCGAGGTGTTCGTGGGTCGCTACCGTTTGATCGAGATGGTGGGCGCCGGTGCCATGGGACAGATCTGGCGTTCGCGCGACGAACGCCTGGCGCGCGACGTCGCCATCAAGCTCATCAAGTCGGAGCATCACACTGCCGTGCACGTCGAGCGCCTCGCCCACGAGGCCCGGTCGCTGGCACGCCTGTCGCATCCCAACGTGGTCGAGGTCTTCGACATCGGGACGTATGACGATCCGCGCTTTGGTCGGTCGGTGTTTCTCGCGATGGCATTCGTGGAAGGGCAGACGCTGCGGCAATGGGCGCGGGCACCTGAACGAACCTGGCGCGAACGACTCGGGGCGCTCGTCGCTGCCGGCCACGGGCTGGCAGCGGCGCATCGCATCGGCCTGGTGCATCGCGACTTCAAGCCCGACAACGTGTTGGTCGATGTACAGGAACGCGTCGGACGCGTGGGACGCGTACGTGTCGCCGACTTTGGCCTGGCGCGGCTGGCCCACGGTGCCACGCCGCACCGCCCACGCCCCGGCGTAGGGACCAACGGCGAGCTGGCAATGACACTGGGTGCTTCGCTCACGGATTCAGGCACTGTCGTCGGCACACCGATTTACATGGCGCCCGAGCAGCTGCTCGGTGGGGAGGCTGGGGTGTCGACCGATCTGTACGCGTGGTGCGCGTCGGCCTACGAGGTTCTCTGCGGCACGTTGCCGTTTGCCGGTGATCTCCGCGCAGTCACGGCCGCCAAGCGCGAGGCCCGACTCGTGGCTCCGCTGGCCAAAAACCTGCCACCTGCGGTCGTCCTCGCGGCGATCCGGCGCGGGCTGCTCGCCGATCCGCAGGCCCGCTGGCCGTCCATGCAGGCGTTATTGGAGGTGATGGAGCGCGCGGGGCGAACGCCTCCACGTCGCTGGCTGTGGCGCCTCGTCGGTACCGCGGCGGCCGGGGTCGTCGTCGTGGCCGCGACGCACTCGCCTGAGCCGACGGATTGTGTGCCTGCGACCTGGGATCGCACCGCGTGGGAGAGCCGACGAGGAGCCGCGGGCGCAGGGGTCAGCGCGGTGACCGACGCCACGATTGCCAGCGGCGTGCTCGCGACTCTCGATGCCCGTGCCGCCGAGCTCGACGCTGGGGTGGAACGAACTTGCAGCCGTA
>CANLQR010000025.1 GCA_947492135.1 Deltaproteobacteria bacterium | reverse complement strand
CAGGTCGAGGCGAAGGCGAAGGCGGAGATCGTGTGCACCCCGCCGTCGTTGTCGGTGGACTTCCAGTTTGCGGCGGGGCTCGACGCCAACGCGCAGGCTGAGTTCAAGGCGTGGCTCGAGGGCTTCAAGGGCCGCTTCGCTGCGATGCTCGCTGTCCGCGCCAAGGCGGACTTCGTGCTCGAGGCGGCTGCAGGTCTGGTCGCCGCTGCCGGCGGCGCGATCGAGGGTTCGATCGACACGGCGTTGGAGGGCGATCTCAGCCTCAAGCTCGTCGTCGGTCTGGGCTGCGCGATCGAAGAGCTGCCCGCGGTCGCCACGGTGCTTGCCGACGCGCAGGGCGAGCTGACCGCGAGCGCCGACGCGTTCGTACAGATCAGCGGCGCTGTCGGCGGCTGAGCCGTCGACTTGGCCGGTGGCTTTGGGGTCGCGTCCTCGCGGGGACGCGGCCCTTTTTCGTTCACGCAACCAAGCGGCCGCCCGCCCGGTCGTACCCCGGCAGCCCGTCGAATCCGCCTGAAATTCGCCCATCGTGCCTGGCTCGTGTCCTAGTGGGCCCGACGCCCATGCCGATCCTCGAGTTTTCTGGTGTGACGATGAGCTATGGGACCGGCGCGCGGGGTCGGACCGCAGCGCTCCGCGACGTCTCGTTCGTGACCTCCGAGGGCGCCTTTGTGGTGCTGACGGGGCCGTCGGGGGCCGGCAAGAGCACTCTGCTCAAGCTCGTGCTCGCCAGCGCCCGGCCCGACGCAGGGACCATCCGCGTCGCCGACCGCGACATCCATCGTCTGCGCAAATCCAGCATCCCGTATCTGCGACGCAACGTCGGAGCGGTCTTTCAAGACTTCAAGCTGCTGCCCGACGCCACGGCGCTCGAGAACGTGGCGCTCGCCCTCCAAGTCCTCGGCTTGCGACCCGCCGAGGTCGACGCGCGCGCGCGCAAGGCCCTGCGTGACGTCGAGCTCGACCCGGCAACCAAGCGTTCGTCCCGGTGTCTGTCGGGCGGCGAACAGCAGCGCGTCGCAATCGCCCGGGCACTCGCTGGGGATCCGGCGATCTTGCTGGCCGACGAGCCGACCGGAAACCTCGATCCCCGACTCTCCCGGGAGATCCTCGAGCTGCTCCAGGCGGTTCGCCGCCGGGGCATGACCGTGGTGATCGCCACGCACGATCCGCTCGTGCTCGATCACGTCGAGGTCTCACAGATCCTGTCGCTGTCGATGGGGCGGTTGGTCAACGACACCGCGGCGGTGGCGGCCACTTCCGAAGCCTGCATGGCGAGTGCACCGTTGTCCGCACCCATCCCCAGCGGCGAGCCGATCGGAGCCGTGGCCTGATGCGAATGTTCCACTCGATCCGCTACGTCACCCAGCGTGGGGTCCGCGGCATGGCGCAAGCACCTCTGGTGCAGCTACTCGCGGTCGCTACGATCGCGGTTTGCATGTTGTTGCTGGCGACCGTGTTGCTGGTCTGGCAGAACGCGCGCTCGATCGCGGACGGCTGGGGCGTCGACGTGCCCGTGACTGCGTACCTGGTCGACGATGTGAAGCCCGACGCCGTCGCCGCGCTCGCCGAGCGAATCGCCGCGCTGCCGCAGGTCGAGCGGGTCGACGTCATCACGCCCGAGCAGGCTCTCGAGCGACTTGTCGAGGGCCTTGGCGAGGATCCGACGCTCACCGCTGGGCTCGAAGCCGCCGTGCTGCCGACCTCGCTCGAGGTGATCATGCCGCCCGCCGAGGCCGCGACTGCACAGGGGCTCGCTGCGGCACTCGCCGGTGAGCCCGAGGTCGACGAGGTGGTCGCGGCGGGTGCCTGGGTCGCACGCTCGCAGGCTCTGCTGGAGACCCTGCGCAGCATCGCCTTGGGTGCGGCGGCGCTGGTCGGCTTCGCCTGCCTCACGATCGTGTGGAGCACGATCCGTCTGGCGGTCTATGCTCGACGGGCCGAGATCCAGATCCTCCGCCTCGTCGGCGGCACCCCGTCGTTCGTCCACGGGCCGTTCGTCGTCGAGGGCTTCGTGCAAGGAGCACTGGGCGCGGCGATGGCCGTGGGCCTGCTGTACCTGGGCTTCGACGCGGTCGAGCCGCTGCTCGCCGATGCGTTCGCGCTGGCGTTCGCCGCCGGTGGCCTGCGCTTTCTGGCGCCCGTGGAATGCGTGGCGGTGGTCGGTTTCGGTGCCGCGCTTGGCGTGCTCGGCAGTCGCGCTGCGGTGGCCCGCTACGTCGAGACTTAAAAGCCATGCGCATGTCCCGAAGCTCTTGCGTCGTGCTGGGGTGGTTTGCCCTGGGATTGTTGGTCTCGGCAGGGACCGCGACTGCGGCGCCCGCCAAGCTCCGCGAGCTCGGGGCGCAGCTCGCCGATCGGCTGCAGCGCGAGCTCGGTCTCGTGCGTTCGTCGGCGGAAATTCACCGCGGGATCGCAGCGCTCGACCGCGAGCAGGCGAGCCTGCAGTACACCGCGTCGCTCTTGGATCATGCGAGCAACGAGAGCATGCGTCGGCTCGGCGCCTACGCCGAGGGCACGGACGATCGCGAGGCTCGCCTGCGACTGCGGGGTCGGGCGCTCTACAAGCTCGCGCGGGGCGGAGCCGCACGGCTGGCGTTCGGCGAGAGCCTGGGCGACGACGGCAAGGGCGGGACAGCGCTGCGCCTGGCCCGTGCGCGCAGCCTGCGTGACGTCGTTCGTGGCGATCTCGAAGACCTCGCCTCGCATCGGCGCGCCCGGTCACGCGCGAGCAACGAGATGCTCTCGGCGACCCGCGAGGTTCAAGCCCTCGCTACGGTCGCGCAGGTGTTCACGATGCAGGGGGAAGTGTTGCTGGCCGCAGGCACAGCGGTGGATCCCGCGGTCGGCCGTGCTGTGCATGAGCGCAAGCTGGCCGTGCGTCGCGGCGGTAGCAAGCTGCGCCGGGCCCAGCGTGAGCTGATCTCGCTGGTCAAGGCCAACTGGGTCGAGCTCGAGACCTTGCGCGGGCTCGATGGCGCCCAACGTCTGATGCGCCCGGTGTCCGGCAACGTAGCCGCTCGCTTCGGCCTTCATCGCGATCGCGTGCTCGAGGTGCCGATCGTGCGCAATGGTGTCGAGCTGGTCGCTGCCCGCGACGAGCGTGTGGTCGCGATGGCCCAAGGTCGCGTGGTGTTGGTCACCGAGTTGCCCGAGTTCGGTGGCGCCGTCGTGATCGAGCACGGCGGCGGCCAGTACAGCCTCACGGCGCGACTGTGGAAGATCAGCGTGCAGCCCGGTGACGCCGTCGAAGCCGGCGCCCAGCTGGGGAGGGTCGCGCCCAAGCCGATCGACGACGGGCTCGGCGCGACGGTCTACGTCGAGCTGCGACACGGCGAAAAACCCGTCGATCCCGAGCCGTATCTCGCCAGAGCACGCGCGCGCGCCAAGCCGGCCAAGGGCCGCGGACGCCAGCGCATCGAGCCACCGTCGGACGATCTGATCGTGCCCGCCGACGATGCGCCACAGCCGGGTGCTTGGGCCGAGTCCACGACCGAAGCCACCGCTGAGGTCACCCCGCCGGCCGAGGTCACCCCACCGGCCGAGGTCTTCTCCTCGATGCCGTGGTGAGCTGCAGGTTGCTTGCCCAGGGCCCGGCGACGGGCCACGCTCTCGATCATGCTCGGACGATTCCGTACCCTTGCCATCGCGTCCACGAGTCTGGCGGTGGGCTTGGCGCTTGGTGCGTCGCTGCGGCCCGCGGTCGCCGCAGAGCCGGTTGCGGCGCCGAGTACGTTCTCGCGCTACCAAAAGCTCGACATGTTCGCGCGCGCCTTGTCGATCATCGAGCAGAACTATGTGCGCCCGGTGGACGGTGATCAGCTCATGTACGCCGCGATCCGTGGCTTGGTGAGTGAACTCGATCCGCACTCGAATTTTCTGGTCCCCGCGGAGGCTCGACTGCTGCGTGAGGACATCGAGGGTGTGTTCGGTGGAGTCGGTATGGTCGTGGTCTTGGGTCGCGATCCCGATGGCACACGATTCCTCGACGTGCGCGAGGTGATCACCGACAGCCCAGCGGACGACGCCGACATCGTCACGGGGTCTCGGATCACCCGGGTCGATGGCAAGTCCATCGCCCAGTTCCCCGACCTACAGCGGGCGATCACGATGATCCGCGGCGAACCCGGTACGACCATCAGGGTCACCGTGGAGGACCGCGCCCGCGGCACCTCGCGCACTGTCGCGCTGGTACGCGCGGTGATCGATCCGCCGGCGGTCGAAGTCCGCGCGATGGGTGAGGGTATCGCTTCACTGCGACTGCGCGAGTTTTCCCAGGACTCGGCAAGGGAGCTGCGCGATGCCATCGCGACGTTGCGACGCACCGCGCCCGCTGGCGCCAAAGCCGTTCGCGGTATCGTGCTCGATCTTCGCGACAACGGCGGCGGTCTGCTCGACGAAGCGATCGACATCGTCGACCTGTTCGTCGAAGAGGGCGTCATCGTTCGGACCCGCGGGCGCCGCGGCACGGTGGTCGATGAGGCTCGTGCGCATCGGCCTGGCACCGAGGCCGAGGTGCCGTTGGTGGTGCTGGTGAACAAAGCGTCGGCCAGCGCCTCGGAGATCGTGGCGGGGGCGCTGCAAGATCATGGGCGCGCGCTGATCGTCGGTGAACGCACCTATGGCAAGGGCTCGGTGCAGGCGCCGTTCGAGCTCGAAGACGGCAGCTTGCTCAAGCTGACGACCTCGCTCTACTACACGCCCGATGATCGTCTCATTCAGGCCAGTGGCATCACACCCGATGTGCACGTTGGTGTCGCGCCCACGGGTGCGGCGCCTGCGGGGGGATCGACAGCGCCGCTGGCCGATTCGCGCCCAGAGATCTCACCGGAGCGCGATGCCCCACGGCACCTGCGTCCCGAAGACTTCGGGCGGATCGTGCCTCGATCCGTGGACGAGAGTCCGGCCGTGCGGGCTGCGGGTGACGATCTGCAGCTACGCACGGCGGTGCAACACCTGGTCGCGTGGGATCGGGTCCGCCCCAAGCGACGACGATGAGCATGACGGTCTCGCGTCCGTGGGGCCTGCTCGCGTGGACGGCCCTGGCCTGCCTCGGCTTTGCCGTGGCGCCCGCGCCCCCGGTGGCACCTGCGATGTCGGGTGAAGAAATCGCCGCGATTCAACGCGGCCTGGACGCCATCGTCGAGTCGACCCGCGCGTGGCAGGTCGAGCGCGGCGATCTCGGCGTGCCGTGGGACCAGGCCCAAGGACACCTGGCGATCGTGATCGACGACGTCGGCCGTGAGCTCCACCTGTTCGAGCAGTTGCTCGACCTGCGCTTCGCCCTCGGCTTCAGCGTGCTGCCGGGGTCGATCTACGCCGCGGGCGTCCAACTTCGGCTCGGTGCCGATCGTCGGCGCCCGCGGGAGATTCTCTTGCACCTGCCGATGGAGCCCGAGCAGGCCACGCGCATGCACGAGGATGCCGAGGCCCAGGAGCAGTTCTTGCTGCAGGGAGATCCGCCCGAGGCCCTGGTGGCCAAGCTCGAGGCTGCACTGGCGCGCGTACCCACCGCGGTCGGAACCAACAACCACATGGGCTCGCGGCTGACCGCCGATTGTGCGGCCATGGCCGCGATCATGCCGCCGCTGCGCGAGCGCGGGATGTTCTTCCTCGACTCCCGCACCACCGCGGCGACGTGTGCCCAGAGCGCTGCCCAGGCGGCAGGAGTGCCGAGCCTGGCCCGCCAGGTGTTCTTGGACGACGATCCTTCGCTCGAGGCGATCGATGCCCAGCTAGAACGCGCTGCGACGCTCGCGCGGAGTCAGCCAGTGGTGGCCATTGGTCATCCCTCGGCCGCGATGGTCGAGGTGCTGCTTCGGCGCTTGCCGGAACTCCATGCCCAGGGGATCGGCATCTATCCGCTCTCCAGCCTGCTCGCCGAGAGCGACCGGGCCCGCCGCGTGGCTCCCGCGGGTCCTGGCAGGTAGTTTCGCCCGATCGGCCCGGGGGCCATGGGATCCACCCAGCCTTGCGCCCGCCCTTGACAGTGTTTCCACGGGGTTCCTAACCTCAAGGACTTGATGTCCCTACGCCTCATCATCGAGGACGACGAGGGCAGCACGACCATCGTGCCCCTTGGGAAAGACGCGATCACGATCGGACGTCAGCAGGGGAACACGATCCAGCTGACCGAGAAGAACGTCTCGCGCCATCACGCGCAGCTATTGCCCGACGGCGAGTCGTGGATCATCGAGGATCTCGGCAGCTACAACGGGGTCAAGGTCAACGGTCGCGTGACCAGCGGCCGCGTGATCCTCCAAGAGGGCGACGTCGTTCAGATCGGCGACTATCACCTCGCGCTCACCGAGGAAGTCGACCGTCGCTCGCTCAACTACGATCGCGGACGACCGGCCGCGAACGATGGTTCAGAGCCCATGACGGCGAGCTCGAGTACGAGCCTGCCGCAGCTCACGCCGGCCGCGCTCGCGGCACTTTCCTCGGGCCAACACCCCGCACACGTCGCGGCCGCGATGCCGCCTTCGTTCGTCGACTCCGGCCAGATGCCGATGGTCGCGCGTCGACGGGCGCCGGCGAATGACGAGCAGCCGCGCCGGATCGGCTTGATGCTTCTGGTGCTCGCGGGCATCGGAGGCGTCGCGCTGGGTGGTTTCTGGTGGGCAAGTCGCACCCCTGCGCCGAGCACCGCCGCGAACAGCACGGTCAAGCCCGAGGGCAAAACCGAGGCGCCTTCCAAGGCGCCAGACGTCAAGCCTAGCGGCCCCGAAAAGGCGGTGGACACCAAGGTCCCGCCGCAGATCGAGCCGGTGCCACCGAAGATCGTACCGATCGCGCCCGAGGTGCCGGACGAGCAACCCGACATCGTCCCCGACGAACCCGTGCCCGATACGACGCCGGTCGCCAAGCCGACGCCGCCCAAGCCGACGCCGCCCAAGCCGACGCCGCCCAAGCCGACGCCGGAGCCCGAGGTCGACACCGAGGCGCTGCTCGCCGACGCGCGCAAGCAGATGTTCAAGAGCCCAGCGACTGCGTACGAGCTGGCCGCGAAGGCCTACGCCGCCAAGAAGTCCTCCAACGCGGCGTTCCTGATGGCCAGCGCTGCGTGCCGACTCAAAGACGCGGCCAAGGCCCGCAAGGCGATCGGCAAGCTCAAGGGCCAGTCGCATGACGAGGCCGTCGCGATCTGCAGCGGCCAGGGCATCGAGATCCAGTAGGCGCTTGCCGCCGAACTAGCGGGCGCTTTCCAGATCCCGCAGCGCGATGTGGGCGGCGTTGTGGCCACACATCCCGTGCACCCCTGCGCCTGGGTGCGCGTAGCTCGAGCACAGGTAGAGGCCCCGGACGGGCATCCGGTAGCGAAAATGCGGGAACAGTGGGCGGAACATCAGCTGGCGATGCCAAGCGTTGCTGCCGCCCCCAAGATCGCCACCGATGAGGTTTGCGTCCATCCGTTCGAGATCGGTCGGCGCGACGACGCGGCGTCCGAGCACCGTCTGACGGAAACCCGGCGCGAGCCCCTCGATGCGAGCGTCGATGCGATCACCGAATGCCTCGGCGTGTTCACGCCAACCACCGGCGGGCGACGGCGGTACCCGCGAGTAGGCCCATAGCGTGTGGCAGCCCTGGGGCGCCCGCGTCGAATCCCAGAGGCTCTGCTGACCGATCACCAGGTATGGATTGTCGGGCAACGCGCCGCTGCGGACCTGACGGGTGAAGCGAGACAAGTCGTCGAGACTGTCGCCGGCGTGGACCACCGCCGACCTACGGGCGGGTTCGCAGGCCCACGGGACCGGCTCCGACAGCGCCCAGTCGACCTTGAACGTGCCCCAGCCCTGAGGATAGCGCTGCATGAACTCGACCAGGCGCCCCGGCACGTACTCGCGCTCGACCAGATCGAGCAACAGTCGCGGTGCTGCGGTATCGGCGAGGATCGCCCGCCCCTCGATCTCGGTGCCGTCGAACAACCGCACCGCGCACGCGCGATCGTTGCGGACGATCACGCGATCGACCCTGGCATCGAGCATCAGCTGCCCACCGTGGTGACCAAGGAATTTCACCAGCGCGTTGGTGATCGACTGCGCGCCACCTCGAGGGACAACGTAGCCACCGGTCGTGGCGGTCATGCCCAGCATGAATCCCAACGCAGCGCCGAAGAGGTCATCGGGACCCACGTCGACGTGCAGCGCGAGGCCGGGCATCACGCGCCTGGCGGCCTCGGTCTCGAACCACCGTCGTGCGAGCGCGGCGCCTCGCGACAAGAACACGCTCGAGAGCTTCAGCAGGTCCCAAGGCATCATTCGCAGCGCGGGGCCCACTGTCGGAAAGCTCCGCATCAACAGGTTGATCACGTGGGGCTCGATGCCGGCGTACCAGCTCGCGATCTGCCGCCAGGTGTCGCCGTCGCGCGCCGAGCCGAAGTGTCGCGCCGTGACATCGTGATCCTTGGCGATGCAGGCGTAGCTCCCGTCGGGCGCGGGATGGCAGCTCTCGATCGGAGCGCCGCTCCATTCGAGGCCGAAGTCGCCGAGCTGCAGGTCGATGAACGCCGGGCTGAGCGTCGCCCAGGGAAAGAACGCAGCCCCAACGTCATGCACGAATCCCGGCCGGGTCGCCGCCTCGGATCCGACCGCACCGCCCGCCCGCGTGGGGTTGGCTTCGAGCACGAGCACGCGCTGTCCGGCCCGGGCCAACACACTCGCGGCGACCAGCCCGTTGGGTCCTGAGCCAATGACGATGGCGTCGTAGGCCACGGACCGGACCGTACCGCAACGATCCGGGCCGCGATACGACGGCTCTGTCCGCGCGGTGGGGCCTGTGAGCGCGCCCGGAACGCGGTTTGCGGGACGCGCGTGCGCGGCCGGGATCCGATCTCGACACCGTCGGCCCGCCAGGCCTAGGCTCCGCGCCGATGCGCACCACGACCATTTTCTTGATGACTCTGGCGCTTGTCGCCGGCGGTTGCGACAAGCAACCCGTCGACACTGCGACGCCCGAGCCGGCGCCGGCCGAGCCCGTGGCGGCGGTGGCCAAGCCAATTCCTGATGGGTTCTTTGTCCTGACCCCCAGCATCACGGTCCAGGGTGCAGATGCGGCCATCGAGTTCTACGTCAAGGCATTTGGCGCGCACAAGGTGTTTGCGTTGCCAGGCCCCGACGGCAAGACGATGCACGCCGAGATCAAGATTGGCGACTCGGTGATCATGATCGACGAAGAGAACCTCGAGCAGGGTGGGAAGTCGCCAACAACCATCGGTGGCTCGCCGGCCACGCTGATGATCTACGCCGCGAGCCCCGATGAAGCGTTCGCTGCCGCGGTGGCTGCGGGCGCGACCGTGCAGATGCCGCTCGAGGATCAGTTCTGGGGCGATCGCTACGGCACGCTGGTCGATCCGTTCGGCCACAAGTGGGCAGTGGCCAGCAGGCTCGAGGAGCTGACGCCCGAGCAGATGAACCAGCGCGCCGAGATCGCCATGGGCGCGCCGACATCGAAGACGAAGCCCAAGAAGGCCAAGAAGAACGCGCCGCCGGCGTGGAAGAAGATCGCGGGAACCCCCGCGACCAGCCCAGTTCCCGCGCAGTACCACACCGTGACGCCCGCGTACGTGATCCACGACGCCGCCGCAGCCATCGAATTCTACAAGGCGGCGTTCGGCGCCGTCGAGAACGACCGCATGGTCAGCAACGGCAAGATCATGCATGCCGAGCTCAGCTTCGGCGACTCGCTGCTGATGATCAGCGACGAAGCCCCGGAGATGGGCAGCAAGTCGGCGCGAGCCCTTGGCGGCTCGCCCGTGGCATTGATGTTCTACACGCCCGACGTGGACGGCGTGTTCGCGAAAGCGACCGCCGCCGGGGCCAAGCCAGCGATGCCGGTCACCGACATGTTCTGGGGCGACCGCTTCAGCATGGTCAACGGTCCCGATGGTTTTGGTTGGGCGGTCGCGACTCACAAGGAGGATCTGACGCCCGCGCAGATCAGTGAGCGTGCCAAGAAGGCGATGCCGGCGAGCTGATCGGTCCGCCGCGCGGCTCGGGGGCGGGCGCTTCAGTCGGCGACGCAGGTCATCGACACGCACGCCAGCCCCGGATCGCAGGTGCCGCCTTGGGTGCAGGGGCATCCCACGGTGCCGATCGGGCACACCGGCCCGGCGTCGACGCAGATCTCCGAAAGGCAGGTCAGCCCCGGGTCGCACACGTCGTCACTGCAAGGACAGCCCTCGGTGCCCGGGGAGCAACCTCCGCTGTCGCTTCCAGTGCTGTCGGCTGCAGTCGACGTCGTGGTTTCGCTGCCAGTCGTCGAGGTGGAAGCTTCGGCCGTCGAACTCCCGGTGCCGCCACTGGTGGCGGTCATCGGCGCCGTGGTCACGTAGGGGTCACCGGGCTCGACGTCGCCGCACGCAGCGGCGAGAACGAGCATGCTCCAGGTTGGACGTCGCATCGGGTCAGCCGTGGTTGGGCAGCACAATACCTGTGATCGGCGCCTTCGTCGCCCACCCGGTCGCACCCCCTTGCTCCCCGCCAATCCGCGTGCACAACTAAAGCGTCCATGCACCACCTCGAATGGCTCGACAACGCGGCGACCCGCCGCCGGGCGGCAAGCGCACTCAAGTGGAGCATCGGGCTCACCGCAGCGCTGTATCTGATCCCGTACGGCGCGATCCTGGCGTATCCGCTGCTGCTGCTGTCGACGCTGTTCCATGAGCTCGGCCACGGGGTCGTTGCCATGCTCACCGGGGGATCGTTCGAGTCACTGGCGATCTACGCCGATGGATCGGGTGTCGCTTCACACCGCAGCAGCGGTGGCGATCTGGTCCATGCGCTGACCGCTGCGGGCGGGCTGATCGGCCCCGCTGTCGTCGCTGGCATTGCGTTCGCCGCGGGCCGCTCCAAGTCCGGTGCACGAGGTTTTCTCGTCGTCGTCGGCGTTGCCGTCGGCATTGCTGTCGCGCTGGTCGTTCGCAACGGCTTCGGGGTGTTCTTCAGCGGCACGTTCGTGTTGGTCGTGCTGGCGCTCGGCTTGCGCGGCAGCGCAGCAGCAGCCCAGCTCGGCACGGTGTTTCTCGCAACCCAGCTCGCGTTGTCGGTGTTCTCTCGCGCAGACTATCTGTTCACCGATGTCGCCGTGACCGGTGGTGGCACGATGCCATCCGATACCTCGGTGATGGCTTCGGCCCTGGGTGGCACCTACTGGATCTGGGGTCTGGCGTGCGGTGGGTTCTCGCTAGCCGTGCTGGCTGCCGGGGTGATGTGGTTTCTCCGCGCGCTTCGCCGACCTGAACTCGGTCTGGCCGGTGCATCTGCCCGACGCGGCGCCGAGTGAACCTTGGGCCGGGAAACGCGGCGGGCCCGATCCGACTTGCGCTGCCACCACCACCACACCGCGCCAACCGGCCTCCGAGCCCGGACTGGGCGGCGGTGGTGAGGCTGGGCTACACCTGCGCTCGGAGATCGTGCGCATGAGCTTTGGCAAGAACCCCTATGTCGCGAGGGCTGAGGCCGCCGAACAAAAGGCGATGGAGGCTGTCGATGAGATCAGCCGCGAACGCGGGTATCGTGAGGCCGCCCACCAGTGGGATCGCGCCGCGCAGCGAGAGAAGCCCGGCAAGCCCCGCATCGCGTACGAGGCCAGTGCGGCTCGCAACCGCGATCTCGCCGACGGTGCCACACCGGGGGACGACGATGCCGTCGCCCAGGCACCCGATCGGTCGACGCTGAACTAAAAAGCGGGCGAGCTCCGGTCCGCTGCCAACGCGCGCCCGCGAGCGTCCATGTGGGTGCAGGTGGCCGGATACGGCACCCTCGGGGACGGATCGAGCCAAATCGCGGTTCACAAAGATGAGACTGCCCGCTATCCTGTGAGTTGGCACTCGTGGGGACGAGAGCCACTCCACCGACATGACGGGCCGCCGCACCGGACGGACGCGACTGAGCCAAGGAGCCTCCTTGGTCTGCGCAGCGTTGGTGCTGGGTTGGACGGCAACTGCCGCGGCTGCCGACGATCCGCCCACCGACGGAGCAACACTGCTGCGTAGCTCAACGACGGCGGCGCCGACGTTCGAGTTACGTCCGTGGCGCGGGCTCGAGTCCCGGCTCGGACGCGACCTCACCTGGGCGCGCTGGATGATGGCCTCTGACGCGCCCACGCTGCACAGCGAGGACCCGCGGGCGGCACCTTGGCTCGATCTCGCGAGTTTCCGCGACGAGATCGCGTTGCTGCGCCCACACGCGGGAGAGTCGGCGATCTCGGCGATCGGCTCGGTCGTGACGGCGGGCCTGCCGATGGTGGGCGTGTGGCGTCGCGGTCGGCTCGTGCAGCGGCATGTGCTGCGTGGGTACTTTCGTGGTCGCGGTGTCGCGCTGGCGTGGCGCATCGAGTTCTGAAAGCGGACGTTGGCCCGAAATGCGCCGTGAGATCGTCCGCCGGTCAAGCGCGGCGGCTCGTGGGTCGATGAGCGCTGCATGTTGGGCGCGCGCGCGGTGATCCTCCTCGGTCTGGTGCAGGGTTGCGTCGCGCACCCGCGCGACGATGCGGACACCGTCACCATCGCACCCGGGGTTTTCACGATGGGCTCGTCGCCGCATGCGCGCGCGCTGGCGCTCGACGAGGCGGTTGCGCACGGAGCCGACGCTCGCGCTGCCACGGCGCGGCTTCGTGAAGAACTCCCGGTCGGACGCCGCAAGCTCGCCGGCTACGCGATCATGGTGCACCCGGTCACGCAGGCCGACTACGCGGCGTACGTCTACGAGAGCGGGGCAGCCGAGCCATGGGTCGACCCGCGCACGTGGTCGCGTACGTCGCATCGCAAGGGCGAGGAGCCCAAGCGTGTCGGCTGGCGCAACGGGCGTCCGCAAGCGTCGCGGGAGCAGCAGCCTGCGGTGCTCGTGAGCCACGCTGAGGCCGAGGCGTACTGCGCTCATTGGGGTGAACGCCGCGACGGTCTCGGCCGCTTGCCCACCGAGGCCCAGTGGGAGCGAGCAGCACGAGGCGATGACGGCCGCGCATACCCATGGGGCTCCGCATTCGTTCCGCAACGGACAAACACCCGCGAGTCGGGACGCGGCGACATGGTTGCGGTCGCGTCGCTCGATGGCGGCGTGAGTCCGCATGGTGTCTACGACGTCGCCGGCAACGTCGCCGAGTGGACCGCAGCCGTCGAAAACGGCGAGGCGATCGTCAAGGGTGCGTCATGGAGCGACGATCTCGTCGCGGCTCGCCCCGCAGCGCGACGGCGAGCTGCCGCTGCTCTGCGCCATGTGAGCATTGGATTCCGCTGCGTGCTCGACTAAAAAGCGCGCTTGGGCTGGGGCAAACGCCCACGACTGAAGCCACAGGTGGCGGATCGCGTCTGTCGTGATCGCGGTCCCGTGCTCGGGCGCATCCGACCTGATAGGTTCTCAACGCCCCATGTCCAGCCGGCCCAAGCTCTTCGTCGCCTCGCTCTTGTTCGCCTCTGCTGTCGCCGTGCCGGCGTGCAAGCCCGATCGTACGAGTCATTCCGAGCCCCAAGCCGGCGGCAAGGTGGTCGAACGCCAGCCCGCGCGGCCGCGAGGCATGCCCCGCCCACTGCCGCTGCCGAGCCACCCCAAGTTCGCGGTTCACGTCGCGATCCCGCAGCAGGCACTCGCGGCTCTCGGTCAGCTGACGGGGCACGGACCCGATCCGCGGGCGGTGTTGCGGATGCTCACCGCCGAGATCCCCGCGGCGTTTGGTGCCGCGACGTTCTTCGACGCGGTCGATCTCGAGCGACCGTGCAGCGCGGTCCTGGTCGAAGATCAGCTGGTGATCCGCTTCGGGATCCGGCCGGGTGCGCTGACCGAGACTCGGCGCATGCTGGCCAGTAGGCCCGCGGTCGGAAACTTCGGTGCTGTGGAGCTTGCCCGGCCCACCGAAGGCGACCCGGTGGATCCCGCGCCCCCCCGCTTGGCCTGGCTCGACGACGGCACCGCGACGATGACGCTGGCCACCGACGAACGCGGCCTTGCGACCGGTCGCGAGCTGGCGGGCACCTACGGGAAAGCCGGCTTGTTTCTCACCATCGACGGCGCCGAGATCCGCAAGGCAGTGCCGCAGTTTCCGTTCGATCGTATCGGTCTCGAGGGCAAGAGCGTCGCAGACTTTCACATCACGGCCCAGGGCGACGGAGCCATCGAGGGCCTCGATCAGATCACCGAAGGTGCGCTGACCGGTTTGTTGTCGACACCCGAGCTTGCGGCCGGCGTCTCCAGCCGTTACGCCAAGTACGACTCGGTGGTGAAGTCGATGATCTCCGAGGCATCGCGAACCGTGGAGAAGCAGAATTTCCTGGTTCGGGGCGTCCTCGAAGACATGCTCAAGCGCTACAAGTCCGTGCTGCGCAGCTGGAACGGGCGCGTCATGGTCGGTGTTGGGCCCAAGGCGCATCTCATCACTGCACTCGGCTCCGACGATCCAAAGAAGGGTGCAGCAGCACTGACGAGCCTCATCGACGCAGTCATGGGCAACCTCGATCTCGCACGCACCTTTGGCGTCTCGGTGCCCAAGCTGCGATTCAAGCGCAATCGCATGGTCGCAGCCGGTGTGTCGATTCACGTGCTCGCGGTGGAGAACGCCCGCAAGTCCCTGCCCCCCGAGCTCGCGGGCCTGATCGACGACAAGGGCGATCTTCGGATTGCCTTCGGGGGCTCGCAGAATGCGGGTGCCGTGCTCTTCGCTGTCGGCCCGACCGCCACCGAATCCCTCGCACGGTGGATCGAGTCCACCAAGGACGCTGCGCCCGGCCACAAGACCAAGGGTGATCTCGTCGCAGCCACCTTCGCGGTCGACGCGGGTGCGATTCCTGGCCTTGCCTCGGGCTCGCCCTCGCTGGCGACGCTGCTGACCCTCGCACCCCAGCGCGCTCCCACGGAAGTGGTCGCCACCCGCAAGGACACTGCGTTCGACATCCACGTCACTGGGCCCGTGCCCAAGATCGCTGCGCGTCGCGTTGCACCACCGCCGGGCCGACCTGGCGATCCGCGGGCGGTTCCTCCCCGTGCCACGGGCCGTCGGCCACCAGGGTGACGCTGGATTGACGAGGCTGCTCGACTCGCCGCACCATCAACGCATGGCGCGGCGAGTTCTGATCGGTCTGGGATGCGTTGCGATGCTCGACTGCGGTGGGGAGTCGGGCAACGATCCAGAGTTGTCCGCCACCGCCGCAACCACCGTGTCCACCGGAGCAGGCTCTTCGGCGGCCTCGACGGACCTGGACACCAGCAGTGGTCCGAGTCCGACGTCGACCGGCCTCGACAGCAGCGGCGCCGTTGCCGACACCAGCGGCGCTCCCTCGACCACCGGCGGTGGTCCTGCGGCCTGCGACCCGGCGATGGCGCCGTTTCTCGCCCAGGCGCCAGCGCTGCCACAGGCATCGATCCACATCGACTTCGAGACCTCGAGTTGCGCGGCTACGAGCGCGGCCGGCGAGGCCCCGCAGATCGTGCTCGACGTCCAGCGATCGGGCCTGATCAACGCGACGCTCTTTGGTCTCGAGATCGTCAGCGTCTCGTCTGGACAACCGTTCGCAGATCCTCCCATGGGCGATGCGGCAGTCATCGATCTGCTGCCCGATCTCCCGATCACGTTCGAGACCACCGGGGTCGCGAGTGGTACGACGATGACGATCTCGTTCGAGATCTTTTCCACGGGCCCGACGCTGCTCGACGTGCGCGCCGAATTCTAGGCCCCGGCGGCGCGGTTGTCGTCACCGCGAACCACGGTTAGCTGCCGCGCGGCCTGGGCTCCGCCGCTGACGGCAAGCACGGTGCGTTCGATCAGCATCAGCCGCTCCTGCTGCAGATCGGGCAGGCGAATCGCCAGCGCAAGCCGAAGCTCACCACCGTCTTCACCCGGTAGAGGCAGGCCAAGCCAGGCCCAAGCATCCTTCGCATCACCGGTGCCGACCACCACGGTGTCATGTCGGCGGATCTGGAAGGCGGGCACGCCCAGTCGCCCGAGCACCAGCGCAACATCAGGCGCGACGCGGCGCCACCGCTCCTCGCCACGATCGTTGCCCGACAGCCGGACCGCCTCGATCGCATCGAGCATCTCCATGACCTCGCGACGTCGATCTCGCCAGCCCAGGAAACGCTCACCGGTGAAGGCGGGAAGGCGCGCGAGCATGCGGTGATATCCCAGCAGCACCGCCGCGAGCAGCACTGCGACCAGCGTCCCCAACAAGGTCCACCAACCGCCGACACCGACGACGTTGAGGTACGTCAGCGCCGCGAACATCAGCGAGGACAGCCACAGCACCGTGACGGCGCGCGCGTGCGAGAAGCCTGCGGCCATCAGGCGGTGATGCACGTGATCGGAGTCGCCGCTGAAGATCGGTTGACCTCGCAACGTGCGCCGCACAATTGCCAGGGTCATGTCGAACAGCGGCAGGGTCAGCGGCAAGATCGCGATCGACAGCTGGATCTCGGGGACGCGCCACCTGACCGGCTCGACCTGCAGCAGCAAGGCCGGCAGCAAGAAACCCAGCAGATAGCTCCCGGCATCCCCCAAGAACACCTTGGCGGGGTGACGGTTGTGCAGCAGAAATCCCCCGGTGGCACCAAGCGCACACGCAGCAGTCCAGCCGACGGCCAGCGCGCCGGGTAGAACGAATGGATCGGCGAAGATCGACGCGACCACCGTGCCGAAGCCGATCAGGCAGATGCCGCCCGCGAGGCCGTCGAGCCCGTCCATCATGTTGACCGCGTTGACCGACGCGACCAAGAACGCGATCGTCAGCAGGGTCGCCAGCCAGTTGTATTGCCAGCCCACGAGCAGCTCGAGCGCCGGCCAGTGCAAGCCGTAGAGCACCGCCATGGTCGCCGCCACCAGCTGCAACAGCAACTTGGTGCGGGGGCGCAGGCCTACGAGATCGTCGTAGGCACCCGTGAGGCCCACGATGAGTGCGCCGATGAGCGCGCCGGTCAGAGGCGACACCGAGAACAACTCGTGGGTCGCCGAGAGTGAGGTCACCCCTGCGAGCCCGACCACGAGCATCGCCCCGAAGCCGACCAGGATGACCAACCCGCCAGCCCGAGGGATCTGGCCGGTGTGGACCTTGCGTAGGCTGACCTCGTCGTCGCGGCGTCCCAGAGCCCGCCACGCCCGCAAGGCCAGCGGCGTGAGCCCTGCGACCAGCACAAAGGCCGCGAGCGCACCCAGCCACAACGTACCGAGCGCCGCGTTCATGCCCAGCCGCCTGGCGCTGTGCCGCCCGAGCTGCACCGGCCAACGCAGCCCACGACCAGCCAATGTGTGGACGCGATCACGACTTGAGCCATAGCATGACATGGAGTCTTACGATGGACACTTCGGAAGTTGCGAATGACGTGTGTGTGTTGGGGCTCGGCTACGTCGGATTGCCGACCGCGGCGGTGCTTGCGACGCGTGGCCAAAAAATTGCTGGGGTCGACACACGGAAAGCCGTGGTCACGACCATCAATGAGGGGAAGATCCACATCGTCGAGCCCGAGCTCGATGCGTTGGTTCGTGCGGCAGTTGCCGCCGGCACGTTGCGTGCGTTCACCGAGCCGCAACCCGCGTCGGCCTTCTTGATCTGCGTGCCCACACCGTTTGGGCCCCAGCACCAGCCCGATCTCAGCTACGTCGAAGCGGCGACCCGGGCGCTGTTGCCGGCGTTGCGGCCGGGCAACCTCGTGGTGCTCGAGTCGACCAGCCCACCGGGGACCACGCGCGAGATGGTCGCGAGGATCCTCGCCGAGGGCGGGTTCGTTGCGGGCCGCGACGTTTACGTCGCGCACGCACCCGAACGGGTGTTGCCCGGCGCGGTGATCCGCGAGGTCGTCGAGAACGACCGTGTCGTCGGCGGCGTAACGCCCGCTTGCACCGAGGCCGCTGCGACGTTCTACGAACGTTTCGTCACCGGCGAGGTCCTGCGCTGCACGGCCGACACCGCCGAGCTGGTGAAGCTCTCCGAGAATGCATTTCGCGACGTCAACATCGCCTTCGCCAACGAGCTATCGAATGTCTGCGACCACCTGGATCTCGATGTGTGGGAGGTGATCCGCCTGGCCAATCGTCACCCGCGCGTGAACGTGCTCCGACCGGGGCCCGGTGTGGGGGGCCACTGCATCGCGGTGGATCCGTGGTTCATCGTGGCGGTCGCACCCGAACGCACGCCGCTCATCCAGGCCGCGCGGCGCGTCAATGATGCCCGCCCACATCAGGTCGTCCATCGCGTTCGCGTGCTATCGGAGCGCTTCAGACGCCCGAAGATCGCGTGCATGGGCATCACATACAAACCCGACATCGACGACATCCGCGAAAGTCCGGCCCTCGAGGTGGTGCGAGAACTCGTTGCCGCCGACTTCGGCGACGTCGTCGTCGTCGAGCCGCACCTGACCAGGTGTCCGATCGACGGCGTGCCGCTCGAGAACGCCGAGGAGGCGCTGCGGACCGCGGACATCGTGGTGATCCTGGTGGCCCACCGCTCGTTCGTCAGACTACGACGCGAGCTGTTCCATCGGCCCTCGGTGGTCGACACGGTGGGCTTGCTGACCCGGTGAGGTCACACGGCGTCGTGCCCAGGGGCGTCGAGGACCGCTGCCGGCGGCGAGGGCTGGTACCAGGCGCGGCCTGTCGACGCTGCGCGCTCGAGCTCCGCGATGATCTCGGCGCCGAGCAGCAAGATGATCGCCGCGATCTCGAGGCCCAGTAGCAGCACCACTACGGTGCCCAGCGATCCGTAGACGATGTCGACCAGCGATAGGTTCTCGAAGTACCACACCAGGATCGATCGCACGGCCTCCCACATCGCTGCGGCCACGAATCCACCCACCATTGCTCTGCCTGGCTTCACGTGGGCGAGCGGCATCAGCCAGTAGAACGACGAGAGCAGCACCACCAGTCCGACAAAGGCCAGGATCTTCGCGAGCGTCACCGCCGTGTCTGCTGCCACCGCGAAGCCAAACGATTGCACCCACGGCTTGGGCAGAGCGTCGAATCCGACCATCACCAACGTGAGCACGAGGATGCCCACGCCGATCAGCAAGACATAGCCCAGCGGCAACACGAACGCGCGCATTCGATGGGGCTCGCGAACCCGACGGTTGCGATGAAACACCACCGAGAACGCCTCGTCGAGCATGCGGAACGCGATGGCGCTGAAAAACAGCAGCACGCCGAAGCCGACCAGGCCGATGGTCGCGCGCTGGTCGACGAACGCTGCGAAAGCCTCGGTGACCACCCCCGCTCGGCCTGGGAGCAGCGCGTCAGCCTGGGTCGTGATCGTCTGCATGAGCACGGCGTCGTCGACGATGCTCGACAGGACCACGACCACCAATGCGAGCATCGGAACGATCGACAGCAGCGTGTTGTAGCCGAGCGCGCTGGCCAGCAAAAATCCCCGATTGCGGCGGAACTCGCCAAACACCCGCCAGCCAAACCCCAGCAGTCGCGGAATCAGAAGAACTCCGCGGCCGAGCGCGGAGTCGGGCTGGTCGCGGGCGGAGGCCGGCGGGGTCGACAAGCCGCCATGCTACCCCGCGGCCGCGGCCGTCGGCCTGCCCAGAGGTTCAGGGCGTCGAGAGCACCACGGTGACGTGCTGGTTGATGTCGGTGGTGATCAGGTCGGGCACGGCATCGGCGTTCGCGAGTCCCCAACCGAGCGAGTCGACCGGGCCGGCCAGCGGGATCATCAGTGGCTGGCCGAGGCCACCGTCGCCGTCGCCCTGGTAGATCCACAGCGAGTTGCCGCCCGCGTGGCCGACGACGACGTCGAGGTCGCCGTCGCCGGTGACGTCGAGCACCGCGGTCCGCTGGGGCCCTTGGTCGGTCGCGGAGCCCACGGCATCGGCAAAGCCGCCGGCGCCGTTGCCGAGCCGCACGTACAGCAGCTCGAGATCGAGGTCGACATAGACCAGATCGCCGTCGCCATCGCCGTCGAGATCGCCGCCCGCGACGGCCCGTGGCGTGGCGCCATCGACCTCGACGGGCACCGACGAGCCGAACGTCCCGTCGCCTGCGCCCAGACGGATGAAGAGCTCCTGGTTTCCGAACGCGTCGCTGACGTAGATGAGGTCGGGGTCGCCGTCCCCGTCGAACTCGCCGAGTCCCAGCGCGAGCGCGGGACCGTTGAGGCCGACCCCGAAGCCTGCCACCGGGGTACCATCGCCATCGCTGCGGAAGACGTCGATCGAAGTGTTGGTGGCGATGAGGACGTCGTCGTCGACGTCGCCGTCGAGGTCGGCGACCATCACTTGTACCGGCGCGGCGCTCGTGCCCTGGAGGGGCTCTTGCAGGGTGAAATCACCCACGCCGTCGCCCAGCGCGATCGCCAGGGTGTTGTCGTAGACGTTGATGATCGCCAGATCTGTCCGGCCGTCGCCATCGATGTCGCCGGCCTCACCGTTGGTCGGAGACACGGTGACGCCGAACAAGGCGGGGCCGAACACGCCCTCGCCAGTGCCGAGGTGGGTGACGACCTGGTCACCGATCATGTAGACCACATCGGTGTCGTCATCGCTGTCGACGTCGATGAGCCGCGCTGAATAGGTGACGTCGTTGCCTTCGATGAGCACGACGTCGTCGAAGCAGAGCTCACCGGGCGCGGAGATCCCGTCGCCACACACCACGGGTAGACCGCCGGTCGAGCCGTCGGCGGAGCTGCTCTCCTCGGCGACGCCGGTCTCGGTGGTGCCGGTGGAGTCGTTCTCGGTGGTGGACTCGCTCGGCCCGGTTGCGGTGGTCGGCCCGGTTGCGGTGGTCGTCGGGCTGGTGGTGGTCGCGGTCGTCGCTGAACCGGAGCTGCCCTCGGACCCGGTCGTGGTCGACGAGTCAGCCTCGCCGTTGCCCTCCTGACCGGCTGTGGTGGGCGCGTAGCAGCCACCCGGCGGCCAGGACGACGAGAACGGTCAGATAGGGGGTTCGCATGGTGGGCAGAGGCTCGGCGGGGACGAACGTGACCGCCAGCGTACACGACCAGGTCGGGGCCGTGCTGGTTGGCGGCCGTGCGGGTCGCCGCGCGTGCTTGGTCGCCACGTGTGCCGGTCACACGCAGGTCTGGTTCATCACATCGCAGGTCTGCCCGTCCGGGCAGTCGGCGGGGACGTTGCAGGGCGTGTGCCCCGCGACCCGAACCACCCGCTGCTGATGCGAGCGCACCGCGAAATCGACGCAGCCAGGTTCGATGTCGACCGAGTCGACGGTCTCGAAGTAGAAGTCCGCGCTCGGAAAACCCGTGACGCCGTTGGCGAGGAACTGGGTGATGAGCTCCGCGGAGATCGTCAGGCTGCCCACATCGGCGGGCACCGAACAGATCATGGCCAGCGGGGTGATGCCGTGTTGATCGACGGCGACTTGCAGGCGCATCGTCGCGCGGGCATCTCCGGGGTTCCACTCGACGTCGAGCGGTAGGTCGCCGTCGATGAAGAGCTCGTCGACGGCGGGCGCGACCATCTCCACGCCGATGCCGTGCAGCAACATAGGCGAGTAGTCGCCGCCGGTGGTCTCGACCGTGATCAGGGCGCCGGGCTCGAACCCAGGTTGCGGGAGCATGGTGTCGAAGTACGAGAACGTCGGCGGCACCGGCTCGAGCATCACCGGCTTGGCGAGGCCGGTGACCGTCACCACGCCGACATCGTGGTTGAACGGGTAGGGGACGCAGTTCCCGTCGAAGTCGCAGGTTTCGCCAGCGGCGCACCCCGGGTCGCAAAAGGGGTTGTTGCGGCGCCACAGCGTGCAGCTGCCGTCCTCGCCGACCTGCTCGAGCACGTTCAGCGGCACCACGCCGTCGGCCACCGAGCCCGAGAATGCGCTGTACGAGGCCTCGTATCCGGCCAAGAACCCACCGACGTGATCGGCGAGCGGACAAGTGCCGGCGAGCTCGAGCTCTCCACCGGTCGAGCTCGATCCCTCGGCGTTTGCGGTCGTGTCGCCCGAGCTGGACTCGGACGTCGTCGGGTTCGTCGAGCTGGTGGACGTGCTCTGCGTGCCGGCCGTGTCCGCCGCCGACGAACTCGACGAGGAGCCGCCAGAGGTCTCGCCCGCGCCCGGCGAGCTCGCGCACGCCGTGAGGGCCAGGACGATCCCCACGACCATCGGTGGCTCGGTTCGCGCGAGCCCTGTCGATCGCCGCTGTATGGCACGCCGGCTCATAGGTGTGGCAGCCGTGCCCCCGGGACGCCGACGGGAATCTCCCACACGCGACCGCCCCAATCGATCACGTAGAGCACATCGGCCTCCCAGCCGCCGACGCCCGAGCCGAACGCGACCCCGGGGGTGAACCCGGCATTGCCGATGCATCCCGCGACCTCGGCCTCGCCGTCGGGCGTCACCCGAATCACCGCCGCTCCAGCGCACTCGAGGGTGGTGACTTGGCTCGCGATGTAGACGTTGCCACACACGTCGCTCACGATTCCGTCGAGGGTTCCCGAGGGGAGCGGTGGCCCGAGATCCTCCACCTCGCCGAGCTCCCCGTCGAACGGGGCACGATAGAGGTGCCCCTGGCCTGGCCCGTAGAACTCACCCTCGCTGAAGTAGAGGTACGACTCGTCGGCGGCAAAGCTGATGCCGTCGATGCCAGCCGCTGGGTAGAGGAGCTCGGCTTCGCCGCTGTCGGGGTCGATGCGGGCCACGCCACTGGTGGGCGGCCCGTCCCAATAGGTCGCGCAATACAGCATGCCGTCGCTGCCCACGATCAGCCCGTTGCAACCTCCGATGCCCGGCCCGTACGTGATCGGGGTCATCTGGCCGGTGTCGGGGTCGATGCGGGCGATGAGCGCCGAGAATTCATCGGCGACCACGATGTCGCCGTCGGGCAGCACTGCGGTGCCGGCGGTGGAGATGACGTTGATGTCGGGATTGAGCAACACTTGATCGCCCTCGCGGGGGATCAGAAACAGCGCGTTTTGTCCGCGTACCGCGATCACGACGTTGCCGTGCGCGTCGAACTCCAGGTCCTCGCCACCGGGAACTTGGCGCGCGATCGAGGCCTTGACCGGGAGGTCCGGGAGGTTGGAGCAGTCGAACATCGGCTCGCCGGTCGTGGAGTCGGACCCGGCGGAGGCGGACACGACGCCCACGTCGAAGAACACCGGGCTGCCCTCGCTGCCGGAGGTGACGTCCGAGCTCTCGCTGCCGGTGCTCGACGTGGTTTCGTTCGCGGGTGCGGTCGTTCCTGGGCCGGTCGTGCTCGTGTCGCCCGCGGAGCTGCTCGTGCTGGTGCTCGAGCTCGAGCCCGACTCGGATCCCGCGGGCAGTCTCGCCCCACAGGCGGTCGCCCCAACGGCCATGGCCAGCACCCTCACGCTCATACCCATGGTGGGGGTTCATGGCCGGCGCTCATGCCGGACTTCACGAGCGCCGCATAAAACCGCGAATCGAGGCCGAATCAGCCCGCCGGGACGCCCGCGTTCGACAAGCCGAATCCGGTCATGTCCGAGTACGTGTACGGGAACTGCAGGCCCTCGACCCAGTCGAACTCGCCGGTATCCGGGTCGATGCGATAGGCCCGGTTGGCCCAGTGTGCGGGCGCCCAGATGTAGCCGGCGTAGTCGAAACTGATGCCGCGCGTGTAGCCGGTGTCGACGTTTCCGTTGACCAGCGGCACCAGGTACGACGCGACCTCGGTCATGGTCTCGAGGTCGATGCCGACCACGGAGCGGCCCGCGATCCATAGCCGACCATTGCCATCGTCCATGCAACCCGAGCCGCCGTCGGGGTTGCCGTCACCGATCGTGAAGGTTTCGGTCGCAGGATCGAAACGGGCGGTTTCGGACGAGCACACCCACGGTCGTCCCATGCCATCGACCGTCATGCCGTAGCCGGTGATCGGCACCGGCCAGCTGTCGACCGTCAAGTCGTCCAGTCTGACCCGGACGAGCGATCCTGAGTTCCATTGTGCGCCCCAGAAGTTGCCTTCACCGTCGACGGCACCGCCGTAGATCCCGTACGTCCCCGCATCGACGCCCGGAACCGGCACGGCTTCGAGCACGGCACCGGTGTCGCCGTCGACCAGCAGAA
The DNA here is from genome assembly GCA_947492135.1 of Deltaproteobacteria bacterium. Taxonomy (GTDB): domain Bacteria; phylum Myxococcota_A; class Polyangia; order Nannocystales; family Nannocystaceae; genus Xiheibacterium. Next base: position 6,893 of record CANLQR010000025.1, on the reverse strand, counting down.
CTTCGATCTGGTTGTTCGCCACACCGGCGGTCCAGATCCTGGTGTCCTCGTAGGTGCAGGACTGCTCGTTGAACGTGCCTTGCGTCCAGGCCACCGCGCGCTGCGAGGTGTATTCCATCGGCGTGTGCCATGCCATGCAGCCATCGCCCCACGGCTTGACGTCCTCGGGTCCGCTCGACGTGTTGTTCGCGTCGGGGCAGTCCTGCTCGCGCGCATAGATCTTCGTCAGGCCGCCGAAGCGATTGGCGACCGCCATGTCACCGTTGAGGTTGACCGACGTGCGTGAAGGGTTGCCATGGCCATCGGGGCGCGTCTTGTAGCGCGCGAGCTCGCTGAGGCTCTGCGTATCGATCTTCGACACGGAACTGTGCGCGCAGTCTTGCACGTCGCTGAGGCATCCGTTGGCCACCCAGGCGTAGGAGAAGTCGGGTGTCCCGCCCGCGCCTCCACAGCCGGGCTCGCCGGTGGTGCCCTCGATCGCGGTGTCGAACTTCGTGCCCTCGGTCGTCGAGTCGCTGGCGACGTCGTCGGCCGCCGACGTCGAGCTCGTGGCGGTGCCCGACGATTCGCCGCTGGACGCACCGACGATCGTGTCCTGACCCGTCGAGCTGGTCGAGCCACCCGGGCCGCTTGATTCGCCGGGCTCGCTGGCGACCCCCGTGGCGTCCTGCACCGGCACCGCCGAACACCCGAACGCACCAACGATCACGAGAAATACCTGGGTTTTCATGGCTGCACCTGGCGCTCCGCGAGGCGAGAGCGCGATCGAGGACCTTGGTAACGCAGCGCCGCAATCGGTTCGGCCGGCTCGCGACGCCATTTGCCGGATGCGCTGCAACCGCGGCTGACGCGGTGCGTCGCAGTACCAGCCCCCTCATGAATCGCTGTCTACCCCTGCTCGCCCTGCTCGGATGCGCACCCACGAACGACGCCGGGGAGTCCACGTCGACCGGTGACGGCGGTGAGGTCGCCACGTCGCCCGCAGGCCCGAGCGATGACGGCCCGAGCAACCCGACCACGGGCAGCGGGCCGAGCACCAGCGCGGCCGAGGTCGAGACCACCGCGGGCGACGGCGCCACGGACGACGCCGAGACCAGCGCGGCCGAGGCCGGCGAGACCACGACGACGACACCGACGGACTCGACCGGCGGCCAAGACGGCGGGTCGGTGGAGTGCGACGAGCTCATGGCGTGCTGCGACCAACTCGGCGCGGACATCTATGTCGGCTGCGCGACCGTCGTCGATCTCGACATGCCCGGGCTGTGCGACTCGACCCTCGCGACCTACCACCAGGAGGGCTACTGCACTGGCGAGCCCTACTGCGACGACCTCGGGGCGTGCTGCGGCGAGCTGCCGCCGGGCCCCGGCTGGGAGGAGACGTGCACGTACTACGCGGATCTCGGCAATCAGCCGCAGTGCGCGATGCTGATCTCCGACTACCAGCTGTCGGGCTACTGCATGTGATCGCGGGCGGGCGCTGCCGACTGCTACGCGTCGGGAAGCACGCTGTTGAAGGCGGTCACGTCGACCTCGCGCAGGCGCTCACCGTCGCAGTCGAGCCACCAGGCCTCGGCGTCCGACAGTGTGTTGTCCGCGTCGTTGGGCAAGAAGACGTACAGCGCACATTCCCCGGCCGGGCCTTCGCTAGGCAAACGCACGCCAAACATCGGATCGGCCAGGTATCCGCCTCCGGGCCTCCAGCCCGAATAGTCCAAGTCGAAATAGTCCGACACATCGATGGCGACGCCGTCGAGAACACCCATCGCGCGCGTGGTGATTGGGCCTGGGATGGTCTCGAACTCGACCGCCCCGCCGTCGAACTCGACATGCGTCACCGCCGGTGGCGGCCGGCTGGCTCCGCAAGCGTACATTGGAGCGAGCCCAAATACGTCGACCACTGCGTTCTCGTCGATGATGAACTCCGCCGCGTCACCCGCCACGGGCATGGACGTGATGACTCGAAGCCACGTCTCGCTGACCGGTTCCCCAAGCCAGGGCTCGACGACTGGAGGCTCTATCTGAAAGACTTCCGCGAATACGAGGGACTGATGAGTCGGGTCTGCGTCGATCTCACCGCTGTTGCCGCCACCGTCTCCGAAGCTCCACTTGCCGGGAACGACGACAAAGGAATTCCGATCGTCATCGACGACCGCGGTGGTCGCCGGCTCGCCATGCACCTCCAGTGCGTACGGAAGCCCACCGCCGGCCTGCACCGAGAACATGCCCGGCGTCAGCGCGACGCGGTACTTGGAGCGGAACAACCACGACTGGTCGTCGAGGTCCCGGTGCGGGGGCGCGGATGAGCAGAACGACCAGGGGCCCAGATCGATGACGCTCGCCGTTGGTTGCGATCCATCCGAGTCACCCGCCGTGGATCCGGTCGTTGTTGGATCCGACGTTGCGGAGGTCGCGGCGGCCTCACCCTCGGCGCCAACCGGATCCGCGGCGCACCCGCAACAGAACAACGTGAGCAGACGCCCGCCGATTGCCGTCGTCACTCCGCGACCGAGCGGGAGCCCGCGAGCGGAGGGGTTCGGACGCTTGATGTGTTGCATGGTAATGCCTCCAAAAGAACTTGCGGATCGGTCGTGGTGCCGCGACGACAACCGGAGTGCTGATGGTCCTGGTGGTCGCACCTCAGTAGTTCGGCCAATTGAAGATGAACCAGCCGATGGCGCTTGCGCGGTTCGTGGTCATGCGTTGGGCTCGATTCGGCGATGATAGGCCAGCACAAGAGGCAGAGCACGACAGTCCACAGTTCGAGAACGTCTGGATCCCTGCGAGCTTCCAGAGGCCATCATGAGAGTAGTAGATCGATGCGCCGCTGTCGGCCGCTGAAGCATCGCAGCCATGCCAGAACCGCCGATTCTCGCCCCTCGAGTCGGGATCGGTGAAGCCGCCCCAACCGCAGTTTCCGGGCTGCCCGTAGAGGTGGTTCGCGCGGCAAGGAGTGTTGCATGACCACGTCCCGTAGTTTGCACAGACCGCGGGCGTTTGCGAAGTATTTTGGCACGGCTCATCGATGCGATCTATCCCAGTCACCGGTGAGACGAATGGATCGCAAGCCGGATAGCCGCGATGAAAGGTCGACTGATCATCGAGTACTGATGCCGTGAGGTAGCTGTAGCTCCAGGCACACTGGCCGTTGAACGAAACACACCCGAACGAGCCCGGCAGGGTCACCACTCCGAAGTCTTCCGCAAGGTCGCCCGGGGCGTCCGTCCAGTCGGCGTGGGTCCACCACCACGCGACCTCGCCAGGCGGGAGAGGGTTCGTATTAATGGTGATCGAGTCTTGAATGCTGGAGCCGTTGCGGCCGCGATTGACGGTAATGCCTTCAAGCAGCCATGTGCTGCCGCCGGCACCCCGGGTCGTAATGCAATGCCCAGCTGTCACATAGTGACGTTCCCCAACGAGGACGCCACCACAGTTGCCATATTCCAACTGCCACACGTTGACGCCACCCACGGCTGCATTCGTGCCATAGATCTGCACCCGGGTGTCGTAGTTGTTGCTCCACGCTGGCTCCGGGGAAGGGTCCGTTTGATGAACGGTGTCGGGAAGCTCCCCCTGCGGTTGGTCCCTCGTCGGGCCATCGCCCGCGAGGTCGCGCGGGCCCCTCGCGTCGACGTGGGCGAATTCCTCGCCTTCTGCCATCCGGTCGCCGGCAGATGGGCCGGATGGGGCCGAGGCTGACGCGAGGGCGGGTTCCTCCACCAAGGGTTGCTCCTGGTTCGCCTGGTTCGCCAGGGCCGTGCGTGGCAGCCAAACACGGAATCGATTCCTGGTGCCCATGTTCGCCCCTACCCAGACCTCGTGGGTCGGGTTCACCGGACTAGCGAGGCCGCCCCCCTCATCGTCGGCTTCTGGTTCGGTGGGCTCCTCGACGGGCGCGTCGCTCGGGGAACCCTTCCCCAAGTACTGCACCAAGAACTCGTTCGGCTCCGGAATTATCGACCCGGGGGCGGCCACGTCGTAGTCGGCGGCGTCGACCGTCAGCCCGTCAACGTCAGCGAGAACCGAGACGTCAGGCGCCTCGTGGAACTCGACGATCCACACGTAGGGCGAGTCGTCGGGATCGATATTCTCTCGTGGGGCGAACTCCACGCCGTTGTCCGCGCCCGGCGATTCATCCTCGCTCTCTGCCCACGAGACTCGCGGCGCGACATCCGATGCCACTATGCCAGTCTGTTCGTCGGTCCCCACGCATCCTACCGACGGAGGAAGCAGGATGCCCACGGTCAAGAATGCGACGAGATCACGAGGCGAGGCGAGGCGAGGCGTCGTCTTAGGCTACACCGTTGGCTTGCAACCGGTCAACCCGTCGATTGCAGCGCGGAGCCCTGGTCGCGCGGCGGAGGCCGCATGCGGACAATCCACGCTCAGCCCGCGGACGCGGTGTTGCGACGACCGTCGAGCCCTACCGCCAGCAGCGACGTGGTGGCACTCGTGCGTCGGCACTTGCCTGCGTTCGTCGAGCGCATGAGCGAACGCGGCGGTCAACTGCGGATCGTCGTCCTCGATGAGCTCGGAGACAAGCGCGCGGGCTTTGCGGTCGAGGTCATCCGTCGGCTGTACGAGCGTGAAGCCGGTCAAAAAGACTCGACGCCCGAACAGCGGCTCGCTGCGCGCCTCGAACACTCGCTGCCGTTGCTCGCGGCGTTCGATCATTGGATCAGAAGAGCAAGAGGCGAAGCTGGACAACACCGGAAAGCTGGCCGGAGCCGTGCGCTACGCGAAGGCGCAGCGCGAGTTCATCCGGCGCTCGTTTGCGAGATCGACAACGGTCGCGTCGCACGGGCTATCCGAGAGCCGAAGATCGGTCGCAAGAACCTCTTGTCCACGGGCCGAGGCGCACTCGGTCGTTGAAGCCACACGCGTGTGCTTCCCTCGGATCGTCTCCGGCACCCGGGTTGGGCGAGATTCGTCGTGCTGCAACCGGAGTCTGCCCCGTGCTCGAGACGCTACCTGTCGCCGTCCAAACTCGATGGAATCACACCGCGCTGTCCCGCGGACACGGCCAGTCGAGGGGGCAACTTCATGCACCATCGACGCACGCGTGGGGGCCGGGTTGCACCGCAGCGGCATCGTCCTCGAGCGCCGGCGACAGCACGCTGCGCAAGCTGACGTCGGTCTCGACGCCGACCTCCCGCACCAGGCTGCGCGCCTCATCGTCCGGCATGCCGGTCACCGCACATACGTGGTGCGCCACCGCATCGTGCAGGGCGTCGCGGGTGCGTTGCAGCCACCGCGCCGCCGTCGCTCGATGAACCCCATACATCGCGCCGAGCTCATCGACGGTGAGGCGGTGAAACACGGCGTACCGCAGCAGGTTGCGCTCGCGTGGACCCAGCGCGCCGAAGGCTCGTTCGACCGAGCTGCGCACGAGCGCCGCGTACCGTCGCTGTTGCAGCCCGCCTTCGATTCGACCCGAGCGCGCGAGGTTTGCCTCGGAGAACCGATCGGCCGTGGCTTGGGCACGAAGGTGACGAACGTGGTCGATGACGAATCGGGCCGACACCGCCCGAACCCACGCCTGCAAGGAGCCTTCGCCGCGATAGCTGGCGAGCTTGGCGGGCGCCTGGTCCGAGCCGACCAGCAACCGCACGAGCAGGCGTTGGACGAGCTCCTCGGCGTCGGCCCGCACGCCGAGCCGCGCGACGATGTGCCGTAGCTCCGGCGAGAACCGCGCTGCAAAGGCGGCCGTGGCTTCGGACTCGCCTGCAAGCACGCCGGCGACGAGGTCGAGATCGGTCATGCACAACTGACGGACACCAGCGGCCGCGGTCGCAGGCCGAGGGCTGCAACCGCCGGGGCACGGGCTCGTCCCTTTGCCCGAAGTGAACGAATCGTGCGCAACCTCGGAGATCGTCGCCGCGTGGATCTCCGGCCGGTTGCCCCAGCACGACGCCCACGCGCTCGAGGCCCACGCCGATCGCTGCGAGGCGTGTCTGCACGTGCTCGCCGCGGTCGGGAAGATCTGTGCCGATCCACACAGCCGCGAGCTCCAGCATTCGCATGGAGCGCCTGTGCTCGCCGACTGGGCGTTGCTGGTCGCGGCGCCTACCGCAACGCCACCTGCAGCGGTGAGTCGCTACACCCTGCGCGGTGTCCTGGGTCGCGGTGGCTTTGGGATCGTCTACGACGCAGTCGATCGCGAGCTCGATCGACCGGTCGCGATCAAGGCGCTCGTTGCCGGCCACGGGGATGACGCGCTGCGAGCCGAAGCCCAGGCGCTGGCGACCCTGAGTCACCCCAACGTGGTTGCGGTCTACGACGTCGTCGAGACCCACGGGCGCGTGTATCTGGTCATGGAGCACGTCACCGGCCAGACCCTTCGCGAGTGGCAGCGGCAGCAGCCGCGCGGGGAGGTCATCGCGCGGTATCTCGCGGCAGCCGCCGGGCTGATCGCCATCCACGCTGCTGGACTCGTCCACGCCGACATCAAACCCGACAACGTCCTGGTCGCCGACGACGGACGGGTGCTGGTCACCGACTTCGGCCTCTCGCGCGGTGGCGTCGCCGATCGGGCTCAGGTGGGCGCAGCGCTCGGTGTCGCCGGCACGCCGCGCTACATGGCCCCCGAGCAAGCGCGGGGCGAGGCGATCGAGGCCACCGCCGACCAATACAGCTTCTGTCTCGCGTTGTACGAGGCCATCCATGGCGCACTACCGGGGCAGACTTCGCCACGAACGTCACCGCGAACCCTGCGTGCGGTGCTGCAGCGCGGTCTCTCGCAGGATCCGGCGCGCCGTTATCCGAACATGACCAGCCTGGTTGCGGCGTTACGCACGGCGACCAAACCCCGCACCCAAGTCTGGCCGGTGGCGATCGCCTTGGCACTGGTGACCGGGATCGCGACGTGGGCAGACGCCACGCCGCCCATCGTCGAG
>CANLQR010000024.1 GCA_947492135.1 Deltaproteobacteria bacterium | reverse complement strand
GGGCCTGGATGCACTCCTCGGGGATCATGCACTGGTCGGCCGCACCGCTGACCTCGCACACTGGCGTGCAACAGCCCGAGTCCGACGGGCAGCCGTCGGTGCCGGTCCGACACAACAGACCCGGGTTGCAGCCCTGAATCGTCGCACAGGTCGCGCCGTCGTCGCCCATGCCGTCGACCGGTCCGGGCGTCGCGCACACAAAGCTGTCGAACGCCGCGTAGCAGCCCTGCTCGCCGGGGCAATCCTGAAGCAACGGATCACACAACTGCTGGCAAATCGGCAACGTGCCGTCGTTGAACGCGAAACACTCGCCGCCAAATTCGCAGGGCTGCATGACCACGCAATACTCGAGACACACGCCCATGCCCGTGTGGCCACTGACATCCGTCATGCAAAAGAACCCGGCCGCGCAGGTGTCGTTGTCCTCCATGCGCTGGCAGCTCTCGCCGAACTGATCGTCGCCGATGACGTCGACACAATGGGTGGCGTCGACGGTCTTGGTGCCGGGCGTGTTGACGAACGAGGTGCACTTTTGACCGCGCGGGCAGTCCTGGGTGCCCGGGTCACACTGGGCCTCGACGACGCCGTTGTCCGGATCGCCGATGAAGCCGCCACCGGTGTCGGGATCAGGTTCATCGGTGTCGCTCGCGGATCCGGGCATCGTGGTGCTCGCCGACGTGCTCATCGACGCCGACGCGTTGTCGTCGTTGTCGTCGTTGGTGTCGCCGGTTTCGCCGCTGGTGGTGCCGGAGCTGTCCCCGGCAGAGTTGCTCGCGGCGGTATCGCCGCTCTCGGCCTTCGATCCGCAGCCGACCACACCGGTGAGCAGGAACATTGGAATGACTAGCAGGGGGGTGCTGCGCATCGGGGTCATCGCCTCCAACTCGGACAATAGCCGCTTTATGAACTCACTTTCTATATAAAACACCCATTCCTGAGCCATGGTCGATCAGAGAACCCGCACATCGCGCAGCCCGAGGACGTTCGCTGCCCGGGTCGCGCCCCGACGCGTCTCCACGAAGCCGACGCCCGTTCGCCTAAGCGTTCACCAAAGCCTAAGCGTTCGCCAAAGGTAGATGTGCACGGGACCGCCCATCGGGGACCGCTCGTTGATACAACCCCGGTGTGATGGGCGAGGCAGCCGGTCGAGTCACGGTCTTGGGCGCGGGGAGTTGGGGCACCGCGCTCGCGCTCCATCTCGCGCGCCGCGGGTTCGACACGTTGCTGTGGGCACGCTCCGCCGAGCATGTCGCGCAGATGCAAGCCGACAAAAGCAACCGCCGGTACCTGCCCGATGCGCCGTTCGCCGAGCGCCTGCGTCCCACCGCTGATCTCCGCGAGGCCGTCGCCGATCGAACGTTGATCGTCTGCGCCATCCCGAGCCACGGCATGCGCAACGCGATCCGCAGCGTCGCCGACGCGCTACCGCCGGGCGGTGCCGCGCCGATCTACCTCATCGCCGCCAAGGGGATCGAGGTCGATACCCTGGCGAACATGCACGATGTGCTGCACGACGAGCTCCCCGCCGTGCATCGCGATCGCGTCGCCGTGCTCGGAGGCCCGAGTTTCGCCGCTGAAGTCGCCGCCGGGCTACCGACCATGGTGGTCGTGGCCGCCAGCGATGAAGCGGTCCGATTGACGGTGCAGAAGATGTTGTCGGGCGCCGGCGTGCGGGCCTACGTCACCGATGATGTGGTCGGCGTCGAGCTTGGTGGGGTGCTGAAGAACGTCATCGCGATCGCGGCGGGGGTGGGGGACGGCGCCGGTCTGGGCCAAAATGCGCGGGCGGGTCTGATCACCCGGGGGCTCGCCGAGATCAGCCGGCTCGCCATCAAGCTCGGCGCTCACCCGGCGACGATTGCTGGGCTTGCGGGCATGGGGGATCTCGTCTTGACCTGCACGGGCGGGCTTTCTCGAAATCGTCGCGTCGGGATCGCGCTGGGTGAAGGGCGCACGCTGGACGATATCCTCGGCGAGATGGGGATGGTCGCCGAGGGCGTCAAGAACACGCTTTCCGCCCATCGGCTCGCCCAGCGGGAGGCCGTCGACATGCCGTTGGTCGCGACCATGCACGCGATCCTCCATGGCGGCCTGGCTATTTCCGAGGCCGTGGACGGCTTGATGGGCCGCGCCCTCAAGCCCGAGCGCGAGTGGTAAGCCCCGTGGCGACCGTTGCTGGTTTCCGATAGTGTACGGTGCAAAGTTGAGCAACATCGAGCCCACGGCCTTTGGTGACAAGTACCTCCTCGTCGAGCACATCGCGACGGGCGGGATGGCGGAGATCTATCGTGCCCAGTACGCCGGGATCGAAGGGTTCGCGAAGGAACTCGTGGTCAAGACGTTGCGCGAGGAGTTCGCGGCGCGGCCCGAGGTCGTCGGCATGTTCCTCGACGAGGCCCGCGTCGCCGCGACGCTGACCCACAACAACGTCGTCCACACCTACGACCTCGGCGAGCTCGGCGGTGAGTACTTCATCGCGATGGAACTCCTCAAAGGTGAGGAACTCGTCAGCGTCATGCGTCGCGCCGGCGGGGCCGAGGGCAGCCGGCTGCCGCTGGATCTGGCGATCGGCGTGATCATGCAGTCCTGCGAGGGACTCCACTATGTGCACAGCCGGACGGCGGAGAACGGCACGCCGCTGGGGTTGGTCCACCGCGACATCAACCCAACCAACATTCACGTCGGCTATGACGGTGTGTGCAAGATCCTCGACTTTGGCATCGCGGCCACGCGCGCCACTGCGGTAGCCAAAAAAGGCCAGGTCGCAGGCAAGCTGTCGTACATGGCGCCCGAGCAGTTGCTCGGCAATCCGATCGACCAGCGCGCCGACATCTTTCCGCTCGGCGTCGTGCTGTACGAGATGTGCCTGGGGCGACGGCTGTTCCGCGGCGCTCGCGAAGAGATCACGCGGCGCGTGCTCGAAGGCGACATTCCTGCGCCGACGATGCTCGACTCCAAGTTCCCACCGGCGCTCGAAGCGATCATCATGCGCACGCTCGAGGTCGACCCGGCCGACCGCTACCAGAACTGCGACCACCTGTTTCGCGACCTCGAGGCCTTCTGCACCGAGGCTGGTTTGTCGTGGACGCCCCGCAAACTCAGTGCGCTGATGTCGACGTTGTTCGGCGCCGGCGCTCCGGCGCACGTCGACTATGGCGACGAGTTCGATGATCTTGACGGCGCGCTGGATTTTGCCGCGTTCGAGAACATGCCCGAGGCGTCTGCCGACGAGGTGCCCGACTGGGCGCGCAATCTCGAGGTGAGTACAGGAGCGGCCGAACCCCGTCGGCGGCCCATGACGATCGGCAACCTGGAGGCTCTGGTCTCCCAAGGCAGCTTCGACGAGTCCGGCCCCAACCCGGTCGCACGGGCTGCGGCGCCGACCCAGTCCGCCCCCGCGAGGCCCCCCCAGGCGGTCGCGCCCGCGCCGGCCGTGGCTGTCGAGGAAAGGGCCAGCAGTCCCGCGCGTTCTGGACTCCATCGGGTCGTGGCGGATCCTGAACCTGCGGATGGAGGGCGGCGACGGAAGCTCCCCACGGCCTCACGACCCGCGGTTCGCCCGGCGGCGCGTCCCTCCGAGCCTCCCAGTGGACGACAGGCCATCCTGGCGACGGGTCCACTCGCCGCAATTGCGCCTGACGGGGCCAGCGGACGCACTTTCGGGCACTCGGTGGTCAGCGACGAATCCAAACGGGGTGGCTCGGCATGGGCCTGGCTCATCGGCCTGTTCTTGGTCGCTGGCTTCGGTTACGTCGCGTACGCGCTGTTGACCACCAAGTAGTGGTAAAAGGGCGATGCCTCGCGGATGAAGAACGGCGTCCAGAATCCCGGCGCGTGGAACCTGCCCGCGTGGTCTCGTATCGGCGCGTTCGAGGTGCTCGGTGACTACACGCCGATGCCCGGATTTCGCCTGCTGGTCGCCGTGGGTCCAACCCAAGCCTCGCTGACCGACGTCCTCGAGCAGCGCGCGATCGACAACCCGTGGTTGGACCCCGACCTCGCGCGCGCCACCATGCGTGCAGGTCTCGGCCTGCTGCGCAGCAACGTTGCCGAGTTCGTCTACGCCAACCCCGAACAGACGCTCGTGCTCGTCCCGGCGCAGCGCGCGAGCGCCGAGACGATCATGGATCTGAGCGCGCAGCTGGTCAGCGGCTACGCCTCACGCCTGTCACTGCTGTGCGGCCGCGAGATGTGCCTGCAGTCGCGGGTATTCGAGCTGCCCGATGCCACCGTGGTGCGTCGCGCTCTGGGCTCGCTGGTCGAGGATGTCGAGGACAACACACCGCTGCGCAGCTCGCTGTGGCTCGGCGCTCAGCTGCGGGGGCGCGGTCAGGCGTTTCACCCATCGATGGTCGAGAGCCTCGAAGAGCAGAATAGCTTGCTGCGTGGTCACGGCATCGACATGGACGCGCTGCCGGCTTGGTGGTGGCGCGGTGTCGCTGCCCACGTGGACGTCCAGGGCGGCTTGCGGGTGTATGACGACCTGCCCCACGGTGAGGCGTTCGGCGAGCTCGTCCCGGAGTGAGCGCGGACCCGCAGGCGCCAGCGGTGGGGTCCCCGCCCGCGACCGCACGGTCCGCCGCCGCGGCGCTCGGCAACCTCGCGCTGTACGTCCACGTCCCGTTCTGCGCACGGCGATGCACCTACTGCGACTTCGATTTCGAGATCGGGGGGCGTCCGCGCACCCAAGCGTTCGTTGCGGGGCTCGCTCGTGAAGTCTCCCGACGTGCGCCCGAACTCGCGGGCCGCGTGCGGACGATCTACTTTGGCGGCGGCACGCCGAGCCTCGTCGGGGTCGGTGGACTCGAGGCCATCGCCCAGGTGCTCGCGCCGTGGATCGACGGCGATCCGCTCGACGAGTTCACCGTCGAACTCAATCCCGAGCACGTCGATGAGGCACTCCTCGCGGCGCTGCGAAGGATCGGCGTGGATCGGGTGTCGCTGGGCGTGCAGAGCTTCGAGGCCCCGGCATTGCGTCAGCTGGGACGGGCCCACGACCCAAAACGGGCGCACGAGGCGGTGGCGGCCTGTCTCGCCGCGGGCTTTCGGACCAGCGTCGATCTCATCGTCGGCTGGCCCGGCCAAGACACGGCCGCCCTCGATCGCGATCTCGACCGCGTGCTCGGCCTGGGCGTCGCGCATCTCTCGGTCTACGCGCTGACCATCGAGGCTGGCACCAGCTGGCCGAAGCTCGTTCGTCGGGGACTGCGGGTCCTGCCTGACGACGACGCGCAGGCCGGTGCGCTCGAGCAGACCCACGCGCGCTTGGTCGGCGAAGGCCTCGAACACTACGAGGTCGCCAGCTACGCGCGTGTTGGTGAGCGTGCACAGCACAACGGGGTCTACTGGTCGTGGCGCGACTACGTGGGCATCGGCCCCTCGGCGGCTTCCGCTGTGTACGACGGTCGAGGCGGCGTCGTCCGTCGGACCAACCCGCGCGGCCTCGACGCCTGGCTGACCGACGCCCCGCCGGAGATCGAGCAGCTCGACCCGACCGCCGCCGCGGCCGAGGGGCTGTGGCTGGCCTTGCGCACCGCCGAAGGCGTCGAAATCGACGCCTTCCTGCGGCGCTTCGCTGCCGTCGACGAGGCCTGGCTGCGGGCGCGGGTCGACCGCCGCGTTCGCAGCGGTGATCTCCAATGGCACCAGCGCCGCTTGTGTACGGCGCCCGGGAGGTGGATGGTGCTGGACGCGATCGCGACCGACGTGCTGGCCTGACGCGGCGCCAAACCGGCCGTGCTAGACTCGCGACGCGATGGAGGATCATGCACTGCGGCCGCGGCAAGCCGAGCTCCTGCGCGCCGTGTGCCGGGCCTACCTCCTGGGCGGTGATGACGTCCCGTCGGCGGTGCTCGCCCGCGAGTACGACTGGTCGCCAGCGACGATTCGCAACGAACTCGTGGCCCTCGAGCGCGCGGGCCTGGTCGATCGTGCGCATCGTTCTGCCGGTTGTCGGCCGACGCGGGCGGGACTCGAGCACTACGTCGCCGCGCGGCCTCGGGACGCCGAGCCCCCGGCAGGCGCCGCGCGAGCGGTCGAACGGTCGCTCGCGGGTTCGGGCTCGATGGAGCACGATCTGCGCGCGGCCGTGCGCGTGCTCGCCGAGGTGGGTGGCTGTGTCGCGGTGTCTTTCGTGGCCGATCCGGGGCGGCGTCGGGTTCGCGAGCTCGAACTCGTGCCGCTATCGGCAACGCGGCTGCTGGTGGTGGTCGGGTTCGATGGCGGGGCGACCACGGTTCATCCGGTCAGCTTCGAGGACCACCCCACGGTGGAGAGCCTCACGTCAGAGGCGCTAGGGATTCAGGCGCGGCTGCGCGAGTTCTGTCTCGGGCGCACCCTGTTCGAGGCCCACGCGGAGCTGGCCACAGCGCGGGACGAGCTGCGTTTGCGCGTCGACCGACGGCTGGCCGAGGTGGTGCGTCTGGGGCTTTCGCTGTGCGCCGGCGCCGAGCTCGACCCGCTGTGGCTGTCGGTCACGGGCCAAGCCCGCCTCGCGCGCGGCATCGGCCCTGGCGGGGGCGACGGCCTGGGAGAAGTGCTGGCGCGACTCGAGGACGACCGACGACTCGCGGAGATTCTGTGCCAGCTGCTACCCGCCGCGAGCTTCGCCGAGCAACCGCACGCGACGGTCGTGCTCGGAGGTGCCGCGATGCTCGATCATGGCTCGAGCCCGCACGGCGGTGCGACCGCGGCGGGGGACGCGACGTTGAGGTTGGCATTGGTCGGCTGTCGGCTCCCGGCAACGTCGACGGCAACCGCCCGCGTGGGGGCAATCGCCGTGCTCGGCCCCGATCGGATGGACTACGCGAGCGTGATTCCTCTGGTAGAGTACGCCGCCCGGGCATTGGCGGCTCGCACCTGAAGGCTCACGCCGGGTGCCATTGCCCGCCCACTACCTGCCCCTTTCGAGGCGTCGAATGACGAAACCGACCGATTCTGCCCAGCCCAAAGACGACCTCAGCGACGAGATCCGAAGGGCGATGGACGAGGCCGAAGCGGCCGTCAGCGCGCTCGACCCTGAGGATGATGAGGACCCCGAACCCGGTGCCGCTGCGTCAGCATCCGGTCTCGCGGTGGCGGTCGTCGAGCTCGAGGCGGAGCTGCAGGCCACCAAGGACCGATGGCTGCGGGCGGTGGCTGATCTCGAGAACTACAAGAAACGGGTCAAGCGCGAGGTGGAAGAGTCGGCGACGGCGGCCGTGCAGCGGCTGCTGCCCGCGTTTCTGCCCACGATCGACAATCTCGAGCGGGCACTCGAGGTGTCTGGCCCCAATGCCAGCGTCGACCAGCTCGTGCGTGGGATCCAGATGGTGCGGGACGAGTTCATGAGCGCGCTGCGCAAGCACGGCGTCGAGCCGGTTCCCAGCATCGGGACTCCTTTCGATCCTACGATCCATGACGCGCTGCAGCAGGTCGACTCGCCCGACCACGTTCCCGGGATCGTGGTGCGAGAGTTCGAGCGAGGGTATCGGTTGGGGGAGCGGTTGATTCGCCCCGCTCGCGTCATCATCGCAGGCCCCGGATCAACCGGGTCGCCGAGTGAGGCTACGAGGGAGGCCTGAGGAATGGGCAAGTCCAGGATCGTCGGCATCGATCTAGGCACCACGAACTCGTGCGTCGCCGTCATGGAAGGCGACGAGGTCAAGGTCATTCCGAACGCCGAGGGCAGCCGCACCACCCCGAGCGTCGTGGCGTTCACGCAAACGGGCGAGCGCATGGTCGGCCAGATCGCCAAGCGTCAAGCGCTGACCAACCCCAGCAACACGATCTACGCGGCCAAGCGGCTCATCGGTCACAAGTACGACGAGCCGATGCTGCGGCAGCTGCAAAAGGTGCTGCCCTACGAGCTGGTCCCCGCCACCAACGGCGACGCATGGATCAGTGTTTGGGACAGCCAGCATTCGCCGGCCGAGATCGGCGCGGCGGTACTCGCGAAGATGAAAGAATCCGCCGAGGCTTATCTTGGCGAACCGGTCACGCGCGCGATCGTCACGGTCCCGGCCTACTTCAACGACGCCCAGCGCCAGGCGACCAAGGATGCGGGACGCATCGCCGGCCTCCAGGTCGAACGCATCATCAACGAGCCGACGGCCGCCACGCTCGCGTACGGCCTGCATCGTCGCAATGACAACCGCGTGGTCGCGGTCTACGACCTCGGCGGGGGCACGTTCGACATCTCGTTGCTCGAGTTGCGTGGCGGCGTGTTCGAGGTGTTGGCGACGGCTGGCGACACGTTTCTGGGTGGCGAGGACTTCGACAACGCGATCCTGAATTGGTGCGCGGACAAGTTCCAGAGCCAAAATGGGGTCGATCTGCGGGCCGAGAAGCTCGCGACCCAGCGGCTCAAAGAGGCCGCCGAGAAGGCCAAGCAGGAACTCAGCTTCGCGCTGGAGACCGAGATCAATCTCCCGTTCGTGGCGGCGAAAGACGGAGCGCCGCTGCACTTCTCGCTCACCCTCACGAGGCGTGAACTCGAGGAACTCACCAAGGCGTTCGTCGAACGTACGCTCGAGCCCTGCCGCCAAGTCTTGGCCGACGCTGGGTTGAGTGTCGGCGATCTCGACGAGATTCTGTTGGTCGGAGGCCAGACTCGCATGCCCCTGGTGCAGAGTCGGGTCAAGGAGTTCTTCGGGCGCGAGCCGAACAAAGGCGTCAACCCCGACGAGGTCGTCGCGGCCGGTGCCGCGATCCAGGGTGCCGTTCTCGAGGGCGCCGTCGACGGCGTGCTGCTGCTCGACGTCGTGCCGCTGAACATCGGCGTCGAGACCCAAGGCAGTGTGTTCTCGGTATTGATCGCGAAGAACACGACGATTCCGACCCGCAAGTCCGAGGTGTTCAGCACGACGGTCGACAACCAGCCGATCGTCAACGTGCACGTACTGCAGGGCCTGCGCGAGATGGCGGACGACAATCAGAGCCTCGCGCGCTTTCAGCTCGCCGACATCCCACCCGCGCCGCGCGGCGTGCCGCAGATCCAGGTCACGTTCGACATCGACGCCGACGGCATCCTCGGGGTCTCCGCCAAGGATCTCGGGACCGGCCGCGAGTCGAAAGTCAGGGTCACGCCGGCATCGGGCCTCAGCGAGCAGCAGCTCCTCGATATCGCTCGCGACGCCGAAGCCAAGCGCGCAGACGATGTGCTCAAGCGCGATGCGGCGGATCTGCGCAATCGCTCCGAGACGTTGATCTACACCTGCAAGCGCTCGCTCGAGGCCTACGGACATGCGCTGCGGGAGGTCGATCGCGCGGACATCGAGCGCGACACCAGCCGGCTCGAGGCGTTGTTGGTCGGGAACGCCTCGACAACGGCGCTTCGTGAAGCCTTGGCCGTGCTCGAGAATTCCTCCCACCTGATCTACGAGGCGATGATCGCTGGGTCCGATGTCGGGTCGGAGTGACGTAGACCGGCCGTGGCTGACCTCGACTACTACGCGATCCTCGGCGTCGACGCGGCAGCCAGTCCTGAGGAGATCAAGCGGGCTTTTCGCCGGCTGACGCTGGAGTTTCACCCCGATCGTCACCCCAACGATCCGCAAATCGCGGCACGCTACCGCCAGATCAACGTGGCCTATGATGCGCTCTCCGATGCGGCGAAGCGCTCGCGCTACGACATGCAGCGGCGGCTCGGTCAACTCGATCTGACCCGCGGCGTCGACGGGCAGAGCGCTCGCGATCTGCTCGGCAACATGTTCGGCGACGTATTCGGGACCCGTCGGACGCAGCGTCGCAAGGGCCGCGACCTGCGCTACACGCTGACGGTCGACTTTGCCGAAGCCGTGCTCGGCAGCCGGCACACGATCGAATTCGAGGCACCCGGTGCGTGCACCGTATGTTCAGGAACCGGCACCCGCCCCGGCGGCCGCGAGCCCGATGGTTGCGACGTTTGTGGCGGTCGCGGCGAGGTCAAAGGTGAGGGGCTGTTCGCTCGGCGCACGCGCTGCGGCCGTTGCGACGGCACGGGTCTGATCCAGGTCGAGGCCTGCACGGCGTGTAAGGGAGCGGGTGCGCGGCGTCAGGCACGAGCGTTCGATGTGACGCTGCCCGGGGGCACCGTCGCAGGGGCCGAGCGCTTGCTGGCAGGTCTGGGCGAGCCCGGACGCTTCGGCGCCGAGTCCGGCGATCTGCGGGTCACGGTCAACGTGCGACCGCACCCACGCCTGGAGCGGGACGGGGATGACATCCGTTGCGAACTCCACGTCAGCGTCAGCGAGGCCGCGTGCGGTGCCCACGTCGCGGTGCCGACCGTCGAAGGCGATGTGGCGCTCGACATTCCTGCAGGGGTGAAGAGCGGAACCCGACTCCGCCTGCGCGGCAAGGGGGTCCCGCGGACGGAGCCCAAGCGGGGCGCCCCGGCACGCGGCGACCAGCTGGTCGCGGTCGTCGTCGAGACCCCGAACGTCACCGATGGGCGGGTCCGCGCGGCCCTCGAGGCGCTCGAACAGACCTGCAATGAGGCTGCGGCGTATCCGCTGCGAGCGAACGAGCGCGGCGGTGGCGACGGCAAGGGCGGCGCAAAACTGAGCTAAGCTAGCCTGGCCCGCTGCGCGGCGGTCTTGCGAATGGTGTTCATCGACATCCAGCACCGAGAGGTGACCCTCAAGCTCGTCTACTACGGGCCTGCGCTCAGCGGGAAGACCACCAACCTGCAGCAGCTACATCGCATGCTCGGTGACTGCACTGGCACGCAGTTGATGAC
Source organism: Deltaproteobacteria bacterium (assembly GCA_947492135.1). GTDB lineage: Bacteria > Myxococcota_A > Polyangia > Nannocystales > Nannocystaceae > Xiheibacterium. Next base: position 20,864 of record CANLQR010000024.1, on the reverse strand, counting down.
CCTGAACACGCGCGACGATCGCACGCTGTTCTTCGACCTGCTGCCCCTGCAGATGACCACGGCCGGGGGGATGTCGATCAAAGTCAAGCTGTTCACGGTGCCGGGACAGGTTTACCACGCGGCAACCCGCCGGATCGTGCTCCAGGGAGCGGATGGCGTGGTGTTCGTCGCAGACAGCCGGATCAGTGAGACGCGGGGGAACAACGAGAGCTTCGCCGACTTGCGGCAGAACCTCGCGGAGAACGCGATCGCCTTCGAGGACATTGCGGTCGCGATCCAGTTCAACAAGCGCGATCTCGAGGGCATTCGAAGCGACGAGGAAGTGACCAGAATTGCGGCCAAGGGTAGCGAGCCGGTGTTCCAAGCGACTGCGATCCAGGGCATCGGCGTGGCCGAGACCTTCGCCGGGCTGGCTTCGACCACGTGGAAGAAGCTCGACCGCAGATACGAACTCGATCGCCGATTCGGGGTCTCGCACGACCAGTTCATGGAGCGGCTGATGGGGCTGGTTCACCGGGGTGAGGGATGAGTTCGCAGAACCCCGCACCAATCGATCGCGTGCCACCTTTGAGCGAGCTGTTGACGGCCGCGGAACTCGAACGCTGCTTGCGGCCGCTACTCGTGCACGGCATCGATGGCATCGTCGTGTTCGATGCGTCGGGCCGCTCGCACGCCCGGGTTTGGCTCGACGGCTCTCCGGCGCAGGCCTGGGAGCAATTGCCGCCCGAGGCTGCCGCGACCCTGCATCGCGCCGAGTCCCATCCCTTCGGTATCGGCGAGCACCTCTGCGATGCATCGGGCCTGTTGGCCGGGAGCGACCATGTGGGCGCGTTGGTGCTGTGCCGCCACCAGTCCGCCACCACCGAGCGTGGTTTGCTGACGGCGGTGGCCGTGGTGCTCGGCCAGATCCTCCAGTCGGCCTATGCCACGTGGGTCACGTCGCAACTCCACCTCCAGACCAGCGCCAGCGCGTGGCGGGCGATGTCGCAGCAGAATGCAGAGCTGCAGCGAGCCGTCGAGCATCTTCGCCAGCTCGATGATCTCAAGAGCAACTTTCTCGCGACGGTGTCGCACGAACTCAGGACGCCCTTGACGTCGGTGATCGGCTTCTCCGAGATGCTGGTCGAAGGCGTGGCCGGCGAGCTCAACCCCGAGCAAGCCGAGTACGTGGGCACGATCTTGTCGCGAGGCGAAGAGCTCCTCGCGCTCATCACCCACGTCCTCGAGATGTCGCAACTCGAGGCCGGCGCGGTTCGTCTGGAGCTCCAGGCCTGCAGCGTCGGTACCCTGGTCGGACGCGCCATCGATGTCCTGCGGCTGACCGCCGAGCAGGCCGAGATCAGCGTGACGACGGAGATCACCGGGTTGCCGCCGGTCTTGGTGGATCCCGAGAAGATCCACCGGGTGCTGGTCAATCTCATCAGCAACGCGATCAAGTTCTCGCCCAAGGGATCGACCGTCGTGGTCCGTGCAGCGGCAGCGCCGATTCGACGGCCATTCGTCGAGGAGACCCTCTTCGGAGAGGAGGCGAATGACGCTGTCCGGGTCACGGTCAGCGACACCGGGATCGGGATCCCTGCCGACCAGGTTCAGCGGATCTTCGAGGCGTTCTATCAGGTCGACTCGGGCCCAACGCGTCGCCACGGCGGTGCAGGGCTCGGTCTATCGATCGTCCGCAATATCGTGCGGGCGCACGGCGGTGAGGCCTGGGCCGAGAGCACCCCCGGCGTCGGCAGCGACGTGCATGTGACGGTGCCGATCGCTTCCGCCTACGCGAACCCGGGCTGACCCATGCAGTTGGGTCGCAGTTGGGCTCGCCTCCGAGATCTACGGCTGACGATCTCGCGAGGGCCCCATCGAGTCGTCTTTTCGTTGATTGTGTGACGCTAGGGCGTCGGTACACGTCAGCCAACGCCTTGCGCACGGGGCTCGTCATCGGCCATTGTGCTCGTGCGTCGGTGTGGTGATGAACGCTCAGCAGCAGCTGCAAGAACTCGAGCGAGTGGCTCAGATCCTCGCCGTCAAGGTCTGTTACGAGCCCATGGCTGGGCTCGTGCAGGGCGTCGGCGGCCTGTGTCGGCTTCGTGGCGAGTACCGCGTCATCATCGACAAGAAGCTGCGTGCGCCCGAGCGGGTCAACATCTTGGTGGACGCGCTCCGGAGATTCGATCTGTCCGCGGTCGAGATGGGCCCCGCGTTGCGGCGGGTTCTCGTGCGTGGGCCTGCCGTTGCCGAGTCGATCGAAGCGGTCGTCTAGAGACGCCGTTGCTGGGGGCGCCCTCGTGACTCGGGCCCGAAGGTACGGCGGCGGTCAGGCACGCAGCAGGGCGGCGAGCGTCGGATCGCCGGCAAGCAGGGCCTCGACCTCGGCGCGGACGGCCGCGATGGCGGCGGCGTCGGCCCCGGGACCGAGCATTGTGGTCGCGGCTGCCTCGGCCAAGGTCGCCACCGCTGTGTCGGTGTCGATCGCCCCGGCGGCCAGCGACTGCGCAACCCGGGCCGCCGCGTCGATCTCCAGGGTGTCGATGCCGCGGATCGCCTCCGGCGCCTCCGCCGAGGCGGCCGCATCGACGGCCGCGGCGCCCGCTGTGCGGGGCACTCCCCCGATACGCAGCGGGTCGTCGTCGATTCCGGCCATGGGTGTTCGCGCGCTCCAAGTCTATCATCGGCCAGCGTGCCGCGGCATTGCACGGCTTTGCTGGGGCAGTCGCCCGGGCCCACGGACCCCTGGGCACGACCGACCCGAAAGCCTCGCTCGCGCGTTTGATGCATTCGAGTTGCGGCGCCCGAATTCCGCTATAATGTCGCCCGTCGGTGCGAGTTGCGCACCCGCGCGCGCGCGGGGCGTGTCCTCCATGATGCCCGGAGCGTCGCTTTGAACCTGCCAATGCAGTTCGGCCCTTATCTCCTGCTCGAACGCATCAGCGTTGGGGGCATGGCCGAGGTCTACAAGGCCAAGGAGTACGGCGTCGAGGGCTTCGAGCGGACCGTCGCCGTCAAACGGATCCTGCCGCACGTCGCCGAGGACGACGAGTTCATCGCCATGTTCAAGGACGAGGCGATGATCGCCGTCCAGCTGAACCACGGGAACATCGCACAGATCTACAATCTCGGTAACGAGCAAGACAGCTTTTACATCGCGCTCGAATACATCAACGGACGAGACCTCCGCGCCATCTTCCAGAAGTGTCAGCAGCAGACGCGACCCATGCCGGTCGCCCAGGCCTGCTACGTGATCATGAAGATCTGCGAGGGGCTCGACTACGCGCACAACAAGAAAGACAAATACAACCGCGAGTTGCACATCGTGCACCGCGACGTCAGCCCGCCGAACATCATCGTGTCGTTCGAGGGCGAGGTGAAGCTCATCGATTTCGGCGTGGCGAAAGCCGCCGGCCGAGCGTCCCGAACCCAGGCCGGGATTCTCAAGGGCAAGTTCGGCTACATGTCACCCGAGCAGGTCCGCGGGATGCCGCTAGATCGGCGCAGCGACGTGTTCTCGGTCGGCGTCGTGCTCTTCGAGATTCTCACGGGCAACCGCCTGTTTCAGGCCGAGACCGACTTCGCGACGCTCGAGAAGGTGCGTGCGGTCGACGTGCCGCGACCCAGTTCCCTCAATCCCGAGATCCCCAAGCCGCTCGAGAACATCATCTACAAGGCGCTGGCCAGGGAACCGGAGCAACGGTACCAGTCCGCGATCGAGCTGCACGATGAGCTCCAAGCGTTCATGTTCGCGCAGGGGCTGTTCTACAGCCGCAAGGACTTGGCGGCGTGGATGCGTCAGCAGTACGCGCGGGAGATCGAGCTCGAGAAAGAAAAAGCCGCCGCGTCGGTTCCACCGGCCGCAGAGCAGGCACGTCGCAAGACGATGATGATGGCGCCCGCCCCCTCGGCTGTGCCGCCACCGCCACCGGGCGCGCGCAAGCCACCACCACCACCGGCCGCCGCAACGCCAACGGCAGGGCCGCCGCCGCCGCCGCGAGGTCCGACGCCAGCACCCGGCCCCCCACGGCCACCGGTCGCGGCGCCCGTGGCAGCGGCGCCTGCGAGCGAACCAACCGAGGACTCGGACTTGCGCCCGCGGCGTGCCGTGAAACGCAAGACGATGGTCATGACGACCGCGCGGCCCAATCTGCCGCCGCCGCCGGGTGGCGGGCCGCCCAAGCCCCGCCCACGCCCCGCACCTGCGACGCCCGCCCCCGTTGCTGCGCCATCGAGCCCGCCATCACGATCGACTCCACCCGACGCACCGACGGTTTCGCTGCCCGCGATGCCTCGGCCCAGTGGCGTTCGCCCCAAACCGACGCAGAGCTACGCGGTGGCGGCGGCCCCGGGTGGCGCGCTCGACTGGGACGAAGAGGAACTCGAGACTCGCCTCTTCGAGGACGCCGATCCTGTGCCGTTGCCGCCCCGACCCGCGGGACCACCTCGCGCAGCGGATCGCCCTGGCCAGGTCGGCGGAGAACTCGACGCCGCGATCGATATCGATCTCTCCGAGCCGCCAACGCTAGCCGCTCCCAGCGTGACCGTGGTTCCGGCCAGCCGCACGATGGTGCCGACGCCGGCGCCGGCGTCCTGGCCGGCGCCGCAGGTGCTCGTGCCGCCGACGCACAACCCCTATCCGCCGGCGCAGCAGATGTTCGTGGGTGCGCCGCCGACGGCGACGATCCCGATGCCCGTGGTGCAGATGCCACCAGCGCCGATGTTCGCGCCCATGCAGCAGCCGCAGATGGCACCCATGGCTTCTGGGCAGCAAATGCGCGGTCCGATGAACGGTCCGATGAACGGTCCGATGAACGGTCCGATGAACGGGCCGATGAACGGCGCGCAGCAGTTCGACTTCGACGAGCGGCCGCCACGAAGCGCAGCGGGGTTGGTGGTCGGGATCCTCGCGGCTGCCGTCGTCCTCGTGGGCGTCGGTTTCGCCTTGGTCTACCTGTACTCCCAACGCAACGTGACGACAGGGACGACGGCGAGCACGACCACCGAACCCGGCAACGCGCCCAGAGCGGCGCTCACAGTCCAGACCACGCCGCCCGATGTGCAGGTCGAGGTCGACGGCAAGTCGGTGCTCGGCACATCCCCGTTTGTCATCTCTGACCTGCAGTCGGGCAAGCATCGGGTCCGGGTTTCGCGAGACGGATTTCTGGCCTTCGAGCGCGAGGTCGACGTCGGTGCGACCGGCCTGAACCTCCCGGTGTCGCTCGCCCATCGCGACGTCACGCTGCTGCTCGAGAGCGACCCACCCGGTGCCGCGATGAGCTTGATCGTCGGCGGCCAGGCCTACGCGATGGGTGCTGGCGGTGGCACCCAGTTCAAGCTCACTCGAGAGCCCAACGCGACCTACCAGGTCGAGGCCAGCGCCGCGGGTTACCTGACGACTCGAATCGACCTCGCGTTTTCTGGCGAGCCGGCGGACAAGGTCAAGCTGACGCTGGCCCGCGACAACAACACCGGTATTGCCGTTGCCCCGATTCCGGCGACCACGCCCGCTGGAACCCTGCCGCCAGTGGGTCCGGGGACGCCTCCGGTGGGTCCGGCAACGCCGACGGTCACCCCGCCGACGCCGACGCCAACGCCAACGCCAAGCCCGAACACGACACCGTCCAAGCCCAAGCCGCCCAAGCCCAAGCCCCAACCGGCCCCGGCTGTCGCCAAGACCTCGACGCTCCGCATCGGTGCCAACTCAGGCGTCACGCCGGCGCAGGTGTTTGTCGACGGCAAGCTCGCCGGCGTCACGCCGATCTCGGGCCTGAAGGTCACCCCGGGAAAACACAAGGTGAAGTGGAAGTGGAGCGACGGCCGCGAAGTGACGATGTCTGTGGACCTCGCCGACGGCGAGACCAAGGTCATCAAGGCCGGCTGATTCCATCGTCGCGCAGCACCGCGTAGAGCGCCTCGGGCAAGTAGGGCGCCCGCGCTCGGTGCTCGGACGAGAACTCCTGCCGCACGCGATCGACGGCCTGGGCCGCAGCGCTTCCGCCCAGGGACGACAGCTTGCTGTACAGCATGCGCCGATGGTCTTCGTCTTGGGCCTGCGCGAGCTGGCTCTCGAGGAACTGGATCGCGAGCGCACGCTCGCCGTGTTCCGAGACCAACGTGGCCGCGTACTGGCGGACCAGCGGATCGGCCCCAAAGGCCGCGGCTCGGCGGATGAACTCGATTCCCTCGAGCCGGAGCGCGGCACGTTCATCGTCGTCATATCCAGGTGTCGAGGGCACCTGCGTCAGTAGAAGCATGCCCATCGGGTAGAGCAGTTCATGGCTCTCGGGAAACTGGGCGATGCCCAGACGGTAGGTCGAGATCGCCCGATCGACCATCGGCCGGTCGATCTCCGCACGACCGCTGTAGACCGCCGTGATGCCGCCCCACAGGTATGCCCGCCGAAATCGCGGCGCGAGCCCGATGATCGCGTCGACGTAGCGGCCGGTGGCCTCGATCTGGGCGTTGCCCAGATTTTCGCCCGAGTAGATCAGCGCGCGCACCCAGATCAGGTCGGCGAGTGCCTCACGGTAGCCAGCCGACATCGACACGAGTTGCTCGGCCGGTGGCACGTACAGCACGTCGAACTCCGGCGGTGCGTCGGCCTGCCGGGCGAGGATTCGATCGTGGGCAGTGTGGGCGACGAGCCCGAGTCCTGCGGCGATAGTCCATGTCCCGACGCGTCGCACGAGCGGGCACCAGCGTAGCAAACGAAAACGGCGACCGGGGACCCGTAGATCCACGATCGCCGTGCTTTGGGCCGCCTCCGCCCCGATGCTCAGGCGGCAGCGCTGGGGGGCCTCACTCGACTTCTTGGTCGATGTAGAGACCTGCCGCGCCGTTGACACCGAACTGGTCGGCTGCTCCGGAGCGCTCGTAGGTCGAGAACAAGGTGAGGTCACCGTCGAGGTCGCCGAACGCCTGCGCCGTGAACTGACAGTTACCGAAGCCGGTGGCTGCGTTGGTCGCGACGAAGTTGTAATGGAAGTAGTGCCCCTGCTCCATCTGGAAGTTCAGGCCGTTCCAGGTGTTGTTGTTGCTCCACAGGGCCATGTCGTAGTAGCCCGCACCGCCGCCGCCGGGCGCCGGGACGCAGCGACCGCCAGGGCCGAGGTTGCAGTCATCGGCGAGCGCAGGCGTAATCTGGGCCTGCGTCGGGCCGGTCGGCGACGCGGTGTCGTACGGACAGCGGTGGGGCGCAAGTTGAGCGATCGCACCACCGTTGCCGAGCAGCGCAACCTGACCGCGGTCGACGTGCTCCTCGTTGAAGAAAGCGGAGGACGCATCGAACATCTTGGAGAGCTGGACCCGGGCCTCGCTGGTCTTGCTTCGGCGCATGTACTTGGTGAGCGCGGGGATTGCGATCGCGGCGAGAATGCCGAGAATCGCAACCACGATCATGATTTCGATGAGCGTGAAGCCACGCGCCTTCTTGAGTCGTTGAATGTCGAGAAACATGGTGTCCTAGTCCTTTTTTTGGGGCGAATCGGGGTGGGGCGAATGCCGCCGCGCTACTCGTTTTCGAGGTAGGTCGCGGTAGCGTCGGTCGACATGTTCACGGTGGCGGAATAGTGGGTCGTGGTGAACGCCCAGTAGATTCCGTCGAAGTCAAAGTCACACAGCGCATAGCTGAAGAACCAATCGCGACTGAAGAACTGCGCCGAGCCAGCCGGGAACTCTTGCGAGGCCAAGAGTGCCGAGGTGATGTCCGCGGGGATGTCCGCGTTGCCGGCGTCCGCGAGCGCGCCCCAGCCAGAGACCGTCGCGTAGCCGCACCACGAGTCAGCGCCTTCGGGCATGAACTGCAGGGCGTCGAAGCCGTGAACCGCGCCACCACCACGAAAGTACTCGCCGGCCGCCGCAGCTGCGGTGTACTCGGTGCTGGCAGGGTCCCAGGGTAGGGGTCCGGTGGCCGCGGTGAGCAGGGCCATTGCGGGGTACGTACACCCCGCTCCTTCGCATCCGGTCGAGCTCGCGTAGTGGCCGCTCTTCGCAAGAAAGGTCTTCTGTCGCAACGTCAAGCTCGACAGGTCGCTGACCACTTCGGTCTTGTGTGCGCTCCGGATGTGCTTGGCGTAGGCACCGATCGCTACCACCGCGAGCACCGCGAGGATGACGACGACCGTCATCAGCTCGATGAGCGTGAAGCCCCCAGAGCGCCGGGTGGTCGACCGATGTTGGCGGGGCGGGAACACTTGACGGCCGGTGAGAGCACGTCGCGTGCCAACGCGGCCCGCTGCTGGAAGTCCCCTCCACTGGACAGACGCCGCCCCGAATTGGGTCTCGGTGGGCCCTCCCCGGGGCGGAGGGAGCGACAATTCTCGGCCCCCTCGACAAAAAACGTCACCGGAAGCGGAACCGGGTTCAGCCCTCGTCGTCCTTCTGTCCGACCTCGATCCCGAGCTTCTGCAGGCGATAGCGCAGCGAGCGGAAGGTGATGTGGAGCAGCCGTGCGGCCTCCTTGCGGACGCCACCGGTTTGACGAAGCGCGTCACCGATCAGTCGCCGTTCGAGATCCGCGACGGCCTGGTCGAGGTCGACGTTGCCATCACTCACGTTCAGCTCGTCGGGACTGCGGCTGCGTGCCCGTCGTTGAGGTAGGTGTTGCGCGGACAGGACATCGCCGGTCTCCAATGCGACTGCACGTTCGACGAGGTTCTCGAGCTCTCGGACATTGCCCGGATAGTCGTGCCCCAGAAACCAGTCCATGGCGTCGGGCCCGACCCCGCGCAGGGGCCGGTCGAACTCGCGGGTGATCCGCTCGAAGAAGCGCTCGACGAGCAGCGGAATGTCCTCCACCCGGTGCCGCAGTGGTGGGAGCACGACCTGCACGACGTCGAGGCGAAAGTACAGGTCGTTGCGGAATTCCCCAGCCGCGATGGCGGCCTCGAGATCACGGTTGGTGGCCGCCACCACGCGTACGTCGACCTCGAACTCCTTGTCGCCACCCACGGGCCGCACACGCCGCTCCTGCAGCACTCGGAGCAGCTTGACCTGCATCGCGAGCGAGAGTTCGCCGATCTCATCGAGAAACAACGTCCCACCGCGCGCAGCTGCGAAGACTCCGTCGCGCCCCGAGGTCGCGCCGGTGAACGAGCCTTTGACGTGTCCGAACAGCTCGGACTCCATCAAGTTCTCGGGAATCGCTCCGCAGTTGACGGCGACAAAAGGCCCGGTGGCGCGGTCCGAGAGGTTGTGCAGCGCCCGGGCGACGAGTTCCTTGCCGGTCCCCGATTCCCCGCGGATCAGCACGTTGGTGCGGGTTGGAGCGACCTTGCGAACCAGCTCGAACACCCGCTGCATCGCCACCGAGCGCCCGATCATGTGGTCGAGCGTCCCGACGCCGCGGAGCTGCTCTCGCAGTCGCCGGTTCTCGTGGCCGAGTCGCGCTCGCTCGAGCGCACGGCTCACCACGACCAGGATTTCGTCCACCTTGAAGGGCTTGTTCAGGTAGTCATAGGCTCCGAGTTTCAGCGCCTCGATCGCGGTCTCAGCGGTGGAGAACGCGGTGATCATCAGCACCAAGGGCGGGGCGTCACGACGCATCGCGTGACGCAGCACGTCCATGCCACCGACCTGAGGCATCGTGAGGTCGGTGATGATCAGGTCGAACGTCTCGGCGTCGATCGCGGCCATCGCGGCGGTTCCGCCACCCACGGTGGTCACCTCGTGACCCGCACGGCCCAAGCAGATGCTCAGGAACTCGCGCATGCTCTGCTCGTCGTCGACGACCAGGATCCTCGCGCGCTTGGGTTCGTTCGACACAAGCGAGTGTTGCCGGGATCGCGGCGTCGAGCAAACCCAGCCGACCTACCGGGTTCGTCGCATGACGGCCAGGACGTGGGCCCCAAACCCGCGCAGCAGCGCCCGATCGCGGGCGAACCAGTCGAGCCCGGCGAGCAGGCGACCGACGACGGGGACCAGCAATGACCGAGGCCACGCCGTGAACACGCGAAGCCCATGGGTGTCGGACACCGCCAGATCGGGCGGCAGCATCTCCAGCAGACGGGCCACGGTGTCGAACCGCGTCACACCGCGCGCGGACTCGACCAGCAACGGGCCCCGCTCGATCACGGTGCGGGGATGGCGGATCCCATGATAGGCACCCCAGAGGCTGCGGGGGTTGTCGATCTGAAAGACGGCAACACCGCCGGGAGCCAGCACCCGGGCAAGCTCCACGAGCATCATGCGGGCCGCTGCGTCCGAGCTGCGCCCGTCGTGGCCCAGATGGGAGAACGTGCGGAGGCAGTAGACGCACTCGAAGCTTCCGTCGCGCCAGGGCAGGCGGATCTTGGCCGAGCGGCCGAGGTCCACCGCATCCACGACCGTGAGGGTCGAGGCCCGAGGCCGCACCCACTCGGTCACCGCAGGCGCGCCGTGGCCGAGGTCGAGCGTCGTACGGCCAACGGCGTAGCGCAGGATGATCTCGCCCGCGAGACGGTCACAGAGCGCATTCAGTGCCCTACCGCCCTCGCCGGTCTCCTGCAGGCTCAGCAACGGGGTCGGATCGAGGATCGTCGGGGCGAGTGCGCGGCCGTCACCCTCGACGTGGTGCGGAACGTCGCCGCTTGGCTTCGTTGACCCGATCACGCTGCCCATGGTACGCCTTTGCCCTGCCTGGAGCGCGCGATGCCGACGAAGATCCTCGCGATCGATGATAGCAAGACCATGCGGCTGGCGATCAAGATCACCTTTGCCGCGGAAGACGCGGAGGTGACCGCCGTCAGCAAGGGCTCGGAAGCGGTCGCCCGTGCGAAGCAGCTGGGCGCTGACGTCGTGTTGGTGGACGCAAACCTCGCTGCGGGAGAGCCCAGCGGGTACGACGTTTGCGAACAACTCAAGGCTGACGCCGATACCGCGAAGATTCCGGTGCTGCTCTTGGTGTCGAACCAAGGCGGCGTGGATGCGGCACGGCTCAAGCGTTGCGGCGCAGATGGCTTCCTCGCCAAGCCGTTCGATAGCCAAGAACTCATCGACAAGGTGGCCGAGGTCACGGGCAACGCCGGCGCAAACGTCGACGCCGTCGCCACTGCGCCGGTTGTCGCTGCGCCGGTCGTTGCTGCGCCGGTCGCTGCCGCTGCGCCGCCCGCGGTTGCGGCTGCGCCGGTTGCTGCCGTTGTCGCCGCGCCGGTTGCTGCGCCGCCTGTCCGCGCCGCGCCTCCGGTCGCTGCGCCTCCGGTCGCCGCGCCTCCGGTCGCCGCGCCTCCGGTCGCCGCGCCTCCGGTCGCCGCGTCTCCGGTCTCGGCCAAGACCGTGCCGCTGGTCGGCGCCCCGTCGCCGGGCGCCCGCCCGCCCGCCACGCCTGCGTTCACGGCACCTGCCGCTCCCGCCGAGGCTCGCAGCAGTGCCACGGCCCCGGGACCCGTTCGGCTTCAACCGGCGGCGGCTCGCACGGCACCGGCGGCCGAGGCTCCGGCCGCACTTCCGATTCCGATCGCGATCCCGATCCCGTTCGCGCCGGCTTCGGATCCGACGCCGGGCATGCTCGCGCGGCTGCGGGCGGCCGGTGGTGCCTCCGCAGGACTCGACCCCAAGGTTGCCGCGGCGATCGTCGCGCTCACGCGCGAGGTGCTCGAGGCTGTGGCTTGGGAGGTCGTGCCCGAGTTGGCGGAGCAGATCGTTCGCGCGCAGGCCGACGCCAAGGCCGGCTGACGACTGCCGTCGCGCTCCACATCTGGCCCTCAACACGCGCGCGCCGGTGAAACTCCGAGCGCGATCGTGGGGTCAAACTGACCTGTTTCAGGATCCGTGCGGGAGGTCATCCTCCTCGAGTGCGGTGCCGTGGCAGGCTGGTCGAACCGCAATGACTCGAACACTGTCGCTCGTCGCCATCGCTGCGCTGTCTGCTTGCAAGTCCGGTCACAGCGAAGCGCCGACGCCGGTGGACGCCCGCAACGAGACCACCGCCGAGGTCGCGGCGGCCATGGACCGGGCCACCGATCCCTGCTCGGACTTCTACAGGTTTGCATGCGGTGGTTGGCTCGACGCGACGCCGTTGCCATCAGATCAACCGCGCTACGGCCGGTTTCACGCGTTGCGTGAGCGCAACATTCTGGCAATGAAGGTGATCCTCGAGCGGGCCGCGGCCCGCGAGGACGACAAGCTCGGGCACTTCTGGCGCAGCTGCAACGACGAGGCCGGCATCGAGGCGCGTGGCATCGCACCCCTCGCGGGGGCAATGGCTCGTATCGACACGGTCACGGACACCGAGTCGTTGTTCGCGGTGGTGGGCGAGCTCCACAAACGCGGGACTCGTGCGCTGTTCGGCCTCGATGTCGGCCCCGACTACAAGCAGCCCAAGGTGAACCTCGCCTTTCTCGAGCAGGGCGGACTTGGTCTTCCCGATCGCGCGCTGTATCGCGGCACCGAGCCCCGGCTGATCGCACTTCGTGAGGGGTACCTCGCCCATGTCACGCGCGTCCTCGAGCTCGCTGGCGAGCCGCCGAAGTCTGCTGCGAGCGCCGCGGCTGCCGTCATCGCGTTCGAGACCAGCCTCGCCGAGATCTCGGTGGAACGCGAGGCGCTTCGCGAACCCGAGGCCCGGTATCACAAGCTCGAGCGCGACGGGCTCGACGCCGCCGCACCGCTGCCGTGGTCGCCGTACTTCGCCGCGATTGGCCGCTCCGACATCGCGGCCGTCAGCTTGAGCCCGGTGAGCTTTTTCGCCGAGCTGACGACGCTCTTGGCTGCGACGCCGGCGACGACGCTGCGCCACTACCTGCGCTGGCAGTTGCTTCACGCGTCAGCGGATCATCTGCCCACGGCGTTCGTCGACGCTCACTTCGAGTTTTTCGGCAAGGCGCTCAGCGGCCAGGCTGAGATCGCCCCGCGCTGGAAACGGTGCGTCGGATTCTCCGATCAGGCGATGGGCGAGGACATTGGTCGTGAGTTCGTCGCCGAGCACTTTTCGGCGAGCAGCCATGGTGTTGCGCTGGGCATGATCCAGCAGATCGAGGCGGCCTTCGCGTCGGGTCTGCCGCAGCTCACCTGGATGGACCCCGCAACCCGAGACGCCGCTACGGGCAAGATGCATGCGATCGTCAACAAGATCGGCCATCCCGCCCAATGGCAGGACTACGCCGGCTTGACCATCGGCGACGATCACCTCGCGAACGTAGCGGCGGCGGCCGAGTTCGACTTCGCCGACGAGACCGGCGACATCGGCCACGCGGTCGATCCCGCGAAGTGGCATATGACGCCCACGACGGTGAACGCCTACTACAACGCCAGCGGCAACGAGATGGTATTTCCGGCGGGGATCCTCCAGCCGCCGTTTTTCAGCCAGCAGTGGCCCATGGCCATGAACTTCGGGGGCATCGGGATGGTCATGGGCCACGAACTCACCCACGGTTTCGACGACCAAGGGCGCAAGTTCGATGGCGCGGGCACCCTACGGGAGTGGTGGGCGCCCGAGGTCGGCGCGCGTTTCGAGCAGCGCACGGCGTGCGTCGAGACGCTCTACTCCGGGTACGAGGTCCAACCGGGGGCGCACTTGTCCGGCAAGCTGACGCTCGGCGAGAACATTGCGGACCTCGGGGGCATCAAGGAATCGCATCGCGCGTTTCTCCAGTGGGCCCAGGACAACGGGGTCGATCCGCGCCAGCCGGCCATGGAAGGGCTGACCCACGAGCAGCTCTTTTTCGTCGCCTTTGGCCAGATCTGGTGCACGCAGAGCACGCCCGAGAACGATCGCCTCATGGTGATGACCGACTCGCATAGCCACCCGCGGTATCGCGTCAACGGTCCGCTGGCGAACCTCCCCGAGTTTGGCGAGGCGTTCGCCTGCGAGGTGGGGACCGCGATGCGGCCCCCGAACATCTGCGAAGTCTGGTGACCACAAGCGGTCAGTCGACGATCAGCAGGCGGAACTCCTGCTCGTCAGCGAGGATGTCCTCGTCGTCCCACAAGATGGGCCGCCACTGCTTCTCACTGAAGCGCGAGGTCTGATCAGCATAGTGCGGCGACGTCGGGTCGCCGGACTGCGAGTACGTCAGGAACGCCGTCGCGTTGGGCCCGTCGTCGGTGTACTCGAGCGTCATGATGAAGCTGGTGCCGTAGTTGACGACGTAGCCCTCGGTGGTGAGACCCGTGACCTCGTTGATCACTTCGCCCCGTGTCATCGGCTCCTCGAGGTACGTCATCAGGATGTCGTAGTCGATGAGGTTGGTGACGCCCTCGGTTCTGCCGCCGCCGTGGATCGGGAAGCGCTTGTCGCCCTTCTTGGTGTACTGGGTCTGGCGCAAGGTGGCGTCGGGGGCGATGCCCGCCTGGCGCAGCCGCACGGTGGCGCCAGCCAGCGCGTACAGGGCGAAGTCCTGCTCGCCCTCGACCGGCTCGGTCAGCGTGTTCGGGGTGTTGATCGGATCGTCGGGGTTGAACGGCGTTTGGAACATGAGGCCGGCGTCGCGCGGGTCCTTGGCCGGGTACTCTCCGATGAATTCGCGAAACGCCACGGCACCGACGCTGTCGAGATCCAGACGCAGATCCCAACCGGCAATCGCCGCGCAGATCGGTGCAATCGCGACGTGCTCGGTCACTTCGGTGGCCGGGTTGACGTACGCGACCGTCTCGACCCCTTCGCAGCGTTGCACCAAGCTGTCCCGCACCAGCTCCGCGACCATGCCTCGGTTGGAGAGCGCGGCCGACTGAAGCTCGGCGAGGTCGAATTTCCCTTCTGGGCCCGAAGCCCCACCGCTGGCAACCTCTGTCAGTGTGCGCATGTTCATGCGAGTGCGTACGGTTCGGGGCGTGCCCTCGAAGCCGTGCATCGGCGAGTAGCCGACCAGCGGTGCCGACGGATTGCTCAGCCAGTGACTGTCGTTCGCGTTGAAGATGAAGTCGTTGCGCTCGATCTGGGGGACGTTGGAAAACGCGATCAGGCCGGGGTCGCGCGCATCGGGGTCGTCGACCCACTCGTACACGGAGTCAGAACCGTCGAGCATCACCGCACCGCTTTCGGCCACGGCCTTGATGAAAAGGTCGTTCTCCCGGGCTTCGTTCCAGCCGGCGATCGCCGCCGCGCTGAGGTTCGGCGTCGGGGTGGTGTCGGCGTACCAGGCCTCGCCCTTGGCGCTCGTCGCCATCGTGTTGACCCACGGGATGCCCTGCTCGCGGGCGTGGACTTCTTGCAGCTCATCCATGCTCTGCGCGCGGTTCATGCCCAGGAACTGGGCGATGAGCTTGGTGTTTTCGATGTTCGCGTCGCGATACGTGATCACGACCTCCGAGTCCCAGCCGAACGGCGGGAGATTCAGAATCGGACCGTAGTGGCTGTGCCACATCGTCCGTGAACTCTGGGTGATGCTGCCGTCGGGCTGCAGGACATCGACCGTGAACGGCCGTCCCTCCATGGCCCGGTACTCGCCGTCGTAGAGGTACTTGGTCTCGTCGGTCGGATCGAGCGACAGCTTGTAGAAGGTGAAGCGCTGGCCCGCCGACACCGTGTGGGTCCAGGCCACGTCCTCGTTGAAGCCGATGAGAACGCCCACGACTCCAAGCAGGCCGACGCCATACACGTCGAGCTCGCCGGGGACCCGCAGGTGGCTCTCCCACAGCTTGAGTTCGCCTTGCCACGGAAAGTGTGGGTTTGCGAGCAGCATGCCCCGGCCCTGGGCCGAGCGCTCCTGGCCGATGCCCCAACCGTTGCTGCCGGGCTTGCTACGGCCGAGGTGCGACAGTGGCTCGGGCTCCGCCGACGGGTAGGCCATCGCACCGGGGGGCTTGGCGGTCCCAATATAGTCGGCGAGCGCGCGTGCGCTCGCGAGCGTGCCCAGCTCGACGTAGTGGGCGAATAGATCGATCTCGTCGATCGGGCGCAACCAGGGTTCGCCAGCACAGGGCAACTTGTCGCCCTCGGCCACGAGGTAGTCGTTGTAGCCGGCGACATACGCGACGATGGTGTCCTTGATGTCCTGTGGCTGTACCTCGAAGCCGGTCTGCGCCCGCGCATAGATGTCGAGCGTCAGGTGGGTGAAGTCGCTGTCGAGATTCTTGTTCATCTCGCCGGGGCCGAAGAACAGCCCTCGCTCACTGCGGACCTTGACGATCTGGTCGGCGAGGATGCAGGCGTTGTCGCGAGAGAACGCGTACGCCTGGGCATAGGCCGCGCTCGGGATGTCCTGCGCTTCGATGTGGGGGATGCCCCACGACGTCCAGCGGATCGAGGCCTTGTAGAGGTGCTCGTCAGCCGAGCAGGCGGCGAGCGCGACGAACGGGAGGACAGCGAGGGTTCGCAGGTTCACGGGCGAAGGCTACCGCACCTGCGAGTGCCGCTCGCCGGCCCAGCTGGTGCCCTCGCTCACGCGTCGGGGTCGTTGCGCACGGCCGTGCGCGCCGCATCGAGTGCGCCAGCATCGAACGCCAAGGGGACCAACTCGGCGACAGTGATTGTCGCGGTGACGCCGCCGCGTGCGACCATGACGACGGTCGCGTTGCGCGCGAACTCCCAGAGGATCTGTCGACACGCCCCGCAAGGCGAGGTCGGCGTCGGCGTGTCGGTTGCGACGACGACATGGGTGAAGTCCCGCCCACCATGGGTGAGCGCATGGAATATCGCCACGCGCTCGGCACACAGCCCAAGCGTGTAGCTCGCGTTCTCGACGTTGGCCCCGGTCCAGGTCTTGCCCTTCGCGTCGCGCAGCGCGGCGCCCACGGCGAAGCCGGAATAGGTGCAAATCGCCGCGTCGCGGGCTGTCCAGGCCGCTTCGACGAGCAAGTCGAGTGGGTCGTTGGGCGGGGTCATGTCGAGAAAGGGTCGTCGGAGGGGTCGACGGGTTCGTCGGCTTCGAACTCGGGGGCGCGTGCGTGCGTGAGCTCGGCGGTGGTCGTCCGCAGGCGCTCGGCCAGCACCCGGACGAAGCTCCACAACAGCTTCACGGCTAGGGCGGGCTCCTTGCGGAGGATCTCGTAGAAGTCGTGGCGGGCGATGCCCAGGACCTTGCTCGGTGTGGTTGCGGTGGCGGTGACGGTGTGGGAGCTCGCGTCGATCAGCGCCATCTCACCGAGGTGGGTGCCGGCCGGCAGCTCTGCGATGCGCACGCCGCCCCGCGATAGCTCGACCGTGCCACGCAGTACCACATGCAACTCGGCGCCCTCGTCGCCCTCCGAGAACACCGTGTCGCCCACGTCCAGCGCACGGCTGCGCGCGATGTTCATGATGCGCACCAGCTGCTGGTAGCTCAGCTGGCGGAACAGTGGCACGCCCTTGAGCCGGTCGAGGGTAAAGTTGATCTCGCTGGCGCGGTCGTGGTCGCTGGCTTCACCGGCGATCTGCACCGTGACCGCGGTGATGTTGTCCTTGCCACCGCGGGTATTCGCGAGCTCCACGAGGCGACCAGGCACCTCGCGGATCTCGGGCAGGGCCAGCGCGCGGCCGATGTCATTGTCGTCCAGGTACTCGTAGAGACCGTCGCTGCATAGCAGGAACCCGTCGCCGGGGATGATGTCGAAGTCGAGCGTGTCGACCTCGACCATCGCGTACACACCGACCGCGCGGGTCATCGCGTTCTTGAGGTTCGCGTAGGGGCTCTCTTCGAATTCGTCCGCACGGATCTTGCCGAGTCGGATGAGCTCGTTCTTGAGGCTGTGGTCCTCGGTCAGCTGGTAGACGATGCCGCCGCGCACCAGATAGATGCGACTGTCGCCCACGTACGCGATGAAGCCGCGGGCCCCGATGATGAGCAGCACGACGATGGTCGTGCCCATGCCGCGCTTCTCGGGCTCTTTTTGGGCGCGCTCGAAGATCCGCTCGCCGGCCCGGTGCACCGCGTACTCGAGCAACGTGCAGACCTCCACGTGAGAGCGGGGATCCTCGTCGTCGTAGGCAGCGAGTAGATCGCGCTCCTCGTGGATGACGTCACGGACGGCATGCACCGCGAGCGCGCTCGCGATCTCGCCCGAGGCGTGGCCGCCCATCCCGTCAGCAACGACGAACAGGTGGAGATCGTGGTCGACGAGGAAGTTATCCTCGTTGGCCGCGCGCTTGCGCCCGATGTCCGTCGCGGCGAAATAGCGGACTTCCATGCGGAGCGCGGAGCATATCAGCTTAAGATCGGGGCTCGGTCTCCACGGGCACGATGAAGACGTCGAGGGCACGGTGGGCCGCTGTGGCCTGGCGCAGCAGGTTGGGTAGCTCGTCCAGCTCCGTGGGTGATCGCGCCACGCCGTCGAGCCACGTACCCTCGGGGAGGCTGTCGGCGGCCCCTACAGGCTCGTCCTCGCAATGCGCCTCGGCCTCGCGATCGAGCATCCCAAGCAGATCGGAGTCGCTGGGGGCCGGGTCGCGGCGCAGGTCGGGTGGGGCGGAGAGTAGCCTGGCGTAGTCGAGTTCGCGGCCCAGGCGAGCGGCAGCGCACAGGCGCGCTCGTAGCACGTTGGCCCCGAAGCCAGAACCTCGCGCTTGGATGTGGATCGCCAGGCGGCCCGGGTGCTCGCTGCGGAACCGCAGCGCCCGCGGAAGGCTCAAGAAGAGATTGGGGTCGCTCTCGCTCTGGGCGATCACCGCGAGCCGATGGGGTAGGCCGATACCGCCCAAGACCAGCCCGCCAGCCGCGGGAATCCTCCGACGTTCGCTGCGCAGCGCCACCGAGGCCGACATCGTCGGCGCGCCCGCGGAACGCCACCGCAGCGCGCGTCGCACGGGCTCACGCCCGAGCTCCGGGCGGACGCGCTCGAGCCCCGGCGTGTCGTCGAAAACGTAGGTCCCGATCGCAAACGCCGGCAGGCGCACCAGCCCGAGCGTCGCGTTGCGACCCAAGGCCAGCACCCGAGACGTCGCGGCGTCGACACGCGCTTCATCGCAACCCGTGGCGAGCGCCCCGAGCAATCGCACGGCGTCCACGCGCAGGCTCGGGGCGAAGGCACGCGTGCGCGCCTCGTCCAGCAGGCTCGCGGCAACATGGTCGGGACCGACGCGAGCGACCAGGGTGAGCGCGTCACCGAGCCGATCGAGGCGGGCCGCCGCCGAGACGAAGCGCCGGACACGGTCGAGCCGCGGATCGAAGCTCGCGACGGGTCGAACGATCCACAGCGACACGGCAAGTTCGTCGGGCCGTTCGGCGACCATGCGGCGGAGCTCAGCGTAGATGCCGCTGGCACCGGTCGCGGCGGGATCGAAAAACGCGTGGAGCCGCACCGGCGCCGCGCTGCGACCCAGTTCGACCGTGGCGAGTGCGGCGTCGGGGCACGCAGCTGGCGCGGGAGCCCCGAGCGCGGCAATGAGCAAAGCGATCAGGGACATCGTCTGGGTCCTCGAGCGTGACACGGGGCGACCGCGTTGTCGCGCGATTCGCTGGTGGTATCGTCCGCCGGTGCACCCCTGGACCCCCGACGGGATCGGCCACGTTCGTCGGCTCGCGATCGTGTGGGCTTGCAGTCTCACCGTGGTGACTCCGGCTTGGGCGAGCCCGCCGCGTCCCTATCAAGGTCCGCTGCAGCCCCAGGACGCGCCCGCGGAGCCGACGGTGCAGGACGCAGCGTCGCCGGTCTTGGAGTCCCCTGAAGGATCCGTCGCCGCCGAGTCCGACGAGGGTGAGATCGATCAGTGGGGCGAACAGGACGAGGATGACGCCATCGATCTCGGGCGGATCGACTGGCGTGATGCTCCGCAGGGCGGCGTGGTGCTGCGACAGATCCGTGGTGGTGCGCTGCTGACGACCAGTGGTTTGCTGCTGGTGTTCGGCAGCATCATTCTGGGCACCCTCGATCCCTGCCGGCGTCTGGCCGGCAATGGCTGCCAACGCGAGGCTCGCACGCGCGCCGCACTGACCATGGGCTTGCCAGGCGGTCTGCTGCTCGCTGCAGGTGCGACGCTGCTAGGGATCGGGCTCGAGCGGCGGCAGCGATTGCGTACAAGCGTGCGGATCGGAGCTGCCGCTGGTCGCCGCGGTGGGGGCCTCACACTTGCGGGGCGCTTCTGAAGTCAGCTTGCGCCGCAGCGCAGCACCACTGTCGCGGTTGCACGCTGACGTGAACGCCGGACCAGCGCGACGATCGAGGCGCCCAGCGTGACACCTCCCGCGACCGCAGCGGCGCCGGTGAGGCCCTGACTCGTGCGCGTCGACGAGGTCGCCGCGCCGGCGATGGCACCGATCGTTGCGACCGAGGCGGCGGCAGTGGCGACGACGAGCCACTGCCGCACGGGATCACGCGCCGCCACCAGCGTCGTCGCCTCGACGTCGATCAGTTCACCGGCCTCGACGTGGACGTCGTGCTCGCTCGCCGCGGTCGTGATCCGGTGAAGGCCGGGCAGCACGACGCGATCCACAGGCCCCCGTGTGTCGATGACTGCGGCCTCGGCATCGATGCATGCGCGGGCGCCGAGCGGGCCACGCACGCGCACCACGCCGAGCAGCGGCAGCAAGGCGTCGCGCTCGCGCTCGGCCTCGCGCTGCTCCACACCGCCGGTCTCGCTGGCCGCCAGCGCCGAGAAAGCCTGCCACGCGCCCAGCAGATCCCCTCCACGCCGACGGGACAGCGCGAGATTGTAGAGCGTCCACTGATGCGGCGACAACTGTTGTGCGGTCTCGAAACGATCGGCCGCGAGGGCATAGTCCGCACGCTCGAACGCCGCTTCGCCATCGGCGAACGCTGCGGCCGCTTCGCGTCGCGAGACGTCGTTTCGAGCGTCGTCGTCGAGCTCGGCCTGACGAAGCACACTGCGCTCGGGCTCGGTGCGAACGAGGTTGCGGCCCGATCCACCCGATCTGATCGAATACGGTGATGCCACCACCGGCGGTACCGCGAGCGCAGATGCAGCGCTCGCACCGATCGCCAGCATCGTGATGGCAGCGATACGCGTCACTTTGCGGCGTAGGGATTCGGCTTGAGCGCGCGCGTGCGCTTGCGCGGCCGCGGCGTCGCGCGGGTCGCCGGGGCCGCGGTCG